>PKUY01000125.1 GCA_003131705.1 Acidobacteriota bacterium | reverse complement strand
CAACTCCTATCTCGATACGGAAATCCACTTTACGCCTGATACAAAGCAAATGAGAGCCTACGCGACAGCCCTTAAGCGGATAGCCGGTGAGATCCTGAAGGGTATGGACAATAGACGTAAGGGCGGCCGAGATCAGCACCTTGTCTTCTTGCACCAAGTGATTCATCGTACGACTGGACGCGATCACTACGCGGAAATAGCAGCTATTACTGATGCGGTCGCCATTGGATACGACCCTCACTATGCTGGGTCTCATGACGCAGAAGACATTCGAAAGCTCATTAAGCGATCAGATATGCTGGATCTGATGAGCGAATTAAGCGAAATATCGGACAAGAGAAAGAAGTCAGAAACCTCGCGGTCCTAGGCCCTCTCGTACCACCGAATTGGTGGTCAGCTACTCCGCCACACAATATAGCCCTCCCAAAATCCGGAAATGAAAACCGAAACAAAAACTGTTTCGTTTCCGGGTGTTTTCGTCTCCGTTCATTTAGTGTTTCCTCGCATTTCGGAGGAAATGATGAAGAAAATTTCGAAGAAGCTTCGCACGTTCAAAGAAAAAATCCTCAAACAGGCTCGACTTTTCCTGCTTCGCGGCTTTGCCGTAGTTCCCATTGCTCCACGGCGTAAAGCCCCGTCTGTCAAAAATTGGACCGAACTAAGGCTCAACATTAACGATCTCGAAGACGCTTTCGGGCCTCACGACAATCTCGGAGTAATACTCGGTGATGCCAGCGGCGGCTTGGTTGATGTCGATCTCGATTGCGAGGAAGCAATTTCAGTCGCCGCAACCTTCTTGCCTCCGACCAACCGTATTCACGGACGTGACGGAAAGCCGCGTAGCCATTATTGGTTCAAGGCAAGTCCGGTACCTTCACCGCTGCGACTCACAGATATAAATGGAGCGACGCTCGCCGAACTTCGCTCCAACGGCCAGCAAACAGTCGCACCTCCATCGATCCATCCGTCCGGTGAAACGTTTCACTGGGTAATCGCCGGAGACCCGGGGATCGTCGACGCCGAAACCTTGCGACAGGCCGTCCGTAGAGTTGCGGCCTGCTCGCTCATGGCGCGGCATTGGCCGGTCAAGGGGTCGAGGCATGATGTGACACTCGCCCTTGCGGGTTTTCTTTTCAGAAATGGTTGGACTGCTGAGGCAATAAAAACGTTCGTGGCCGCTGCAGCTTCCGTATCCATGCGGGATGAGGAATGGAGATCCCGGCAGGCAGATGTTGAAAGCACGGTCACCCGCATAGTCAAGGGCCTGCCAGCGACAGGGATACCACGATTGGCGGCACTCATCGGCGATAACGTTGTATCAAAACTCACAGAGTGGCTAGGTATCGCAGCGGTTCCTTCCGGTCCCCAATACGATGTCAAAACTGCGACTTGGCCCGACCCGCCTGCTTCAGATGCATTTCATGGATTGGCGGGCGAGGTCGTTGCGCTCATCGAGCCTCATTCCGAGTCTGACCCCATCGCCCTGCTTGCTCAATTCTTGGTGGGATTTGGGAATGTAATTGGACGTAGTGCCCACATTCTTGTCGAGGCGGATAACCATTTTACGAACCTGTTTACGGTACTTGTCGGTGCCACGTCAAAGGCCCGTAAAGGCTCGTCCTTGTCACATATCAAACGAATACTTCGAGAGGAGGATACAAATTGGGCAGATGCGCGCGTGATGTCAGGGCTGTCGTCCGAGGAAGGGCTGATATGGGCGGTCCGTGACCCAACATATTCGAAGGATGGCGACAAGGTCCTCGACATAGGGGTAGACGATAAGCGCCTACTTGCCGTCGAGTCTGAATTTGCTCAGCAGCTCAAGTTGATGGCGCGGGAATCAAACATTTTATCAACAGTTATTCGACAAGCTTGGGACAACGGCAACCTCCGAACTATTACGAAGAACAGCCCAGCGCAAGCGACCGGTGCGCATATTTCGATAATCGGCCACATCACATCGCTCGAACTGCGGCGCTACCTCAATGAAACCGAACTTGGAANNCGATTTTTGTGGCTGTGCGTGAAGCGTTCGAAAGTCTTGCCAGAGCCCGGCCGGATCGACGACGGGGATCTATCGCAGATCACTGCGCGACTGGTCTCAACAATCGAATGGGCTCGAAGTGTTGAGGAAGTTCGACTGAGCGCCAAGGCTCGCCAGCTTTGGAAAGAGGTATATTCGAAACTCTCCGAAGGAACAGCGGGGTTAACGGGAGCGGTAACGAGTCGCGGAGAGTCCCAAGTAAACAGATTGGCCTTGATTTACGCCCTGCTTGATCAATCACCGCGAATTCAATCGAGACATTTGAAAGCCGCTCTGGCCCTCTGGGACTACGCTCAAGCCTCCGCGCGATTCATTTTTGGAGAATCACTAGGCGACCCCGTCGCGGACGAAGTGCTCGCCGCTCTTCGAAGCAGTCCTTCAGGCCTCACTCGCACCGAAATCTCAAGCCTGTTCGGAGGTCATCGGAAAAGTGGTGACATCGGCAGAGCGTTAGTTGTGCTCGCTCAGAGCGGGCTTGCTTCATGCAAAGCCGAGCCGACCGGTGGCCGACCTGACGAGTGGTGGTTCGTTCTCACCGAAGGTGCGAAAGATGCGAAATAAGAACGATTCGACCCATTCTTCGCTTATTTCGCTGTCGCCCGATTCAACCGGTCAACTGAATCGAACCAGTCCCGAGGGAGATCGACTGATGACTGTCGTTGACGCTGCGGAGTTTTTACGTCTGGATGCGGGGACCATCTACCATTTTGTCTCTGCGAAGAAGATTCCGGTCATCAAAATCTCAGCCCGATGTATCAGGTTTTCCCGTGCCGCACTCTTGCAGTGGATTGAAAGTTTAACCCAGAGCCCGGAAACAATTCCGGGACTCATGAACTCGATAGACATTCGGAGAAAGAGAGCAAAGGAGTTTCTATGAATTACACAGGTCTCAATAAATATCTGGATCATCTTCAGAAGGAATTCGATGCGGAAGATCGCGAGGCACCGTACGAGTGGAAAGTGTGTGGAACGTTAACATTCCCGTTCTTCATCACGCCGGGAAGAGCACAACGAAAACTTGAGCGCTGGCTTGCGAAAATTAGAAGGCCAATCGAACCGCAGTTCCTCAACTGGTGCGCTGTGTTCGATTACGACCGATGGAGCGGCGGAACCGCCATCCATTTGTTGGCGGGAGGTTCGGCTGTTGAGTTCAATCCCCAATGGAACGATAGCTGGAAGGAAATGGGTGGCGCCGATGCGAGGTTCGAGGGGTACCGGCCCGGCACCTTTTTTCGGTACGTATCCCAGAAGGCGATCAGCGGCCATCACTTCAAGGTGTCCATGGAGTTTTGCGGCTGGGGATTAAACGAGGTGGAATAGCCGCAGTGCGAAGCCAGCTTCACGGCTCACACGACGACGTAAGGAGAGAACTATGAGAGTAAAAGCAGTGAAGAAGACGAATGCAGATGCCAAACGCACTTCA
>PKUY01000072.1 GCA_003131705.1 Acidobacteriota bacterium | reverse complement strand
TTGCAGTTTCATATTCAAGAATCTCCGTGACGCCGAAGAGAAAGCGGCGGGACAGGCCCTGAAGTGCCCGCATTGGTTCGCTCGCTACTAAAACAGCCCCAAATTCTCTCAGACCAGAAGCCAACCATATAAGCACGAAAATAGAAGTGCGCGCTGATATACCAACTGCCCAGCCTAATGCGCTGCGGTGCTCCGAGTGTCCTGCCTCAGCAGGAAATAGAAAGGGCGCTCAACCGTTAAGATAGCGGAGAGAGCGCGTGAAGAAACCACGAAAGCATTACAGCGGAGAAGAGAATGTCGCCATTCTGAGGCGGCATTTGCTGGAACAGGAGCCGGTTTCCATGCTTTGTGATGAGTTTGGGTTGAGGCCGACGGTGTTCTACCGTTGGCAGAAGGAGTTCTTCGAGAACGGGGCGGCGGCTTTCCAGCAGCGAGGACGGACCGACCATCAGGCCGAACAGGAACGAATCGCCCATCTGGAAAGGAAGATCCAGAGGAAGAATGAAGTGTTGGCCGAACTGATGGCGGAACATGTTGCCCTTAAAAAAAGAGTTGGGGAACTCTGACCGGGGTCTGGGTTCCGCACGATATGCGGGACCAGATCGTGGATTTCGTCCGGCGCTGGTCGGAGAAAACTGAGATCGGCACCGGGCGGTTCATCGGGTGGCTCGACATCACGGCCAGCAAGAATCATGTGCCCTGAGCGGTTCAGGGGCTGGGCTCGATACCAATTTTGTCATTTACGGCTTCTCTGAGCCGCTAGTCATCCGCTTCTCTATATCGTCGGACGCTAGTGCGGCTTTTGCAGTTTCCGGCGAAGTGTGGAGAATCGTTAAGGACAAGGTGAAGATTAAAGTTTAAGTTTCATAGTGGCCTGCGCTTGATTGAAGGGGGCTTCGATCTACTTTCCTCGCCATCTGGCGCTCGTAGCTGTAAACTTCGCGGCCAAAGTTCACGGCTGTCGCAATTTGTTTCTTCTTCGCAGCGACCACCTCTTTGCCACGTTCGACCAACTCTTCGGCGCGGTCCTTAATATCCCGCGCTTGCTTCTTAGCATATCCACGACCTATTTTTGCCTTATTCGCTAGATATTCGCGGGTCTCATCTCCAGAATTCGGCGCGAAGAGGATGCCGATCAGCGATCCGACGCCCAACGCTCCTACCAAGTAACCCACTTTGGCGAAATTGTTTTCTGCCATGTCTAGCCTCCTAGAAAGCCATGGATTTGTTTGCATCGATTCATATTCGAGTTCAAACCTACGCTCCTGTTCTGGGGAGTCTGGTTTGTGCCGACCCGTCTTCGGGAGCATCCCAAGTAGCGACCAAGGCCAGAATACTGCCCAGCACAAATAACACAGCGACTGCACTCAGTTTGTGTTTTGTCACAATCAGCCTCCTGCGCTCGGCGTCCTAGATCTACCTAGCTGCACTAGCTAGGGCAGGAGGCGTGCCAGAGCGGCAAGAAATTTCATAAGTAATGCAATTAAAGCAGTTAAGGCAGTTCAAAGCCCTCTTACATTGCGCCCAATTTAAAATCGCCGGGTAAAATGTTCGATCGAGTTGAAAGATGTGCCTGCCACCGGCGTGGGTTGGCGGTGCGTGGCTGGCGGTGCGTTTTGGGAATGACGAATCGATGGTTCAGCAGATGCAAATGCAATCATTCAAAAGTTTAGCCTTCGCAGGCGCACTACTATGTCGCGCGTGACCGATGCCAGGCCGCTCTGAAAGACCTCTAGCTCGTTACGCGTTAAGTGGAAGTCAGGGTCGTCGACCGCATTGAGATTCGAAAAACATCAAAATAATAAGTGGGCGGATGACGGGCCTATTTAAGATCTCCACTTTTCTTGAGTCGTACAACCATCTTAGGGTTAGGCGCGGTTGCCAAAGCTCCTGTACCGGTGATCCCGGCGGCCGCTAGCACGTCATTGCCCTCTACATCTGCGGGCACTTCCAGCTCCTGAAAATCATACAAGACTAATTTCTCTGCGCTTCGAGTTCTTCAGTTTCCCGAACTGGCTCCCGGAGAGCGCTTAGCCGTCCAGTTCACGGTGTTTCCCATCACAGTGAGAGAGCCCTTCATCGCATCCCCTTCAACTGTGCCCATGTAGTCGATCTTCATTTCGCCGTTCGGCGTGGCCCGCGTTACGGAGAAACTGATATTGTTCGCGCTGATGGTGCCCGTGACTGGCGCGTCTCCTCGTTGGCCCTTCAGCGTGCCGGTAAGTTTGGTGCCGTCCTGCTGCAGTGTGAGCGTCTGGGTCACCACGTTGCCGTCGCGGCCGGGCGCGCTGAGATCCCACGAACCAGCCACCCTAGCATCCTGCGCCGACGCGACGTGCGCCAATGAAAGAACTACAAAACAAAGTGCCGCAACAAAAATATAATTTCTTTTCATCGCGATCCTCTCCTTGAATTGCTGACGATTTTATTAGGTACCTCGCATCCCTGGTCGGGCTGGGATAGAAGCAAAGCTTCCCATTCGCCTAACTGTGAGATGCGTGACGCGGTCTCTCCTTTACATCCAAGCCGCTTCGAGCGCTATAATGCGGTTAGTTTGGTGGGTTTGGGGGCCGACTGGGTACAGTTTGGGTGCGAGTGGGGTGGCAGTCGGCTGGGAGGAGGACTTTTGAATGGCGTACAGCGCTGCAGTTAACAAAGCCTTACGAAATCTCGTGAAACAAAACATCTCGGTGAGTAAGGCAGCCGTGGGTCCGCAAGGCCACACGTTCGATGTGATGGGCTACATGCTGACAGTAGGACAGATCGTGGAACTGGACCGCGAGAAAAAACTTAACGCAAAAGGCATACGCGAGTTTGCCAAAAACTTCGAATCAGGCACGAAAGAGTAGCAGCCCCGTTTGCGTTGCGCTCTCCGTCGATTGACCCTCCTCAACACCCAAATTAATGCAAGAGACTGCCAGACGGCACTGCGTGCGGTGTCGAACAGACTTCTGTTTGTCTCGTGTGTTGGCAGACGGGTTGGTGGGACTGCCTATGCTCTGGCTCCAACTCATTTACCTAAGCGGCTTGAACCCAAGGATTCCATCGTAACTCCGGTTAGTCCTGGATATGCGAAGCCATGCCCACGGCCCGATCACTAACGATCTGTGGTTATGATGATCTTGGCAGCGAGGCACTCCGGCGATAGAATCAGTGCGACTTTCCTGTTTCGAAAACCTGGAGGTATCACACATGGTTATCGCTGATAGATTGCGAGCACTGCGCGAGGCGAAGCATCTCTCACAGGGAGACATCCAAAGGCGCAGCGGTTTGCTCCGCTGCTACATCTCCCGAGTCGAAAACGGTCATACCGTTCCGGCGATCGAGACCCTCGAGAAGCTGGCGCGGGCTATGGAAGTTCCGATGTACCACCTTTTCTACGACGGCGAAGAACCGCCCGCGTTGCCAAAACTTTCGAAGCGGAAGAGTGCGGATGATGCCTGGGGAAGTGACGGGAAGGACGGACGGGTCCTAGATCAGTTTCGCAGACTGCTTCACCGTGTTGAGGAACCCGATCGGAGGCTGCTGCTTCACATTGCTAACAAGATGGCGAAACCGATTCGCCATCGAGTCAGGCCCTAACTGCTCGAACGGTGACCGGACGAATTCCATCGCTTCGATTTGACCACGACCAAGCTGCACTTGAGCGTGAGTCTCGCCTCTCTTCGCCGCACAAACTTTAACCAAGAGATCCCCAACTCAGTAAGGAACTCGAGACTACGCCGTACCCGGTCTCCGCGTCGGCACCAACGGCCCGCGCCGCCGCCGAATTGCCAAGCGTTGCGAACTTTGCGAGGGTATTTCCATAACGGCGGGCTCTAGCGCCGCGAGAAAAACTGGTTCCCACTTTGCGGCCCGAAGAGTGGGGCCGCGTAGGGGGCGCGTGACGCGGATTTGACGGTGAACGGGTTTCCGTTCAACACTCACTTTTCAGAGATAACGGCACGCTGCAAGTACAGGTCGATGATCTCTTTCGGAATAACTTCAACCTTACCGGCGCAACCACCGTGCCTGAAAACATCGCGACTAACCTTCTCGGGCGGTCCGTACATCATCGCTGAGTTGTGGCAGGCCAGACAGTTGGCCAGGATCCTTGTTGCCTGGCCAACTCCTTCGACTTTCCATTCTGTTTTCGATTCAGTTGTCATGCTTGGTCTCCTCGGCTTTCCTCTAGCCCCCATGAGTGGAGTCGTTATCTCATAGAAGACTGCAAACAGGCCAGTGCCTGATAGCCGGACATCTCTAACAACTCCGGCTCTGTCAAACTATTTTTGCGCACATCTCTCCGTTCACTCCTGACAGTGTTTTCGTTTGTCGTGTTCTTTGGCCCCAGTGCCGACGACCACGGCTCTCCTGTAATCTTTCGGTCGGTTTCAGTCCGACCCAAACATCTCTTCGNNTAATCACCATGTTCGGCTCCTTGTGCGCCGGGGAAACCGGCGAGGTGAAGTGAATGCAAGGTCACTCGATGAAGGAATAGCGAGCCACATCGACCCCGAGTCATGCGGAGTCTCCCGCGAGGGTGGCGTCGAAGCGTTGACAGGGGAAAATATGGGACGGGTATTCAGCCGCGTAAGAACTAACTCCGGGACGCCGACGCTGTAAGGAGAAGCGGAAGGCATTACCAGGCACACCGATACCGCGAGGTGTGTCGGGGTCCCGCGCGGTCATAGACCCCGCGCACGTATGGAAGCACCTCGCAAGGGAACCGGGAGATCCCGTGTTCATCCGGAGATAGCAAGACCGGGGCGCGTCGGGAAGTTCAAAGACGTACGCCGACGATGAACGAACACGGGAAGTCGGACAGACCTGTAGTACCTGAGAAATCCCCGAACAAGACTGGGAAACCGGAGGCGGAGGGGATGGAGGGAAGAGGTTTGACCAAAGGGAACCTGCTACAGCAAAACGCAACCCGGACACCGAGCCGGACCGATGCGCCCAATGCGCTGGAGCGGGTACGTCAGGCAGCAAGAAAAGATAAGAAGTTACGGTTCACAGCACTCCTGCACCACATCTACAACCTAGAAACACTTCGCATGGCCTACTTCCGTTTGAAGAAGGAAGCCTCGGCAGGTGTGGACGGGGAGACGTGGCGGCACTACGGAGAGCAACTGGAGAATCATCTCCAAGAGCTCTGCGAGAGGCTGAAGCAAGGAGCGTACCGAGCAAAGCCGGTGAGAAGGGTGTACATCCCTAAGGCCGACGGGCGGCAAAGACCGCTAGGAGTAACGGCGCTGGAAGATAAGATCGTCCAGCGTGCGACGGTTGAGGTGCTGAACACCATCTACGAAACGGACTTTCTCGGTTTCTCGTACGGGTTCCGGCCAAAGCGAAGCCAGCATCAAGCATTGGACGCGCTCTACACCGGACTGCTGACAAGAAGAGTGAGCTGGGTGCTTGATTTGGATATTCGCAGCTTTTTCGACAAGATTTCGCACGAATGGCTGGTGAAGTTCATCGAGCATCGAATTGCGGACCGACGCGTTGTGCGACTCATCCAGAAATGGTTGAACGCCGGCGTGTTGGAGGATGGGAAGCGGATACGAGTGGAAGAAGGCACGCCTCAAGGCGGCAGCGCATCGCCGCTGTTGGCCAACGTCTACCTCCATTACGTATTCGACCTGTGGGTCCAATCGTGGCGCCGAAAGCAAGCACGCGGTGATGTCATCATCGTGCGATTTGCGGACGACATCGTCGTTGGATTCCAGGGAAAATCGGATGCCAAGCGGTTCCAGGCGGAACTGACGGAACGAATGCGGAAGTTCGCCCTCGAGCTGCATCCCGAGAAAACGCGCCTATTGGAGTTCGGACCATTTGCGATCCGGGACCGCCAACGGCGTGGAGAGGGGAAACCTGAAACGTTCAACTTCCTTGGCTTTACGCACATCTGCGGAAAGAAAAGGAGCTCAGGGCGTTTCACAGTGTTGCGGCAGACGATCCGCAAAAGGTTACAAGCGAAGCTGAACGAGGTAAAAGCCGAGCTTCGGCGACGCATGCACCACCCCATCCCCGAAGTAGGTCAGTGGCTACGAACAGTGGTTGATGGACACAATCGCTACTATGGTGTGCCCATGAACGACGCCGCGCTGCATCTTTTTCGACTCCAAGTAGGACGGCTGTGGCACCGCGCCTTATCACGCCGCAGTCAGAACGGCCATGTCCCCTGGGATCGAATGCATCGGCTCATTGCTCACTGGCTGTCTCCTGTCCGCATCTATCATCCTTATCCTCTGCGCCGCATGGGCGTGGTCACCTAAGGTAAGAGCCGGATGCGGGAAATCCGCTCGTCCGGATCCGCGGAGGGGGTCATGGGCAACTGTGATCCCTACTCCGACTCTCCCGAGCCTTTGGTCGTCGACAAACCACAGTCTACTCGGGTCGAGGAGCCAACATTGTTATGCAATCAAGT
>PKUY01000396.1 GCA_003131705.1 Acidobacteriota bacterium | reverse complement strand
ATCTGGCATATCTCAGAGTGCTGCCGCTGGCCGGTGATCCGCACGGAGCCACAGCGCTATCGCGCGGAATCGAATTCGCCGCCGACGGACGGGTGGCAACGGCCGTTGCCGAAGTGATCGTCGGCCCACGAGGCGCGATTCTGATGGCCCTGGCCATACTGGTTTCGACCTTCGGCTGCAACAACGGATTGATTCTTTCTGGCGCGCGCATCTACTACGCGATGGCCAAGGACCGGCTCTTCTTCGCGTCCGCCGGCAGAGTGAATCGGCATCATGCTCCCGCCGTAGCTCTGGTGGTGCAGTGCGTGTGGGCCTCGATCTTATGCCTCTCGGGGACGTATGGACAGTTGCTCGACTTCCTCATTTTCGCGGTCGTGATCTTTTACATCCTCACGTTGACTGGGCTGTTTGTCCTGCGCGTGAAACGCCCGGAGATGGACCGGCCGTATCGAGCATTCGGTTATCCGTTCCTGCCGGCGATCTACATCGTGATGGCTGTGTTTCTCGAAATCCAATTGTTGAGATATAAACCTCAGTACACCTGGCCGGGCCTGATTATCGTTTTGCTGGGCGTGCCTGTGTACGTCGTGTGGAAATGGGCAGGAAAGTCGCCCGCGAAAGCATAGCGGGCAATCGTCTCGCGATAGGGAGGCAATTCCGGATGGGCAATCCGCTCCTTGCAAAGAAGCCGATGGACTGGCTGCTGAACGAAGCCGACGACGCGGGCGTGCACACGTTGAAGCGCACGCTTGGGCCGGTGACGCTTACGGCTCTCGGGGTAGGCGCCATCATCGGCGCGGGCATTTTCGTTCTCTCCGGTCTCGGAGCCCACTATGCCGGGCCGGGACTGATGCTATCTTTTGTGATATCGGGCCTCGGATGCGCTTTTGCCGGGCTCTGCTATGCGGAATTTGCAGCTCTCATCCCTTTGGCGGGCAGCGCCTACACGTACGCCTATGCCGCGCTGGGAGAGCTTTTCGCGTGGATTATCGGCTGGGACCTCACGCTCGAGTACGCAATGGGCGCGAGCACAGTTTCCTCTGGATGGTCGAACCATTTCATCGAGTTCCTTAATATCTTCGGCGTCAGGATGCCGCTCTGGCTTGCGTACGACCACTGGACATCTCTCCGGACGGCCGAAAATATCGTGGCTCGGCAGATGGTGCATTCTTCCGACCCCGGTCTCGTGGCTGGAACGCAAGCATTCTTGACCAAAGTCGGAGACATTATCAGCGGTCAATCTCCCGAGCTTCTTCGGCGAGCGCACGATTTGGTCGGGGCGCCGCACCTCTTCGGTTTCGAAATTGGATTTAATCTTCCTGCGTTCCTGATCGCCCTGGTAATCACGGCGATTCTGATCGTCGGAATTCAGGAAAGCGCGACGTTTAACAGCGCGATTGTGATCGTGAAAGTCGCGGTCGTGCTGTTCATCATCCTCCTTGGCATGCGCTACGTGCATCCTTCGAACTGGGGCCATGACTGGGCTTCGTTCGCACCCATGGGCTTTTCGGGAATCGGAGCTGGCGCGGCCTACATCTTTTTCGCATACATCGGATTCGACGCCGTTTCCACGACTGCCCAGGAGGCGAAAAACCCCCAGCGCGATCTTCCCATTGGGATCATCGTCTCGCTTCTAGTCTGCACGGTCTTGTACATTTTGGTTGCGGCCGTGCTAACCGGGATGGTGCCGTGGAAGGAAGTGAATGTGGAAGCGCCGCTCGCGGTCGCCTTCCTCGACCGCGGTCTCACCAAAGCGTCTTACCTGATCACTGCCGGCGCGCTTGCCGGGCTGACCAGCGTCATGCTCGTAATGCTGCTTGGACAGACCCGCGTGCTGTATTCGATGGCTTGCGACGGACTTCTACCGCGAAAGTTTTTTGCCGCGATTCACCCGAGGTTCCGCACTCCGTACAAGAACACGATACTGGTTGGCCTGCTGGCTGCGATCGTGGGAAGCCTCGTTCCCATCGACGACATCGGCAAGATGGTGAACATTGGCACTCTCTTTGCGTTCGTTCTCGTGTGCATTTCAGTGCTGGTCTTACGCCGGACGAATCCCGGCCAGGCTCGCCCTTTTCGAACGCCCTGGGTTCCCTTCGTTCCGATTCTCGGGATCGCCTTCAACGGCTACATGATGTACAAACTCGGGGTGGTGAACTGGGTTCGGCTGATTGTCTGGCTGCTCATCGGGCTGGTGATCTACTTCAGCTACAGCCGCCATCACAGCCGCGTCCAAAAAGGCGACCGCTTCGCGCAATAATGAGAGCTGCCGGATGCGCTCGATAAAGAACCGGCTCGAGTCCTCATGTCCATGTTAAATTGCGGCTCTGGTAAAGCGACGGCGGGCTTGATTTCTTGACCGGTACCCTTCGCGAAGCCGTCTCCATGAATCCATTCTCCCCGCGCCTTTTCTGGCTCTACCTTCGGCGGACCACCCCGCTGGACCGCGTGGCATTCGGGCTCCTGTTTATATACCTCTTGGACCGGCTCCCGCTCGCTTTGGGCGTTGCACTGCCGTTTGCAACCTTCCTCGGAGTTCTGGGATTTGTCGCGATTCTCTATTTCGTGATCCGCCTGATTCCCTGGGTGCGCAAGCGAGTTCTCTGGAGTCTGCGTAACCGCCTGATCGTTGCGTATGTGTTCATGTCCGTGGTGCCCATCGTCCTGCTGCTGACGATAGTTCTCATCGCTACATATCTTTTCTACTTACAGATCGGGGCCCACCTTCTACAGGACGCCATTCAGGAACGGGTCAATATCATCAGCGCGGATGCCGACACCATCGCCGGCGCGATCGAGCGTGAGGCGTCTTTGAGCCGAGCTCCCGTGAGCCCGGAGGTGCGTTTGCGTCCCGGCATCGCTGGCCTCATTGAAGAGCAGCAAAAGAATTGGCCAGGACTGGACGTATCCGTGAATCGCGGACAGCTCTTGCTGGCCGCAGCAGACGGCAAGCGTTACGCGGGTCTGGTGGAGTATGAGGAAAAGCTTTCGTTTGTGTCGGCGCAACGTCGCCAGGTTCCCAGCGGGCCCTTCACCGTGCTTGTAATCGCGCCGTTAACCTCAGGAATCCTCGACGATTTTCCTTTGGAGCTGTCGCCGATCCAACTGATCCTGCTTCAGCCTAAAGGGCAGGTGCCCGCTATCGGATTCTCTGTGCCCATAGACGACAAGGTCTACGTGCCAGGCCAACAGGTCGCCAGCACACGGCGAAGTCTTTCTCCCGCCACGAGCCTGTTCGATGTGAGCTTCCAGGGCGGATCGACCTTCACTGTGTTCCATATAATGTCCGGAAAAGATACTCCCAACGCTCCGGTGTTAGCGTCGTTTTGGGTGCGTCCCGTGATGGTGAACAGGGTTCTTTTCACATCTGTCGGAGCGCTGGGCCCGATTCTCGTCGACGCCTTACTCGTGGCGGCTGCGATATTCCTTGTGCTGGAACTTTCGGCGCTGGCGACGGGCACAATCTTGACGCGCACAATCACCCGCTCCGTCGCTGATCTCTACGAGGGGACGCGTCACGTGCGCCGCGGCGATTTCGATCATCGCGTCCGCGTAGCGAAGCGCGACCAGCTTGGCGCGCTCGGCGAATCGTTCAATGAAATGACCAGCTCGATCTCCGAACTGATAGTCGAGCAGCGCGAGCGGCAGCGCCTTGAAAACGAGGTCGCGATCGCACGCGAAGTGCAGCAGCAGCTTTTCCCGCACTCACTGCCGTCGCTACCGGGCCTGGACCTTGCCGCCATCTGTAGGCCCGCGCGCGTAGTCAGCGGCGACTACTACGATTTCATAACCCTCGGTTCCGGTCGCGTAGGAATCGCCCTCGCCGATATCAGCGGCAAGGGCATCTTCGCCGCGCTGCTAATGGCCAGCTTGCAGGCCTCTTTGCGCAGCACGGCTACGATTGACGGGCGGTACGGTACGGCCGAAGTGGTCTCGCGACTGAACCAGCACCTTTTCAAGAACACGTCCGACGACCGCTACGCCACCCTCTTCTACGCCGTGTACGATTCGATAGCGAAGACGCTGACATACACGAATGCGGGCCATCTTGGCCCGTTTCTTGTAGTCGATGGCCACGTCCAACAACTTGATCAAGGAGGCACGGTTGTGGGCCTTTTCGAAGAAGCTCGCTACACTCAGGAAACGATCGATGTCGTGCCCGGAGCGTTGCTCGTCGCCTATAGTGATGGCCTCACGGAGCCTGAGAACGTGTATGGCGAGGAATTCGGGACGGAGCGGTTGAAGTCGGAGGTGGTTCGGCAGCGTAACGAGCTCGCCTCCGTGCTGGCCGAGAGCCTCATCTTCGCCGCCGAACAGTGGGCCGANNAGTCGTTGTCCGCATGGGCTAAGCCCCCACGCCCACTTCTCGCCGCAATCCCACCTCTTCTTGAGCGTCTCGCGTCGCCGAATCTAGCCGGCCTTTTGTAGGGGAGGGGCACGGCACTGCCGTGCCCGCTCCGCTGTTATGGCCACTTCGTCGTGCAATTGGCGTGGCGAACAGATTCGGCGGGTGGCACATCCTTACCGAACGAGATGGTTTTGAATTTCATGCTCATGCCAGTGACGCGCAACGGAAACTTCTGCAACAGTAAGCAAACTCCCGAAAAAAAGTCTACACCACACACATCCTTGCACACCGACCATTCCGTAATAAGATGCTCCCATGAAGATAAAGATTATGATCGAAAACGGGACGCGACGC
>PKUY01000260.1 GCA_003131705.1 Acidobacteriota bacterium | reverse complement strand
ACCAACCCCGCGAAAACGACGAGCCAGACGAATAACGCAACAAAGACGAAGTACTTTGGAATCGGCCGTAGGAAGGTCAGTCCGGTCACTTCAGCCAAGCGGTACGTACAGGTCGTGTACATGCCAAGCGGAAAAACCATGCCCCAGTAGAGCGGGTCGTAGACGAACGGCAGCCTTTTGTAGGCGTGACGCCAAACGGCCAGGATCACCAACATCGGAAACCACCAAGTTGCCGTCGACCAGTAAAACAGTGTGAAACCCTTCACAAATGGAGCGATCTGCTGCAAGAGNNGCCATCGCGCCCATGTTGATCCAATAATGCGCCTTCAGATCGCGTGCCTGGAGTGGGAAGAACGTATAGCGGTAAAAGATCAGAGAGATCATCCAGATATAGAGCATTCCCCCGCTTGACCAAAGCGCGACAGATACAAAAGCAATCTTGTCGATCTGGCCGGGGAATGCCTGCATCACCTGGGCACCAAGCGTGGCGACAGCTTGCGTGGCGACTACGGCGACGAGCCACCCGCTGTGAATGCCCTCCGCCAGGGTTGGCTTCTTCTCCTTAACTGTGAAGGCCGCGAACACCGCGTAGACGATCACGAACAGCATTGCGCAGGAAGCAATCCACAGCGCCGCGCCGAGACGGTACATACCGAACAGGATCACGTTCTGGCTTCCTAGAACTGCTGTCCCAGCGACCAGCGTGAAGAACCCGACACCCACCTGATGATCGATTAAGTCTTGGAAGACCGCCCGCGGGAAGAACACTATCCGGGCCAGCGTCATGGCCACTAGGAGCACATAGGCGATAAGGCTGATTCCCGCGAGCACGCGACCCACCAGAAACATTCCAGTGAGGTGCGCGGCGATGGCCACGATTCCTGNNTGGGACTTAGCGTGCGCACCTGCTCCTGCACCAGCGGCCAAATCGCGACGCGAGTCATCGCCATCGGTTTAGGGAAGTGTCCCACCGCAGTCATGTGCGATGCGCCTCAGTGGCTCATTCGCGTAGGCGTCGACGGGACTGGTGCCTTGTTGACCTGCGCGGGGGAAGCTTGCGGCGAGGTCTCCTCGCGCGCGTATTTGAGAATCCAGGCCATCGAAAGCGAAAACAGCGATAGAAAGATGAACGTGATGAAACCGATGGCATAGCCGGGCTGACCGAGATTGCGCACGGCAAAGGCCATCACCGGTGGAATCACGAATCCACCGGTCGNNAACGAATCCACCGAACGCGCCGAGCCCACCCACCCATCCGGCAGCGCCTCCCACGGCTTGTGGCACGGCCTGGGGAACGATCTTGAAGACAGCCGCGTTGCAGATTCCCATGCCGAACGCCATCAAGATTTCTCCAGGAACGGCAAGTTCAAACTGGCGCGAACTCGTCATAACCAGCGCACCGACCAGCGTGATCAGCAGCGCCAGAATCGCGGTGTTTTCTCCTCCTTCTTGCAGTCGATCGGAGAGCACGCCGCCCGCGACGCGAATCAGGGAGGCGACAATCGAGAACACCGCGGTCAACATCAGGGCATGCCCCACGCTCACGCCGAAGAAAGAAGTCCAGTAGATGGGCAGCCATGCGGTCAGCGCCATGAAACCACCGAAGGTCGTGAAGTAGATCCAGACGAGCGCCCAAGTCCGCCACACTCGAGCAGACAATCGCAGGCTGTCCTTCAGGCTTCCGGCTGGAAATATGTCCTGTCCGAGTTCGTGTGCGCGGACCCGCGCATCCGCGGGCGCCAGGCCTTTCGCTAGCAGCTGAAAGTAAGGGCTATTCCTGCCAAGGACTGCATAGAAAATTGTCCCAGCGGCGAGGATGCACAGCCAGAGAATGTAGGACCACGCAAGACCGAAGTGACGCAGGGCAAATGGCACAAGCAGCAGGAAAATGCCCGGTGCAACGTTGCCGACTCCGGCGAAGATGGCGAGAGCGCGTCCCTGCTTCCGCTGTTGGAACCAATACGAAACCTGGCTGATACCAACGGAGAACGTTGCGATTCCGCAGCCGCTCAATACGCCAAGGACCATCAGCAGCGGATAGCTTGTGTAACTCAGATATGTGGGATAGAGAAAGCGAGCGACCAACGACAGGCCGACCATGCCAACCACGGAAAGACTCAGCAGCCAGAGAAACGGTTTGCGCCCCCCGCTGGTGTCCACCCATGCCGAAAACGGAATCCGCAGCAGCGAACCCGAAAGCGAGGGCGCGGCAACGAGAAAACCAAGAGCCAGTGGGCCCAGTCCCATGACCTTCTGGAAGAGGTTCGCGGACGGTCCAAAAAGAGCGACTGCGGCGAAGCCGACGAAGAAGCCCAGCGTCGCACTCCACAGGGCTCGCCGGGGTGATCCCACGATGTCGTTCACGGTGCTCCTCCCTCCACGCCTGCTTCAGAAGCGAAGATTCGTTTCGACGTAAGCCAATTGACCGTTGGGATCTTTGGGATAGATGCTCGCGATCACGGCCTTACCCCAAGCGTGTCCGTAATAAAGCCCGACGGCGAAAGTCCGCGTTGCCTGGTAGTCGGCGCTGAGGTCCCAGACGTTGGCCAGGCTACGGTTGCCGTTGCTGGGACGACCCGTATATCCGAACGTGTGCGGCTGGAAAGCGCCTCCGCCCAGATACCAGAGATCGTTTCGGCTGGACAGACGCAATGCGTGCAACTCGCTGCGGAGCGCGAGCTTCGAATGGGGACGAAGATTGAGCGATCCGTAGAAGTCTTCGTTGTTCTCCATGTTGTAGAACGGCGTGCGCGCATAGAGGCGCGGAGTCGGAAGGACTTGGAAGAAAGTCCCATGGACTGAGTCGCTGGAATTGCCGTCACCACTCCCGTAGGAGTACCCTGCGCTCAGCCACGGCTTCAAGGTCTTCACCGGCGGCTGCCAGCCGAATTCACCGACGAATGCGCCGGCGCGCTGCGTGAGCCGTCCCCAAGCGCCCGTCTGAACTGCGCCCCAAACAAAGAAGTCAAACTTGCCGGTTGTCCCTGTATTGAACACGTGGAGGTAATCTCCACCGTAGGTTCCGATTTGAATCTCCCCGTGGTCCGCCGAGCGGGCTGCCTGGGGACGGTTGTCCGTCTTGAGCACGCTCGTGCGGTGATCAATGTAGCCCAAGCCAAATAATCGCAGCTCGCCGGCGCTGTGCTCGGCCCCCGTCGGCAAGGTCAGGGCGCCATAGTAGACATCCACATCCAGCTCGCCCATGCCATCAATTTGATAGACGCCCCGCGTCGTTCGAGCGCCGAATACGGTGACATCACCCTTGCCCAAGGCATAGTGGAATTGCGCGCCGTCGTAGCTCCGTTGGACGGCCGAAAAGCTAAAGTTGCCGATCAGACGTTGAGCGATGCGGGTCTGCACGATTGCGGCGAGCGTGGCGTCTTTTGGTTTCACCTCAGCGCCATCGAAATATTCGAAGCGTCCCAGCTTCAATCTGCCTTGCCCAAGGTGATTGATTTGGACGTAGGCCTGTTTTACGAATGCGTTGACGTTGTTGCGGCCATTCCCGTTCGCGGCATAGTATGTGCCGCCTGGCCCGA
Source organism: Acidobacteriota bacterium (assembly GCA_003131705.1). Classification (GTDB taxonomy): domain Bacteria; phylum Acidobacteriota; class Terriglobia; order Acidiferrales; family UBA7541; genus Palsa-295. The sequence continues at coordinate 8,619 of PKUY01000260.1, read as the reverse complement.
GTTGCCCTTGCGGCGCCGCGACGACGGCGTTTCTGGGCAGGAGGAGTATCGCGTCCTGAGCAGCCTCCACCTGCCAGTCGAGACGCTTACTTTCCTGCCCGATCGCGACACGCAAAAGCGAATGAGGAAAGGCGTATGAGTTCTGCCCTGAATTACCTTCGAACCAATCCCAGCCTTCCACGCGCACACGCCAATTTCCCGAAATCTCGAGCGGCCCCAGCTTGTGTTTGGTGGTTTGCGTGGAGTCAGGCTTCGGCGGCTGCGATCCCGATTGCGCCTGAGACTGCGAAACCGATTGCGATGCCAACTGCGATTGTCCCCACCCTGGGACCGGGCAGAGAAGCACGAGACCAAGGAGGCCCGCTGCGGTGGCGGCGCCGCAGGGCCGGACACAATCGTTCCGAGCCTCTTTCGACAAATGCAGCCACCTGCTCACAAGGATTCGCCGGGGGCGCGATACCAGCGCACGACCTGGTTCTTGCGCCAGAAGTAGGGGTTCGGCGCCACGAGGATATGCACCAGCCGCGTGAACGGCGCGACTGCGATCAGCGTATAAGCCATCACGATGTGGAATTTCACGATCACCGGCATCATCGCGATAAAGCCCAGATCCGGGTTGAACCTGACGAGTGACCAGAGATAGGGCGCCACCGCTGCCGCGAACCACGACGAACCCCACGGATGGAAGACGGCGACGTACACCCCGCTCACTACTTGCGCGAGCAGGAGCACGAAGACGAGGCAGTCCATGCCGGTCGTGACCGCGCGAACTTTCGAGAAAGTCAGCCGCCGATGGATCGCACCGCAAAGACCAATCAGTGTCAGCAGGCCAAAGATCAGCGCGGAAATTTCCAGTACGTAGAGACGCAGCGGCCGGCTATTCCAGGCAAGAATTTCGCGCGGAATCAGGAAAGCGACGATGTGCCCCAGGAGAACGACGACGACGCCATAGTGGAACGGCACGAGCCCCCAGAAGTGTTGCTTGTTTTCAAGAAACTGCGACGAAAAACTCGAATATGTGAACGGAGCCTTGCGGTATCGCATGATGGTGCCCAGAAAGAAGACGAACATCGCGAGATAGGGGAAAACGATAAAACACAACCCGTCGGCAAAAGGCAGAGCGGAAGTCATCACCGTCCTCCTGAGTTCAGAATGCGAAATGCGGGTTCCGCCGGTACTGTTTCAGGATCGGGCCGTGGATACCGGTGCTCGAGCACGTGGCTGACAGCCGACAAGGCGTTCTCGAAGGGGTTGGACTTCCCCTTGAGTGCCGCGCGCATCTTGTCCAATGCTGGAAAAAGGCACGCCGTCGCAAAGTCGGCCGCTTCCTGCGGTTCCATGTGGCCGAGGGCCGCGAGAGCGTGCGTGAGGTGATCCGGCAACTCAGTGGATTCGTCAACGCCGAGCCGGCGCAATTCTCCACGCATTTTCACCAGGAACTCGCCGCGCTCGTAATTTTCGCCAAACAGATGCCAGCCGACCTCAAGCGAGCAAGCCGGATCGAGATCGAACGTGGCCGCGTAAAGCTCCTGAAGCCCTTCGACAGAAAAACTCCGCGTCTGTTCGAGGAATTCGCCAAGCGGCACAGCTGCTTCCGGATCACTTTCAGCAAGCGCCTCAAGGCAAAGCACTGCTTTGCTCAGATATTCCTCTCCCGGATAACCTACCAGCGAAGCAAGCAAGTCGAATTCATTCGCTCCCGTCATCACATTCCTCTCTTCGGACCGGAAAGGAATCCGAATCCCACGCTCTGCTTGTGCTCGAGCGGGTCTTCCATCATCTCGATCGCTTGTTCCCGGTGCATCGGGGGAATGACGAAGCGGTCGTCAAACGTGCAGAGCGAAGTAAGCTCGTAGATCGCCTCGGCCTCTGCCGGCGAGCAATCTGCCTCACTCAGCATACGCATGGCGGTCTTCTCATCCACGTCGCCGACTGTCTTGAAGCGGCGATACCAGCGGACCGCCTTCTGCTTGCGCAAGGCGTAGCGCAAGGGGCCTTCTTCGCCCGCGCCGAAAAGATTCGCCAGGAACTTCATGGGCACGCGAGCGTCTTCGATGTCGTGGAAGAGATCATCCGAAACGTGATTGATCGCGCCGTCCGTCCGGCTCGACATCACCGGAGACATCGGCGGCACGTAGAACAGCATTGGCATCGTGCGATATTCCAGGTGCGGCGGCAGCGCCAGCTTCCATTCCTTGACGAAACGGTAGACGGGCGACTTTTGCGCTGACTCGATGACCGAGTCGTGCACGCCGTTCGCGCGCGCCGCAGCGATCACTTCGGGATCGTTCGGATCAAGGATCAGCGAGCGCTGGCCTTCGATCAGTTGATCCTTTGGCAGGCTGGCCACTTCTTCGATCCGCGACGCGTCGTAGAGCAACACGCCGAGGTAGCGGATGCGGCCGACGCAGGAATGGAAGCAAGCGGGCGCCTGGCCGGTTTCGAGTCGCGGGAAGCAGAGAATGCACTTTTCCGACTTGCCAGTGTCCCAGTTGAAGAACATCTTCTTGTAAGGGCATGCCGCAACGCACGCGCGCCAGCCGCGGCAGCGCGTCTGGTCGACGAGCACGATGCCGTCTTCACCGCGCTTGTACAGCGCCCCCGACGGGCATGACGCAACGCAGGAAGGATTCAGGCAATGATTGCAGATGCGCGGGAAATAGAAGAACACAAGCCGCTCTACGGCCATGAGCTGTTGCTGCGTGTCATGGCTCAGGCCTTTTAGGTTGGGGTCGTTCGCCGCATAGATCGGAGAGCCGCCGAGGTCGTCGTCCCAGTTCGGCCCAGCTTCGATATTGATTAGTTCGCCGGTCACCATCGAGACCGGCCGCGCGGTGTNNGTCCAGGGCTCGTAATAGTCGTCCATCGTTGGCATCGACGGGTTGTGGTAGATATTGAAGAGCGTCTTTGCCTTGCCGGTGGATTTCAGTCGAAGCTTGCCGTTATGCATCTCCCAGCCGCCATGGTATTTCTCTTGGTCCTCCCAATCGGTGGGAAAGCCGGTGCCCGGCTTCGTCTCGACATTGTTCCACCACANNGGTCGGTCCAGATGTTCTTGCAAGCGATGCTGCATGTATGGCAGCCGATGCATTTGTCGAGATGAAAAACCATTGAAATCTGCGAGCGAACGTTCATTGCGGCGCTCCTTTCCCTACCATTTCAGTTCGGGCAGCTTGCGCACGAAGGCGTGCGTATCGCGATTGCTGCCGGTCGGGCCCCAATAGTTGAAGTGGTACGTAAACTGGCCGTAGCCGCCGACCATCAAGTTCGGCTTCAGTCGCGTGCGGGTAAGGCTGTTGTGGCCCCCGGCGCGACGCCCCTTCCGTATCGGCGACTTTGGCACGGAAAGCGTGCGCTCCGGCGCGTGGTATTGAATGCACATGCCGCGCGGAATACGCGCGCTGACGGCGGCGCGAGTCACAACCACACCGTTGTCGTTGTGCACCTCGACCCAGTCGTTGTCCACGACGTTGATGTCGGTCGCGTCCTTGTCGTTCATCCAGAGGGGCTCGACGCCGCGCGAAAGGGTGGTCATGCGATGGTTGTCGCCGTAGGTCGAATGGATGTGCCACTTTCCGTGCGGCGTCAGGTAGCTGAGCATTTTCGTCGGTCCAGCCTCTTGGCTCAGGCGTAGATCACCGTATTGGGCGGGTGACGGCTTTGGCTTATAGGTGGGTAGGTGCTCCCCGAATTGCAGGTAGCCTTCGTGGTCCAGGTAGAAATGCTGACGTCCCGTCAGCGTGCGCCAAGGCACGCCACATTCGACGTTGTACGTGAACGGAGAATACGCACGCCCGTTTTCGGTCAAGCCGGACCACATCGGGCTATTGATGAGACGCTGCGGCAGACCTTGTAGCCCCTTGTAGTCAACTCGAACGCCGCGGTTCTTCTCCGCCAGCTGTACGAGCGGGAGTCCGACCTTTTCTTCCATGTTTTTGTACGAGCGATAGGCAAGTTCTCCGTTCGTCACTGTCGCGAATTTCAGGATCAGGTTGCAGGTGTCTTCATCATCGGCAAGCGATGGATACCGTTTTCCTCCCCAGGAACTCGTCGGCAGCGTCCGAACGCATTCGTCGTAAAGATCGTCCACGGCATAACTCGTGCCATGAACGCCGAGACCGTTTTCGCGAACGAGCGGTCCGAAGGAAATGAACTGGTTGTAGAGATTGCGGTAGTCTCGGGCGACGAGCTTGAATCCAGGCATCGTCTTGCCGGGAATCGGTTCGACCTCGCCGCGTTTCCAGTCCGCGATCGACGGCTGTGCGATCTCCGCGGGCGTGTCGTGCGCCAGCGGCGAAGCCACCAAATCCCAAACGGGCGCCGGAAAGTGCGGCTGCGCGAGTTCCGAAAACTTTTTCGCGACGGCCTCGAAAATCTGCCAGTCGCTCTTCGATTCCCAGCACGGCGGCACGGCAGCCGACAGCGGATGAATGAAGCTGTGCATGTCCGTGGTATTCAGGTCGGCCTTTTCGTACCAGGTCGCGGCCGGCAAGACGATGTCCGAGTAGAGAGCCGACGTGTCCATGCGGAAATTCAAATCCACGACCAGATCCATCTTTCCAACGGGCGCCGTCTCGTGCCACGCGATCTCCTGAACGGAATCCTTGGCCATGTCTTCGGCGATGGCGTTCGTATGCGTGCCGAGATAGTGCTTCAGGAAGAACTCATGGCCTTTTGCGCTCGCCAGCAGCGCGTTGCCGCGCCAGATGAACCAGATCCGCGGCCAATTCTCCTGGGCGTCGGGGTCCTCAACAGAAAACTTCAGCTTGTTCTCAGAAAGCTGCCGCACGACGTAGGCGTTGATTTCATCCTGATTCTTCGCACCCGCCGCTTCAGCCTGCTTTACCAGCTCGAGCGGGTTCAAGTTGAATTGCGGATAAAACGGCAACCAACCGTTGCGCACGGCGCGCACTTGCGTATCAGCGGTGTGGCCGGTCGCGAGCGAACCCGGCTTTTGATCGGCCGGCACCGTGTGGTAATCGGTGAAGCTTTTCTCGTAGCGCCACTGGTCCGTGTGGATGTAGTGCCAGCTCGGCGCGTTCTGGAGGCGAGAGGCTGGGAACCAATCTCGCGCGAACGCGATCGCCGACCACGGTTCCATCGGCGCGAGCTTCTCCTGACCCACNNTCGCAGCCCGAAAACATCAGAGCGTGAATCGCGGCACGGTACATGAGGTTTGCGTGGTACCAATGATTGACTCCCGCTCCGATGATGACCATGCATCGGCCCTTCGTCAGCTCGGCGGTCTTCGCCCATTCGCGCGCAAAGCGGATCACTACGTCGCGGCCCATGCCGGTATATTTCTCCGCCCAGGCCGGTGTGTAGGNNACTGCGCCATCAGCAGGTCGTATACGGTCGCCACTGTTACGGTCTTGCCATCGGCCGTGCGGATTTTCTTGACCGGAATGCCGCGCAATATCGTGCGGCCCTCGCCGAAATCGTCGAACCGCGCCTGAACCACTCCGTCACTTGCCGGGAGGAATGTAAGCGTGGGATCGATCTCGCTCCCATCCACGCCGTCTTTCAAAATCAGGTTCCACTTGCCCTTCTCCTTGCCCCAGCGGAACCCCGAGCTGCCCATGGGCATCTTCGGGCGNNAAATCCTTTGCATCCCACATCAGGAATTTCCAGGCGCCATTCTCAACGCCTGAATAGCCCTCGATCCGATTGGCGCGAAGCATCTGGCCCGGCTGGAAGAAGCCTTCTTTTTCATGCAACTCTACAAGGTACGGGGCGTCGGTATACTTCTTCGTGTAGTCGAGGAAATAGGGCGTCTGCTTTTCGTGGTGTGCTTCCTTGAGCAGGACGTGGTTCACGGCCATCCACCACGCACCATCCTGCCCTGCGTTGATCTCCACCCACTCGTCAGCGTATTTCGATACTTGGCTGAAGTCCGGCGAGAACACCCACATCTTGCTGCCGTTGTGGCGCGCCTCGGCGGCGAAGTGACAGTCCGGCGTGCGGGTCATATTGAGATTGGACCCTACGACGGCAAGCAACTTTGCGTTATACCAATCGGCGGATTCGTGGGCGTCCGTCTGTTCGCCCCAGGTTTCGGGAGAGGCGCTCGGCAGGTCGGAATACCAATCATAAAAGGATAGGAACACCCCGCCCATCAGTTGCAGCAGGCGAGCGCCTGCTGCGTGGCTGATCATGGACATTGCTGGGATCGGTGAGAACCCGGTGATGCGGTCGGGACCGTGTTTCTTGATCGTGTAAATGCAGGACGCAGCGATCAGTTCGAGAACCGTNNGTTGCCCCGCGCCTGCTGCCAGCGCTGGCGAGCCTCGGGATTTTCCACCAGCGACGCCCAGGCTTCCACCGGATCAGCGTACTTGGCGCGCGCTTCCTTCCACAGATCGAGCAGCACTCCGCGCGTATAGGGATGCTTCACGCGCAGCGGGCTATAGAGATACCAAGAGTAGGAAATGCCGCGCTGACAACCGCGTGGCTCGTAAGGAGGTAGTCCGGATTCGAGCATGGGATAGTCGAGACCCTGCATTTCCCACGTGACGATGCCGTCNNTGTCGTGCTGCCAGCGGTTGCGATAGAACTCCTCCCATCCCCGCAGTTGCGGGTTCGATTCATCGCGAATCCACGAAAGAGCGTCTTTGCGCTTCATTACTCACCTCGCACTTGTGCCCGGACCATGGTTCGCCGGACGGACCGGAATCGTCCTCGCCACGCAAGTTGGAGCAGGGCAAGTCCAACCAGCATCCCGCCGAAGCCGAACAGGACAAATTTCGCTACCGAAGAAGAATCCGCGGGCCGGCCGCGGTTGCTCGCGTCGTCGATCACTGCGAGCAGAGGAAGAATTTCTTCAGGTTGCAGCGCATGGTTGCGGAAGACGGACTGCATCGTCTGGGTCGGCGGAGCAGACAGCCACGCGCCAAGGCCCTTCCGTCCACCGAGCCGATCAAATACTTGCGTTAGATCTGGGCCGAGCCGCCCGCCGCCCAGGCCACCAATTGTTCCGAGTGTGTGGCATGAGGCGCATGCGGGACCGCCGTTGGCGAGCCGCCGTTCGCCAAGAAAGATTTGCTGTCCGATCACGACGTCACTTGCAGTGAATGGCCGGTCGCTAATGGTGATGCCAGCCAATTCAGATTTCGCAGGACCCGGTGCCCCTTCGATCAGGTCGAGCAGAGCACTAGCCAGATCCGGCGTCATACCCGCGACATTGGGCATTGCTATTCCATGGGCATCCTTTAGGAGCTGTGCGGCATACGGGTCACCGCTATCGATCGTGGCCTGTGGGCTCTGGAGAAACTTGATCAGCCAGGCCCGATCCTTCTNNGACGCCTTCCAAGTCGGGACCGATAAGGCGGCCTTTGCCCACCGTGTGACACACCGTGCAGTTCTGTCGAAAATAATCAGCTGGCACTTGAGCGCGCATCACCGCCGGGTTCCCCAGGCATGCGCATGTGCTGATCGCCAAAAGGCCGATTCTTACCGTCCAAGCTGATCTCATGGCCGATCCTGCCTTTCGCGAGTGACTTCTCTGCTGGAGAAGGTATCGGTCCTTCGAACCTGACGTTGATGGATGGTTTGCTCCTTGCCTGAAGCCTGTTCCAGCTCACGCACTAACGCACTGAGCGTCGTCCCTTCCAATAACTTCTCGAAATCCTCTCGAAGAGGCGCCCATCTGCCATGGAGGGGGCACGGGTTGTCGGGCGAACAGTTGCCGATTCCGAGAGCGCACCGATCAACGTCCGAGGGGCCCTCGGTTGCACGCACCAGAGACCACAAGGTGATCGCTTCGGGAGATTTGCCCAGCTCGATCCCACCGCCCGGTCCGCGAAATGTCCGAACGAGACCGGCCTGCGCCAGTCGCTGAATGACCTTGGAGAGGTATGCACTGGGGAGCCTGGTCGTTTTGGCAACTTCGTGGACTGGGGAGAGTTCCCCTGGTGGCCGGCCGGCCAAGTAGAGAGCCGCGCGAATCGCAACCTCGGCAGCATGTCCGTAAAGCATCGCATCACCCAATATAAGATATACGGACCTTGTATTCCTGAATAGCTCTCTTGTCAAGCACTTTTTTGAGCTCCCCGGTAGTTCACACAAAAATGGCCCTTCACTAAGGGCCAGATTTGGTACTTGACGCTAATCATCGAACTGAGGAAAATAGAGTCCGTATTCCTTTATGATCTATTCAAAGCCCTGTGAACACGCGATCCGCGCCCTCGTGTTCCTAGCTCGATTCCCCGACCAAGGCGCGGTGCAAGGAACGGAAATCGCCAAGGGGGAAGGCCTCCCGGCGCCTGTTTTGGGCAAGGTACTACAGGAGTTGGTTCGTAAAGGACTGCTGGAGTCCCGCCGGGTACCCGGCGGCGGGTTTCGATTGGCGCGGAATTCCCAACTGATTACGTTGCGGGATGTCGTAGCGGCGATTGACGGCTTGGATCAGTTTGCTGAATGCGCAGTGGGTCTGGAAGGCTGCTCGGATGACTCCCCGTGCCCGCTCCACGACACCTGGAAAGTTCTTCGCAGGCAGCTGATGAACAATCTCGAGGTCACCACACTGGCCGACATGGCTGCCACGGTGACGAGGAAGAACAAACTCCTGCGTCACCCGACACAAGCTCGCGGCAAATGACGCAGAGCCATTCGGCAAACTGC
>PKUY01000030.1 GCA_003131705.1 Acidobacteriota bacterium | reverse complement strand
CTGTAGTGAGACGGCGCGGCTGCAAGAGGCCAGTTTCCTGCCAGAGCCAGTGCCGGGACCGCCAACATGTTGATCGCGTATCCGACAAATGTAACGGCCCAGTATCTGTGTGTCTTGTCTGCGAAGTACCCCGAGACTGACCGGAGCCCGTAACCGACCAATTCACCGAATCCGGCGACAAAACCTACGATTGCTGCGGTTGCGCCGAGCGAGCCAAGAAAAGGTCCCGCGATGGCGCGGGCTCCTTCGTAGGTCATACCTGCGAAGAAGTTGACGATCCCGATGATTAGGACGAATTTGAGAGCAAGTGTCGCTACGTTCTGCTTACCCATTTACTTGAGTCTGCCTTTGAGAAACGTGCGTCGAGTGACAGCGTTCCGCCGCCAATCAGGAGCAGAAAAATCAGACCGAGCAGCATGCTCACGTCGGTGCGGGCTTCGTGCAACGTGCTCCAAAGACCATTCTTTNNGTGACGATCTTGGTTGAGTACAACGCCACGCAAATGTCGATCAGAAGCGGGATGGAGGCAAGCCGCGTAAGCAGGCCGATCAACAGCATCGTTCCGCAAACAATCTCGACAACGCCGACAAAGGGAGCCATGACCTGCGGCCAGGGGATGCCGATCTTCACAAACCGTCCAACTCCCAATGAATCGGGGAAAANNAAGGAAAACCCAGCCCACAAGAATCCGGATCAGCAAGACCGCCTTTGCGGCGCGTTCCGCCCAGTTTGCGTCAACATTCAGGGACATTGAATTGTTCTCCTTTCTCGTAGCACATTTCGGCACCAACTCAACCGCCCAGTAGCATTCCCTTTCAGCTCTTCAACGCACGCCGCACGGACATCTGCGCAAAGATTCGAATCCCGATCCAACAGCCAAGGGCTTCCAGAAGGACGAGCAGCACGGCACTCACCTGAAAAGCAAACCTCAAGTCGCCCGGCGGCATCCGCAATATATTGTCCGTGCCCGGACTGAGAAAGTGAGCGTAGGTACCGATGACCAGTGCTATCGCCAAGGGAACAGTAATCAGGCTTCCGGCCAATTTCGGGAATCCCTTTGCAAACCCGATAACTCCAACGACCGGAAACAGATTGACCAGTATCAATAATGGAGGGGCAAAGCCTGGAGTATTTGGCTGAACCTTGACAAGTAACAGCAGATGCCACACGACGGCGACGAAATGTCCCACGACGATCGCTACGCTTTCAGGAAGGAGCTTTCGAGTGGAAACGATCCTTTTTGCTTCCATCAGACGTCCTCACCGCCCGCTGCGTTCAGTACCAGTAGGTGGATTCGCTCGCGGCGGACCTCGCAAACACCGTCATGCGTCGGCAGCGAACGGACTCTCCGCGAGTTAATCAAGCCCGTTCTTGAGTGGCTGCTCGGATAGCATTGCGTCTCCGGCGGTTTTCGTCTTTCGGTCTTTTCCCCACGTGTAGTAAAGGCCAAGATAACCGTAGTCCTCCGTCTGCCCAGCGACAGAGTGCCCGTATGCGAAAAGCAATTGGAGCCCGGGATATTTGAAATGGTAATAACCCCCCGCGTCGATCAGAGTCGACGATTGTGTTTGAGGGGTAGCGAAACCTTCTCGCGCGTGAGAAAAGACCNNATTTAACGAGAAATCCGCCATACAGATAGTCGCGATACTGATGTTGATTAACGATCGTGTATCCCATACCACCGTCGACGGTCCAAGGCCCCAAGTCTTTCTCCACCCAAATGGGGAGCTTGCCCCACACTCGTCCTACGCCAAGACCTTTGGAATAACTGCCGGTTGGAATTTCTAGCATGGTGAACGAGCCGATCTGCGGACGGTGCTTCGTTTGCTTCAAGAAACCATACTTCACGCCTAACTCCATATCCGTCAGCCCATACGCGCTCGGGCCCACTCCGCCCGGAGCGTAGATTGGATTATTTGACGGCAGGATGGACCCGAATGGCAGAATCGCGTGGAACTGCACGTTGGGAAGCGCCCCCCAGTTGAACTCAAATGCCGGACCGACCGGATCAATCTCCACCGGAGTGCCGTCCACGCCGCCGAACACGTAAGCCTCGTAATGCCCAAGGTCTACGGGCGTCGGATCGTCAGTCTGAAATGGAGGCCCTTGCGCCCACACCGTCGGAACTGCCCAGATAATGAGAAGGAGTAGTGCTAATTTTGAACAACTACCGATCACCGTCATTGACGCTCCTGCTTTCTCCCGAAGTCATCATCCATCCTCTGAAGCATGTGCCCCGAACTTTCGAGTCGCTCAGGCATTAAGCAATACGATCCCAACATTCGCTCGCGTCTGGGTCAGTGCGTCCGTGGAATCCTTCACGCACGCGCCCAGCGATGCCCTTGATCATCGACATCGCTCAAGTTTTCGGCGTCTGCTATAGAGCCCGTTTCACGCTGGCCGAGCCAATCTCAATCAATTAGAGAGATGCGGCGAAACTGCGGTGCCTGGCCGAAGTTGGTCGGTGCCGCGGCTGGCGATCTGGTCCCCCTCTTTCAAATCTCCGAAGATTTCGATTGAGTTTTCGACACGGACACCCGTCTTGANNTTTCCCATTGCGCACGCGAATCACGAAAGTTCGTTCGAGGTCGCTGCCCACCGCGGATGCGGGAACGAAGAGCGTTGCGTAGGTGCGGCTGACCGGCCACTGGGCTTCGCAAAATGTGCCGGGGACGAGTTCGCCTTTAGGATCGCGCACGTCCAGCTCAACGGGCATGGTGCGCGTCTTCACGTCGACTCCATGCGAGATTCGCGCGATGGGAGCGGTGAACGTCTTTCCGGGAAACGACGGCACCGTGAAGCTGACTTGCGTGCCTTCGGGAACACCGGCGACGTCGTTTTCGGGAACGGGAACTACCAGACGGTGACGAGTGACCG
>PKUY01000353.1 GCA_003131705.1 Acidobacteriota bacterium | reverse complement strand
CGTCGTTATGACATCAACCGGAAACGTATGGATACTAGCGAGCGGGCTGTCCGACCGCGCGACTCTAGACAGGCGATATTGCCCACCCAACGTTGTTGCCGCAAACGCGCAATAGGGGTATTTGTATGCACTGGGGGTATTCATGGCGATGGACAGACGATCGTTCGTGAAGGGTGCGGCGGCGTCCTACGCCGCTCTTTCCGCTTGGCTCACGGCGACTGCCGCGCAAATCAACATGCCCGCGCGCAATGAAGACGCGCCGAAGCCTCGCAAAGTGCCGTACAAGCGCATCGCCACCGAAGAAGCCTGGGGCCCCGCGGAAATGTTCGAGATGTATCGCAAGCTGATCGACGAAAATCCCTATGCGCACCCTGGGCTCGCCAGCATGTGGGGAAACAGCGGTAGCGGTAGCAGCAGTAGCAGCCGCAGCGCAGAGGGCGGCAGCGGCGGCAATCTGCTCGTTACGCGGCTGGTGGACATGGGTGAAGGGCGGATCAAGGACATGGACGCCAGCGGCATCGACGTAGCACTGCTCTTGTTGACCGCGCCCGGCGTGCAGGTATTCGACGCGGCAACAGCAAATTCGTTGGCGGCGTCGACCAACGATCAGCTCGCAGAAGCGATCCGCAAGCATCCCACTCGCTTTGCCGGCCTCGCCGCCATCGCGCCGCAGGACCCGAAAACTGCGGCCAAAGAACTCGATCGAGCAACGAAGAGTCTCGGCCTCAAGGGAGCGGTCATCAACTCGCACACCGAAGGCGAATACCTCGATGATCCGAAGTTCTGGGAAATCTTCGAGGCCGCTGAAGCGCTGAATGCGCCGATTTACATCCATCCGCGGGAGCCCTCGCCGCAAATGCTTCAGCCGTTTTTGCAGCGCGGAATGGAACGCGCNNGATCTACGGCTTCGGCGTCGAGGTCGGCCTGCACACGCTCGCGCTCATCACCAGCGGAGCATTCGACCGTTTCCCGGGCCTCAAAATCGTCATCGGGCACGGGGGCGAGGCTCTTCCGTATTGGCTGTATCGCATCGACTACATGCAGGAACACAACCGAAAGTCGTTCATGCCGAAACTGAAGATGCGCCCGAGCGAGTACATGCAGCGCAACATCTACATCACGACGAGCGGCGTTCCCTGGGCGCCCGCTGTCCTGCTCGCGCAATCCGTGCTGGGCGTGGATCGTGTGCTCTACGCGATGGACTATCCATACCAATTCCAAATCGAAGAGGTCACCATGACCGACAATTTCCCCTTGAGCGACACCGACAAAAAGAAGCTCTTCCAGACCAACGCCGAAAAACTGTTCTCGCTATGACCAGCGTCTCGGATCTACTTGCTGGTTGCGTGAAAGCTCGAAATAACTCAACCAGATCGACTGTTGACAACGGCCGAGATTCTAGCCTGTTCCACCTCCGAATCTCTCGCACCTCGCGCGATTTCATAAACTTATAGGGAGACTGCACCATGACATCGCCACTTCTGCAGCGCAGTCTTGAAAAGCGACTTCCCTGGCTCAAACTCCACGGACGGGTCCTTTTACTGACTGAGGATCCCGAACTGATCCGGCGCCAGCTCGAAGGCGAGGACCTGCCTTGGGACTCCAGGAACCCGGCCAATAATCCCAAGTTGCGCCACGACATCTCAACGGACGAAATTACGCCGGCCCATATTTGCTTGTACTACGATGAGACCCTTGGCGAGTTCCCCTACACCGGATTGAAGTGCGGGAATGAAACACCCATCAAGCGAAACGACGTCAAACGTGGGAGATTTGTGGGCGCAGTCANNATCCAGCCGCGAGGCGTCGCCTTACGCAGAACGCTGTGCTGGTATTCAGATCGTCATCGCGGAAAACATCGAGCGCATCTACAAACAAAATTGTCAAAACCTCGGCGTTCTCACCTCAAAGAACTTCTCCTTGATCGATAAGATTCGCAATGGAGAGGAAATCCCACTATCCGAGTTCACCGAAGGGGAAGACGCAATCACGAAACAGGTAATCGAGTACGGTGGCCTGTTTCCATTCAATGTCGCCCGTATGCAGAAGCAGGCATCTCTTCCGCGCATCGAAACTCGGCAGAGACCGATGACGCTTGTGGAGAAGATGCTGGCCAGCCACATGATTGCGCCCGACGGGAGCGTGGGCGTCCCCTACGTGAAACCTGGCGACGCGGGCTTTACGCGTGTCGATCTGCGTTTCAGTCATGAATACGTAACACCGATGGCGTCGATCTTCTATGAACAATTTGTTGGCAAGGACGTTCCTGTCAATGACCCGAGCACCATTAAGTGCTTTCGCGATCATCTAACTTTTCTCGACGAAGTGCTGTCCGAAGATGAGCGGAAGATGGGGTTGCTTGACCTCGCCACGCAGCTCAAATTCAAGCAACAGGATTTCGCGAGGTCTCAGGGAATTCAGCTCCACGGTGAACTGAAGGACCGGAAAGGATCGGAGGGCATCTGCCACTCCGTCATGCTAGAGACCTACGCGCTACCGGGACAAGTGGTTGTCGGGTCCGATTCGCACACTCCACACATCGGCGCGATAGGTTGCGTGGCATTCGGGATTGGCACGACGGATGTATTTAATGCGTGGCTCACCAGGGATGTCCGCGTGAAGGTTCCCGAAACGGTCAAGATCGTGATGCGTGGGAAGCGGCACCCCGGCGTGACCGCGAAGGATTTCATGTTGAAGATTCTCGCGCTCGATTTTGTGCGGAGCGGGAGGGCGCTGGCAAAGGTTATAGAGTACGCGGGTGAGGCGATTGAGGGTCTTAGCGTTGATGAGCGCGCCACGATGACCAATATGGCAGCCGAAATCGGTGGCTTTACCGGAATTATCACGCCCGATGCCAAAGTTGTCGATTTCCTGGTCGAGCGTCGCGGCATGAATCGCACTGAGGCGGGGAAACTTGTCGTGGGCCTTATCAGCGATCCCGGAGCGCAATACGCCGAGGTCATTGAACTCAATGCCGATGACATTACTCCCATGGTGGCCACGCCCGGGGATCCCGGAAACGGAAAGCGAATCCGAGATCTTAGCGGACACATCCCGATTGAGATTGCCTACGGCGGCACCTGTACGGCGGGCAAGAACGAAGATATGGACATGTACGCGCGAGTGCTGGCTGATGCTCTGGAACATGGCAAGCGCGTGGCTGATGCCGTGCAGTTCTATATTCAGTTCGGCTCACAGGCAACACGTGAATACTGCATCCGCAAGGGCTATCTGGGAATTTTCCAGAGGGCTGGTGCCAAAGTAATCGAGCCTGGTTGCGGGGCTTGCATCAATGCCGGGCCGGGCGTTTCCACCAGAGCCGACCAGGTTGTAATTAGCGCGCAGAATCGGAATTTTCCTGGGCGAAGTGGCCCCGGACAGATGTATCTTGCGAATCCTCTGACTGTGGCTGCCAGTGCCGTGGCCGGCCACATCGTTGAATACGAGCCAGCCCAGGAATTACAGACAGTACTGCCCTGATCCCGTTATGGCGCAAGTCCGTGGAAAGAAACCCATCGCCGTGATTCCGGGCGACGGTGTTGGTCCAGAGGTCATCCCACAAGCGGTTCGGATCCTCGAAGTTTTTGTCTGAGCGAGTAGGCGACGCGTCTGCTCTCTGAATAAATTGGGAAGTTCCTGTAGTTTGGCTCCAGTTGTTACCGCCAGCAATGCATCGCTGGACGGGTATGCTGCCGGGGCTTTCGGGCGATGCTCTATGCGGCACGCACTATACGGTATTGGCTGTTCGGTGAGGCATTCGGGCGGTCTTTTCGCGACTGTTTCTTGCCGGGCTTGCTTTTCTCGATCACACCGCCGACTAAGTCAGTTAGGTCGGTCAGCTTGACCCAGAATTCGTCCTCACTCCCCGGTATCAAAACTTTGGCCAACTCTCCCGTTGATTCCAGCACCACAACCGCGCCCGCTCTCTTATGGTTATGCGTTGCCTCTCGATTATTCTTCATAATGAATGTTAGCAGATGCATAAAGAAAACTCAATAGTAACGGGCGGCCTTTGCTGGCGGGGCAGCGCTGTGCATTTGCGGCGATCGGCTACCACGCGATGCGCTCAGCACCAAGGGCATGATAGCCGCGCAGATCTTCCATGTTAAGACCGGGATAACCTGGCAGGGGTGTTTGTCCGTCTCGGCATGGATAGGCACCCATGAACTCCTGGTTAGTTCTGATATGGAATGACCCGTCAACTACGAGCAACTGTTTTCTGTTTTCTTCTTCTCGCTCTTAGGAGGCAGCGCAGGTCGTGGTCGAGGTAGTTTTGGCGAC
>PKUY01000298.1 GCA_003131705.1 Acidobacteriota bacterium | reverse complement strand
GCAGCGCGCATACTAGACCCAGTCGCAATACCGTCATCGACGAGAATGACGGTCAGTCCACTTACGTCTAGCGGAGGTCTCCCGCCCCGATACGACTGTTCGCGACGTTCCAGTTCCTGTTTTTCTGCCCTTGTCACTCGCTCGATATCCAACCCGGTTATTCCCAAGCCCTCAACCGTGTTCCGGTCAAGAATCCGAACCCCTCCGCTTGCAATGGCTCCGAATGCCAACTCCTCGCGGCCTGGAACACCGAGCTTGCGCAACACAAATACATCGAGAGGCGCCCTGAGGGCTGTCGCTACCTCAAAAGCAACCGGAACGCCACCACGGGGTGCTCCCAACACAATTACATCGTCGCGGTTTGCGTATTTCTTCAGACGCAGCGCCAACTCTTGACCAGCTTTTGTTCGATTCGCAAAAATCATGTCAGCGCCTCGCATCGAGTATTCATTTCGCGGGCGATTGCAAAATGATTCCAGCACCCGATGGCAGCAATTTCAGTGCAGCGAATCACAGCCTCGTGTGAGGCGGGTCACATCCCAGGCCATGTGACGCATCCTTTGGGCCCTGCATACTAGCGACTTCCGGCCAATTGAACCTGAGATGTCTTCTCGGCCTTAAAATAGTGACTGAACCACTCCGCCGCAAGTCGCGCAACTTCTTCCAGTGTCCCCGGTTCTTCAAACAAGTGGGTGGCACCCGGAACAATCACCAGTTTCTTGTCGGGACACTTGAGCTTCGCCAACGCATCTCTGTTCATTCCGATCACAGGCTCGTCATCGCCTCCGACGATCAGAAGTGTCGGAGCGCGAACAACGGCGAGGGCGTTTTTCGCAAGATCAGGCCGACCTCCGCGGGAAACGACTGCTGAGACGCCATCGGGAATCTCCGCAGCTGCCAAAAGCGCGGCCCCCGCTCCCGTGCTGGCTCCGAAATATCCCACTTTAAGTTCCTTCGTGTCAGGACTGCTCATGATCCACTTGGTCGCACCGATCAAGCGTCTTGCCAGAAGAGGAATGTCGAAACGAAGCTCGCCCGTATTTTGATCAATAAATTCTTCATGGCGAGTCAAAAGATCAAATAACAAGGTGCCGATTCCGTGAGCATGAAGGACCTGCGCGACATAGCGGTTCCGTGGACTATGACGGCTGCTGCCGCTGCCATGAGCAAAAAGCACTATGCCATCCGCATCCTTGGGAAGAACCAGGGTGCCCTCCAGCGTTGCCTTTTCCAGGTCAATTGACACCTCGCGCTTGATGCCGTTCCATTCCGACTTTCTTCCTGTGATCATGTCTGATCTCCTTCTTAATCAGCCGAGGCCGCCGCTTTAGCCGCTTGCGGAATTTTTTGCTTGGGAATTACGCGGACAGTGCTGGCCTGCGGTCCTTTTTCTCCCGGCTCCTCGACAAACGTGACAATTGCCCCAACCTTTAAACGTGGAAAGACTCGGCCAAGAACGCTGTTCTTGTGAAAATAGATTTCGCGTCCATCGTCCGAAGCCAGAAATCCGTAACCCTGCTGTGGAAAAATCTGGCTCACGCGCGCCTCGGGAAGGGACTCGTGAGTTTTTATGTCGCCTCGTTGGCGGCGAGCATAGTCCTGCAGACGCCGGGCTGCAGCTTTGAACGCGTCGCTGATCGCGAACCGAAGATCCTTATGTGGGATCTGTACTTCCGCATTCTTCCTGATTTCCCGTTCGCCCAATTGCCGAGCCCGAGCGCTCAGGCTTGGCTCTCGCTTCACTATGATTTCTCCCTGCGGCACGGTCAGATCAATCCGGACGTGATACGGGCTTCCCTTTTTGTGGTGACGATGGGGAATTTCAACCATCACGCGACATCCCACCAGTTGGCTGTAAAGGGCGCCGAGCTTAGCTGCCCCGGCACGAATCAATTCTTCGATCTCTTTCGACGGCTTCATATTTCGGAATGTAATCTGGAGTTGCGATTTCATAGCGGTACCTCCCGCGCGTATTACAGTTCGGATGATTGTCTCCGTGCCGGCCCACTCCCTCTGGAATCTTGTTGCTGGCCGTTTCTCAATCTCCCTAGAATCCCCATTGGCCGCTCGCGCCAGACGCCATCTTCTTCATATTTCAGCGTGTAAATGTGGAGCAAACGCCATCCCGTCTTAAGGAGGCTGTTAACTGCCTCTCGGCCCCGCGCTTCCAGGTTGTGCCCCGTGACTTCGATGATATTTAGTTGCCAAAGGGGCAGCCTCTCGACTAGGCCGATCGGCAATTCGTCTGTGACTATTTCGCGACGCGTTTTTCGTTTGCCCATGGCTCCCACCCTTGAAGGCGCCGGAGATAGTTCGTTTAGCTCGCCAAGTCGCATTAGGCCGCACCAGCGACCGGAGCTTCTTCCCACGTATCTTTTTTGCCGGGAGACACTTCATATCGCTCCTGGATCGATCCTGCCAGTGCGTTATAGAGATCTCGTGCATGACCCAGCCGATATCGCTGCTCCACCTTTCGCATGTCGGATGCAAGCAGATGATCGTGGAATACATCTCCAATCCACCGCGAAAAATCACCACGGCGCGCATGTCCGTCAAGCACGGAGAGCGGCAGAGTCTTCAACGATGAGACAAACTCTTTCAGAGTCCGCGCTGGCATACCGATGGGTTGACCATCGTCCGTGAATACGAATCCCTGCTCCTCGATCAGTTGCAGATCGATGTACTTTGCCTTATGGCGAACGTGTGTCGTCGATCGAGGTGAAAGTCGAAATCGTCGAAGCGTGTCGCCTGTTTCCTCAATTCCGGGTAGAAGAACAGCTTCATCAAGGGTTAGTCCCGCGAAAATGGCCCCCCACGCGAGTTCGGCGTTCGGATTGCCGGCCATCGCCAACAGCGTGCTGATCTCACGGAGGTCGGTTGTACGCTTCACGATAATGACTTCCATAGCCTTGCGAAGATCAGGGTGAAGGTCAGATAGTCGGTAGGTGACAAGGGTGTATGCGCCTAAATCAAAGTCAACCAACTCCCTGACATTTGGTTCATGAAGAAAATAATGAGCCTCGTCGATGACGATCCGATGGGGCAAACCCGTGGCTCGGCGGAGTGAAGCCAGCATTGGTAAGAACGTGTTTAGGTAATCCACCTTCTCCCTATAGGGAACATGTGACAGATCAACGACAACGCTCATGTAGGGGTGCCGGAGCACCCGGGATAAATCCGGTAGTTCAGGAGGTGGGTTATCCCCTCCGAACACCACAACACCGGGCAGCGGTTCGAGCGTTCGGTAATCGCCCTCCGCATCGATGACGCACAGGCTGTAGCCTCGTAGGATCAGCTGTTCACAGATCAATCCGGCGACCCAGGACTTCCCAGACCGCGGATCCCCGGCGATCAGCACGTTGCGGCCTCGCATGGCGAGGGCAAGGGGCTGGCCGTCGTCCGTTGTGCCCAGCGCTAAGCGGGTTCGTGCAAGGCGTTCCGGGGGCAGTCNNCCTGGAGCGCTTGGCTGCCCCAGCCGACAGCCACGCCGAATTCGCAGATGGCGAGGAGATCGTGGTCATTCTCCGCATCCCCAATCGCAATTGCGTTGTGAGGCGAAATGCGCAGCATGGTAAGTGCCTCGCGCAAGCCAATGCCCTTGCTGATTGCCTGGGGAAGCACCATCAGGCGGCCGCGGTTAAACAGAAGCACGAGTGGCAGCTCCAAATCTCTAATTACCGTTAGCATCTGCGGGGCTGCGGAGGCATCTGCTTCGACGACGCATTGGCCTGCGGTAAACCCAATTCCACGGCGAGAAAGCTCTTCGAGGAAGATGGGCAGCACTGGATGGCCGATCAACCTGGAGTCCCCACCTGAAAGCGACAAAACGGCGCCATTTTCGGCAACGACCGCATCAACGAAATCGAGGGCGCCCGCTACTTTCCTCAACTCGGAAAGAATTCGGCCGGTCACAAGGACTACCGCGATCCCGTGCGCACGGACCTCGCCAATGGCGGCCCTGACGTCTGAGTCCAGACAGCCGTCACGGGCGATGGTCCCGTCATAGTCAAGCGCCAGTGCGCTGAATTTCATACTCCCTTCAATGAGAGCTTTGCGGGATTCTTGCGCCTAGCGTGCGCGCAGAAACGGATCAGCGGCCGCATCCGCTACCCGTCGTGTCGCGCCGCTTTTCTGTGCTTCGCTGTCCGTTTTGCCATCACGTTCCGTTCCTACGGCTCGGGACTTCCAAAACTGCATCCCAGCATGCTTCCATAAAACGTCGGAAGCTGTGACGTGAGTCACGCGGGAGTGAAAGGGCACGCGAAAACGTGCCATGGGTAACTCTGTTTTGAGCGCTCGGCAGAACACGCGGCNNCCGGCGCTCTGTGATTCGGGTCACAGAGAATGGCGTCTCAATTAGCGATGCTCGAAAGCGGCTTATGCAAGGTGGCCGTTCAGGAACGGTATTCGAATGTTTGACATTGGCCAAAACAGGGTCGGGAGGATCTCAAATGGAATTGATGGAAGTGATTCGGCATCGGCGGGCGGTCCGGGACTTCACCGAAACTCGTCTTGAGCGATCCACCGTTCAAAGCCTCATAGATACAGCCATTCTTGCGCCCAGTGCGATGAACTTGCAGCCATGGGCTTTTGCCGTCCTCCTCGATCCCCAGCGCATCGCCCGTTACGCAACGCGCGCGAGGACCTGGCTTCTTGAGAATTTCTCTCAGACGTCACACGATCCGTCTCTTCGTAAGGTACTGGAGGATCCAAAGCACGTGTTGTTCTACCATGCTCCAGCTCTCGTGCTTGTGTTGGCCACGTCTTCCGATGCCCAGGCGAAGGAAGACTGCTGCCTGGCCGCAGAAAACTTCATGCTTGCCGCCCGCGCGCAGGGGCTTGGCACCTGCTGGATAGGTCTAGCCCGCCCATGGCTTAATTTACCGTCCATAAAGACCGAACTCAAAATCCCAGAGAATTCCCATGTCGTTGCACCGATCGTGCTCGGCCACCCGAAGGCTTGGCCCGAGTCTCACGGTCGGAATGCTGCAACAATTTATTGGCTTGGATGAAAACTGCAATGGCAGGTGTACGATCGCTGCGCAATTTTAGGGTCTGTGTGACAAGTCGAGAATCTTTGTGGGTCCTGGCTTCAGCCACGACATGAGTTCTGCAAAATCAGAACGGATTTAGCCCCTGAAGCTCCGATTTTGCGGTTCTCACACAGATTCGTTGATTCGCATTGCCCGCTCCGCGTTCCGGATAATTACCGTTCTATTTTGCCTGGAGCGACTTGATGTAGTCTTTCAGGCTGGTAATTCGCAATGTCACTTGGGTCTCATCCAATCGGTCCACGACCCTGAAATCCGTTCCCCAAGTGGGCATCTCTGGCGGGCCGTGCGCGGCCATTACTACGCCATTGCGCAGCACGTCCGAAACATAGTCGTCTGGAAATTGGCCACCGTGACGTTTAGCTAGCGTGGTCAGATCGGGCGGCAAATCTTTGAACGGGTACGGAGCGGGACCGTTCCCTTTCAGATCATTTCCGTGGCAGGCGGCGCAATGTTGCCTGTACAGCTGCGCACCAGAGGGAGGATTGACTCGCTCTTCCTGAGTGGAATTAATTGACTGTATCGATTCCAGGTACTTCACCAGATTTTCCAGTCTGACATTACCCCGGTCCACGTCCCACTCAATTTGGTGAAAGACCGGCCCCCATATCGGCATCTCCCGAGAGCCATGGGAAGCCAATACTTTCTCACCCGTGATCGTGCTCCGCACACGATCTGATGGAAACTGTCCTCTGTTGTTCTTCGCCAGGACGGTTAAGTCAGGAACAGTTGTCTTCAAGGCTGCTGCAGCGGGGCCATGCCCCTTGGCATCTCGACCGTGGCAAGACGCACAATATGCCCGAAATAGGTCTGGCCCTTCAACCGAATGAATCAACTGCCCAGATTGCTGTTCCGCCCCTGGCCCTGCTTGAGCTCGTGCTCCGCTGTCCCCAAGTGAAACGCGGATCAGTGCAAATCCCAACGAGAGGTAAACAGCTATTCTAAGTGTCCCACCTCGTATTCTCATTGTATTTGATACCCCTAAGAGATTGGGCTTCCGAAGGGCTCGGCGTTTCTCTGTTCAGTGTTTCCAATGCCCAGCTTCCCATTGGGCAAAGTACAGCGCGATGACGAGCATTACGAGAAAAAAATAATCTTGGCGGACCAAGAACTTCCTCCCTTCTCATAATATTTACTTACTACTATTCAAGTGGATGGCGATGTGACGGAGGTCACAAGAACGTTCCTGGGCACACACGAACGACTGCCAGTGAGCGTGTTAATGACTC
Organism: Acidobacteriota bacterium; assembly: GCA_003131705.1. GTDB lineage: Bacteria > Acidobacteriota > Terriglobia > Acidiferrales > UBA7541 > Palsa-295. The sequence continues at coordinate 5,080 of PKUY01000298.1, read as the reverse complement.
ACGCGATGGCGAAGGGGATTGCTTTTTTCCATTTGCCTTGCGACTTGAGGATCAATTCGACGACTTCGCGGATCGCGCCATCGCCACCGCGAACGGTAGTGATGTAATGCGCGGCGCGCTTTACTTCAGGGACAGCGTCGCCGACGGCGACGGCGAGGCCAGCGCGCTCGAGGATGGGAAGATCGGGGAGGTCGTCGCCCACGTACGCGACTTCTTCGTCGGTGACGCCCGCGCGAAGGAGAATCGCCTTGTACGATTCGAGCTTTTTCGGCTGCCCCTGAATCACGAATTCCATGGAGGACTCGCGAGCACGGCGAGCCGTCGCGGCCGAGTCACGTCCTGTGATCAGGCCGGTGCGAATTCCCATGATGCTCGCGAGCTTGATGCCGGCACCGTCGTGCGCGCTAAAAACTTTCAGCTCGGCGACGCTGCCATCGGGGAATGATTGCAGGCAGACGACACCGGGGGTCATGGTGCCATCCACGTCCATTAGTAACACGCGGATTTTGCGCGCACGGCGCATCGCTTTCGGCGGAAATTTAATTTCCCGTATCGCCATTCTCGCAGCCCCTTGAATAGCCCAGACCAAACCTGAAGAGACATCGTGGTCCGATCGTCAGAATAACTGCAACGTCCAGAGGTCATGGATGTGGACGACGCCTTCCAGCCGTCCATCGGCGTCGACGACCAGCACGGACGTGATCTTTTTTTCTTCCATTACGCGCAGAGCGGATGCGGCGAGCTCGGTGCGCGCGAGTGTGACCGGATTCTTCGTCATGCAATCGCCCGCTGCGAGATCGAGCACGTTTTTCTTGCGCTTTTGCATCATGCGGCGCAGGTCCCCGTCGGTAACGATTCCGAGCAATTGCCCATTCGAATCCGTGACGGCCGTAAGGCCCAGACCCTTGCTGCTCATTTCATAAATCACGTCCGGCATTCTCGCTGTGGCGAGCACGCGCGGAAGGTCTTCTCCCGAATGCATCAGCGCTTCAACGCGGCGCAGCTTGTTGCCGAGGCGTCCTCCGGGATGAAGCAGGGCGAAATCATCTTCTCGAAAACCGCGGCGCTCGAGCACAGCGATGGCGAGCGCGTCACCCATAGCCAGTGCGGCTGCCGTGGAAGCGGTGGGCGCGAGATTGAGCGAACAGGCTTCTTCGGTCACAGCGATGTCGAGTACGATGTCGCTCGCGCCGGCGAGTGTGGACCGTGGCTTGGCCGTCAGCGTAACAAGCTGAATGCCCAGGCGCTTCACAGCCTCAAGCAACTCGATCAGCTCTTCGGTTTCGCCGCTCGAGGAGATCGCCAGCAGAACATCGCCACCCATGAGTATTCCCAGATCACCGTGCAGCGCCTCGGCCGCGTGCAGAAAAAGCGACGGCGTGCCGGTACTCGAAAATGTAGCGGCGACTTTCCGTCCGATGAGACCCGATTTCCCGAGCCCCGTGACCACAACACGGCCTTTGCAAGCGTATAAAAGCTCTACGGCTTTTGCGAAGCGGCTATCGAGGCGCTCGATCAAGCCTGTAATGGCCGCGGCCTCGATTTTCAGGACGCGCTTCGCGGTCTCGAGCACTCCCGTCTGCTTTTTTGCAGCGATCTTCTTAACAATCGTCGGGTTCGTTCTTTTCTTTCGGCGCGCTTGCGTCATTTGGCTCGCCATGCACGGCGTTCGACTTTGCGCGGTGTGCCTTTGCGTGGAGCACTTGCTCCAGAATTCCATTCGCGCACGAGCGCCGCGAGACGAAGAATTCTGTCGAGCAGTGGGCCAAGCTTGTCGAGCGCGAGAGCGTTCGTGCCGTCCGAAAGCGCCTTCGCGGGATTGTCGTGCACTTCGAGAAACAGGCCGTCAACGCCCACAGCCGTGCCGGCGCGCGCCAGCGGCTCGATAAACTCGGGCTGGCCGCCGCTCGCCTTCCCCACTCCGCCAGGCAACTGCACCGCGTGGGTGACGTCAAAGACCAACGGGTAACCCAATTTGCGCATGATGGGAAACGAGCGCATGTCCACAACGAGATTCTGGTAACCGAAAGACGTGCCGCGCTCGGTAAGAATAATTTTCTGGTTCCCGGTGCCAGCCACTTTTTCCGCGGCGTTTGCAATGTCCCATGGCGACAGGAACTGGCCCTTTTTTATATTCGCGACGCGTCCCGAGCGGCCGACCGCGACCAGCAGATCCGTCTGGCGGGAAAGGAATGCCGGGATTTGCAAGACATCGCAGACTTCCGCAGCCGGACCAACATGCAAAACTTCGTGCACGTCCGTGAGGATTGGAAGGCCCGTGCGCTTTTTGATTTTCGCCAAGATGCGAAGGCCTGCATCGAGCCCCGGGCCGCGGTAGGACGAAGCCGAGGAGCGATTGGCCTTGTCATAGGACGCTTTGAAAACCAGCGGGACGCCTAGTGCGCCAGTAATTTCGGCCAGGCGCTCGGCCGTCGCCATCGCATGGGATTCGCTTTCGATTACGCAGGGGCCTGCGATCAGAAAGAGCGGTGAATTTCCGCCGATGGTTATTTTGCCGATTGAAAAGCTGCGGGCTTCCATCCGAGTGGTCGATGCCTCCGGGCGCTGCAACAGCCTATGCGGGTTCGGTAAGGTTTTCAACTTTGAATTGATCCGCGCGGGCTGCGGAGTAATAAGCCCGAGCGCATGCGCGGCGTTTTTCAGCCTACCTGACGTCGCACCCTCGCGCCCTTTGTTTCCAATGACTTGATCTGGCTTCCGTTCAACAGGCGGTGACACTTGGTTCGCAGCGGTCGGTCAGGGACATTCCTCAATCGCTGGCGTACAGTGCGGGGCGAGGGGATTGCGACCCCGACGAGAGGACAGAACCGGTTCAAGTATGTTGGAACTGAACTTGATCAAGGTTTCGGTCGATGTGAATTGAGAGAATGGAGTAGGCGCCGTACCGCTACTGTGGTACTATATCGATAGTTCGAAAGCGCTAGGGTGTCGCGTCGTCTAATTTCTAGCTCTCGATCAGTTTGCGTGAAGTATAAACCTATAATAATGAGCGATTTGTAAGATATACATACCCCGCTTGGGTGGAACGAAATAACCCGTAAATACGGGAAACCATAGAACTTCTTGCTGCATCAAAGGTGATATGAGCCAAAAACGCAAGGGCTTGGGACGTTTAGTACCGACGCGACCGACGGGAATGGAGTATCGCGTGAAGTATGGAATCCACCTGGTTGCCGAAACAAAGCAACATGGCCGGGGTATCCGCCCCGTGAAATGGTCTAGGTGTTCCGTGCGCTCCGCGACCGATCATCGAATTCCGAACGGCAGCTATTTTCTCCATGCAGATGAGGGCGGTGTATTTCAGCTGAAATACACCGGCACTGTGTGGCAGTTTCTCGCTGCGGCTTAGATGTTAAGAAATAATGACGCGGTCCTGACTGGGTTGAACCCGTCACGGGCCGCGTTTCTGTTTTAACGGTCCGATTCTTCTCTTCCCTATCTCTCCGTACGACGTCAAATTCCATTCCAAATTCAGTGATTCATCGGCAAAACATCGTGGCCTGAAAAAAATATGTCCTGAGGTAAACGCTGGGGATCACTACGTCGCGAAGCTCTGAATGGCGGCTTGTTCATCGGGAAAATCCGCGAAGACGGCGGTCAGATTCGTTAGCTTGAGGACCTCGGCGGCGCGGGGGCTTAGATCCACGGCTTTGAGCTCTGCGCCGGTTTTCCTGGCCGTACACAAAGCCCTGACCAACTGGGCGAGTCCGGAGCTATCCAGGTAGGAAACGTCTCGAAGATTTAGCAGGACTTTCTTTCTGCCGTCGCGGAAGAGATCGGCTATCAGCTCGTGAATCGCTTCTCCCTCGATCAGGGTGAAGCGGCCGCGAACATCGACAACGGTGATGTCGCGGTATTGACGAGTACTAGCGCTAAAACCCAAAGCCATTTATGTCTCCCGTTGATTATTCTAGCTCACGGGCGCTGCAATCGGAAATACACCGCTAGACGACAACGATCCAAGGGGCAGGTTCCCTCCCAATGAGATCGTCAATTGCCGGAGGCGGTGCCTGGATGCAGTTTGTCGCGGACGAGTTTCGCGCCGGCGGCCAGGGCTTTGATCTTTCCGAATGCGACGTCGGCGGGCAGGTATTTCATGCCGCAGTCGGACGCGGCTATGAGGCGTTCGGCGCCTACGAACGGCAAGGCTCGCCTGATTCTCGCGGCCACTAGCTCGGCAGTCTCTACTTCGTTGGTCGAAAGGTCCAGCACACCGAGAATAATTGTCTTTCCCGGAAGCTTCGCAAGAACCGCGCAATCGAGTTTCGATTGTGCGGTTTCAATCGAGATCTGGTGCACGGGGGAACCCGCCAGTTCCTCCAGAAAAGAATACGCCGAGGGCCGCCCCGGAACCATGGCGGCGTAACCGAAGCAGATATGCAGCGCCGTGGTGCCGGTGACGCCTTCGAGGGCTCGCTTGACGGCGGCAAGACCGTAGCGCCGGGCCTTTTCGGGCTGGGATTCCATCCAGGGCTCGTCGATTTGAACGATGTTCGCGCCTGCCGCAAACAGATCTTTTATCTCAGCATTGACGGCCGCGGCGTAGTCGAGGGACATTTCCTCCTCACTTGAATAGTGGTCGTTCTGCGCCTGCTGCGTCATCGTGAAGGGACCGGGGACGGTAATCTTGATGAGGCGGTCCGTGTTCGCGCGCAGGAATTGCAGGTCGCGAACTTCCACGGGATGCTTGCGGCGAATTTTGCCGACAACGCGCGGGACCGGAATGGCATTCCCCGTACGGCTGATCACTTTGCCGGGGCTTTCGAGGTCCACACCTTCGAGCGCCGTGGCAAAGCGGTTCGAGTAACTCTCGCGGCGCATTTCGCCGTCGGTGATGATATCGAGTCCCGCAAGCTCCTGCTGGCGAATGGCGAGTAGCGTGGCGTCGTCCTGTGCTTGTTCAAGCCATTCGGGCGCGACGCGCCACAATTCCGCTGCGCGAACTCGCGGCGGCATGCGGTGGCCGAGTTTTTCGCGGTCGATCAGCCAGTCCGGCTGAGCGTAGGAGCCGACCAGCGAGGTGGGAAGAATCGGAAGTGACATGAGAGGCTCCGGCGTT
>PKUY01000391.1 GCA_003131705.1 Acidobacteriota bacterium | reverse complement strand
CGTCGGTGGGCCCATCACCGGCACGAGCGCGAATCTTTCGGGACATCCCTCGTGTAGCAACGCCGAGCAGCTCGTCCAGCAGCTCGGCGACCGCTTGCCTCTTATTCTCGATTCGGGCGACACCGGCGGCAGGCTCGCCTCGACGATCGTGCGCATCGACGGGGACTCCTGGGCCATCGCCCGGGAGGGCGCCATCCCCGACGCCGAAATCCACAAGGCGTTCGGCGGCAACTAGTAATTCAGTAGTGTCCTAATCTAACCGCGCGCGGTCGAAGAACATTCCCTCAGCGCCCAGAGAGTGTTTTGCCCGGGGTCCTCGCGCTGGCCATTGGATTCGAGTTCTGGCACCGGCTATTGTCCCCCCCGGAATCTCCGTCCGCTCGATGCTGGACGCGACACTACTAGTAACTCGGCTTGCTTGCCGAGGCACTTTTCGCGGTGTATGATTCCGCCCAGAAGTCCTTATGCGTGAGCCGTTACGTATCGTTAAGGTAGCTGTGGTTGCCGGACTGTTGATTTCCGGAATTCCCCTGCATTCGTTTGCCTCGGATCAAGTTGGCTTGATGCGGTTCAGTGTGATCGACACGCTAGTTGAGCTTCCGGTGTTCTGTTTGCCTTCAGCGCATTCGGCGTTAGCTGGGCCGCAATCGTAGCGTACCTAGGAAGAAAGAGTGGCTGGTCGCCACGAAAGTGCTACTTGGCTGCAGTCTTGTCTTTTGGTTTATTGGGAAGCATTCTCGCAATCGCGATCTCAGACCTATCGCATAGAGACTGGACACCGTTTTTTGCTGCAGCCGGTATTGTAGGTTTCGTCTGCCGCAAGTTGGCCTATCCGGAATTCACCCAAGACGAGCTTAATGCTCCGGAGCCCTCTCTGAGTCTGTTCGCCAAATAACTGAATGACGGATTCTGTGAGGAACTCCCGCTGCTAGCCGACCAGGCACTTCTTACTTCAGCGTGGCTTGATCGAGGAAGTCGTAATCTCCGCCGGGCGGAATTGCGATGCCGGTGATTCTATCGCGATGGACGCAGACATTGTCGCCAAACCATAAATTGATGTAGGGCTCGTCTTCCGCGACAATCTTTTGAACCTCCGACAAAATCACTTTTCGCTTCGCGCGATCCGTTTCGACACCCTGTTGGTCGAGCAGGGCATCGAGGGCTGGATTGCGATAATGCCCGCGATTGGCTCCGTCGGGAGGCATCTTCTTCGAGTTGAACACGTAGTTGAAAATATCCGGATCGTTGTTCGCGCCGACCCAGCGGTAGGTATAGAGCTGAAAGCTTCCTCGAGAAATATCGGAAAAAAACGTGGCGGTTTCAAGCGGCCGCAGGTCGAGGGCGACCCCGACGCTTTTCCACTGGTCGGCGAGCGCCTGACCTAGCAGCCGCGCCGACTCTTCGGTCGAAGTTTTCAATGTCAAATGGAATCGGACACCGTCTCGCCCGCGCGGGAATCCCCGTACTTCCAGCAGGCGATTCGCCTCGGCAGGATTGTAACCGTATGATTTTACGTTTGGATCGTACGCCCAATGATTAGGCGGGAGCAGACTCGCGGCAGGTTGCGCCTGACCCCGCAGTAGGTACTGGATCAGCGTCGCGCGATCGGTGGCATACGCCAGCGCCTGCCGCACCTCGCGGTGGGCCAGAATCGGATCGTCGAAATTCAAAGAGATGTAGGCGATCACCGTGCCGGGTTGTTGCTCCACAATGATTCCCGGCTGCTTGACCAGCGCGAGAACCATGTCGGGAGTGAGCGAATTCACGCCGCCGATGTCCGCGGTTCCCTTGCGAAGCTCCAGCGCACGCACGATCGCTTCCGGGACGACCCGGAAGTGCACGCGCTCAATTTTCGGCGCGCCGCGGAAATATTCGGCGTTTCGCTCCAGTATGATTTCTTCATCAGTGGTCATGCTCACGACGCGAAAAGGCCCGGTTCCGATCGGTTTTTGTGCCTCGTCCGCGCCCGAGCCTTTCGGGACAATCGCAATTCCCGGCAGAGTTAAGTTCCACAGGAAGGATGCGTATGGGCTGCGAAGATGGAACACGACCGTCGCATCGTCGGGGGTCTCGACAGACTGCACCAACTCATACGTGCCGCGTTTCGGCGATTGCACCGCGCCCGAGAGAATCGAATCAAACGTAAACTTCACGTCGGCGGAAGTCAGCGCACGCCCATCGTGGAATTTCACGCCGCGTCGCAAATGAAATACATACGTCAGCGGGTCGGGCGTCTCCCAGGTCTCCGCGAGGTCCGGAATGATGTTCATTTTCGCGTCGTGCGCCACGAGGCTGTCGAAAATCAGGCCGTCGAGATGCTGCGACTGCGCGTCGGTGCCGACCCTCGGATCGAGATTGATCGGCATCGACTCGATCAGAAAAGTTACGGTGCGGGCATCTTGCGTAGAGCTTCCGTGGCCGCACCCGGCCGCCAACGCGGAAATCAAGATGGCGCAGCCGAGCGTAAATCCTGCGGAGTCCAATTTCAACGGACGGCCCTCGACTTGGCTTTGCCGCCGGGCGCGATTTTCCCGAGAACGGCGGGATGTCTTGCGCCCGTCGCGGACGGCAAATTGCCGGGTCGCCCGTGGTAAGACTCGTACGCCAGCAATGCGAATCCAAAAGCTTCCTTGGCTTCGACAGGAACGCCAAACCGGCTGGCCGGCACGACGTCGATTCCTGGCAGCGAAGCCGCCAGCTGCGCCATCATCAAGGGATTGCGCGCGCCGCCTCCGGCAACAATTAATTCCTCCACGTTTGCGCGCGGCAAAATAAATCTCCGGAATGCATCCGCGATGGAGAGCGCGGTAAAGATCGTCGTTGTGCGCACAAGATCAGCCAATCCGGCGTGGTGCTGATTTCCCCACGCAACCAGGGCATTCGCGTAGATGCTTCCAAACAGTTCCCGGCCTGTGGATTTGGGCGGTTGTTTTCGCAAATACGGCTCGCGCATCAGCCTTTGGAGAAGCTCGGGAATCGTCCGGCCGCTTAAAGCGATGCGCGAGTCCGTATCGTATTCCGCTCTCCCGCGAGTCATTCGTTCGACCAGCGCGTCCACGACCATGTTTCCCGGACCGGTATCAAAGGCGAAGACGTCGGCAGGCTTTGCGTTCGCCGGAATTACAGTCACGTTCGCGATGCCGCCAATGTTCAGCGCCACGCGGCCGCGGAGCGCGTCCCTGTAAAGCAAATAATCGATGAACGGAATCAGAGGCGCGCCTTGTCCGCCGACTGCCATATCCGCGGGGCGAAAATCTCCGATCGTCGTAACACCCGTGCGTTCGGCGATCAAGCTTATGTCACCGATCTGCATGGTGGAGGCTGCCCGCACTTTACCCTGAAAGCGGGCTTTGACGCCGAGATGAAAAATCGTCTGGCCGTGGGAGCTGATCAATGAGATTTGTTGCAGCGGGACGCGCAACTTCTTGCAGGCTTTGATCGCAGCTTGAGCGAATTCCTCGCCGAGAAGAAAATTCAGCTCACTGATTTCCGCAGTGGTTGTTGCAGCTCCATTCGCCAACCGCAAGATTGTCTCGCGGAGATACGGGGGGAAGGGAACATGATGATGACCTTCGAGCTCAACCCGAAGGCTGGGCGGCGCACCCGAAACTTGGACAAGCGCTACGTCGATTCCGTCCGCCGACGTTCCCGACATCATTCCGAGCACGCGCATCGGCCTATCCTTCATTGGCGACCAATCGCCACACCTTCACCACCCACTGTGTCGTCATCGTTGGCCCCTCGTCACTCCAGTTGCTTTTTCAGCGCCGCGAGCAGGTTCAGCGCCTCGAGCGGCGTCAGCTTGTTTAAGTCCGCTCCCCGCAATGCCTCGATCACCGAGGCATCGAGGGCGGCAAAACTTGCTTGTTGCGGTTCACACGGCGTTGCCCCCGGGGAAAGCTCCTTCGTTAACTTGTGCTCGCTGCGCTCATGCCGCAGCAAAATTTCCCGCGCCCGCACGATCACGTCGTTCGGCAGCCCCGCGAGGCGCGCGACTTCGATGCCGTAACTTTTGTCCGCGCTCCCCGGCTCGACGCGCCTGAGAAAAACGATTTCGCTGCCCGCTTCCTCGACGGAAACGTGCACGTTTTTCACGCCTGGCAGCAATTGTTCGAGTTCCGTGAGCTCGTGGTAGTGCGTGGCGAAAAGCGTTCGCGGCTGCAAGCCCCCGTGCAACGCCTCGACCACGGCCCACGCGATCGACAGGCCGTCGAAGGTTGACGTGCCGCGGCCAACTTCGTCGAGCAAAACCAGACTGGCCGGCGTCGCCGTATTGAGAATTGCGGCTACTTCGCTCATCTCGACCAAAAATGTTGAACGCCCGCGCGCGAGATTGTCCGAAGCGCCGATCCGCGTGAAAATTCTGTCGAGCAGCGGCAACTTGGCCTGCACAGCAGGCACGAATGAACCGATTTGCGCCAGAATTGAAATCAGCGCGGTTTGACGAAGGTACGTCGATTTTCCACCCATGTTCGGCCCGGTAATGACCAGCAGGAATTGCGATTCATCGCCCAGATACAGATCGTTGGGCACAAATCGCTCGCCACGTTCTTCCAGCAACTTTTCGATTACGGGATGCCGCCCGCCTGCGACAAGAAGTTCGCCGCGAGGTCTCTTCCTCGAAACTTCGTTCTCGGTGAATTCGGGGCGCGTGTAATTCCGCGTCGCGGCGATGCGCGCGAAATTCACAAGTACGTCCAGATGCGCGATTGCCGCAGCCGTCCTTCGCAGCCGGCCGGCCTCGCGCGCGATTGACTCGCGGATTTCGCCGTAGATGCGCCGCTCGATTTCGAGCGCACGGTCCTCCGCTGTTAATACTTTCCGCTCGTGCTCGCTGAGTTCGCGAGATGTGAACCGCTCGGCGTTCACAAGCGTCTGCTTGCGCTCGTAATCCGATGGCACCAGAGGCAGGTTCGGTTTGGAGATTTCAATGTAATAACCGAACACCTGGTTGTAGCGGTTTTTTAGCGATGCGATGCCTGTCCGCTTCCGCTCGCGTTCCTCCATCGCCGCGATGGTCTGCCGGCCGTGCTTCAGGATGTCGCGGAGCTCGTCGAGATCGGCGTTGAACCCGGCCCGGATCACCCCCGGATCGTTCGGCATGGCCGGCGGGTCGTCGGCGATTCCTTGCGCGATCGTCTGCCGCACTTCGGACAGGTCATCCAGCTGTTCCCGAAGCGCACGCAAGCGACCATGACGTGCTGGGCCTGCTGTTCCAGATGTTTCTTGCGGCGCTGTCGCATCGTCGATTAATGCCCGAAGGTTGGGAATTTTGTCGAGCGATCCGCGGAGAGCGTTCAGATCTCTGGGGGTTGCGATGCCGAGCGTTATGCGGCTGGTCAGACGCTCGAGGTCGAGAATGTTTTCGAGTTCTTTGTGAATTTCCTCGCGCGCGACGGTGCGAGATTTCAGTGTGGCAACCCCATCGAGTCTCTCTTCGATTTCGGCGAGTAAAATCTCCGGGCGCAAAATCCACGCGCGAAGGAGGCGCGCGCCCATTCCCGTTGCCGTTTCGTCGATGGCTTTGACAAGCGTTGCGGAATGGTCATCGCCCGACGCCGGCTGAACCAGCTCGAGATTTCGTGCGGTGACCTGATCGAGGATCATCGCGTCCTGCTGCTCGTAATAGCCGATGCGATCGAGATGCTCGAGCCCCGTGCCCGCAGGACGCAGCCCCGGCAGAGTGACCATGTCCTCCGTTTTTCGCGCGCCGATGGCGGACGTCTCGCGGAGATAATGAACGATCGCCCCGGCTGCGGCCGTAGCCTGGGGATGCTCCGTCAACCCGAACCCTTCGAGCGCCGCCACGCGAAAATGTTCTTCGAGTTGTCGCGCGGCGTAGCCGCTCTCAAAAATCCAGTCATCGAGCCGGGTCTCAACGGGGCCGTGCCCATTCGTAGCGGATGGCGCGATGTGGGGGAAAAGCGTTACGGGGCGGGGAAGCAAAATCTCGCGCGGGCGCAGGATGTCGAGTTCATCGCGCAGCCGGGATTCGGCTTTGTCGCCCACAAATTCCGTAGCGCGGAATTCGCCTGTGGACAAATCGGCGTACGCAAGCCCGATTCTCGTTTCAGTCTGTCGGCTCGCCGGCCGAACGCTGCCCGCTGCGGCAGCGCTGGCAGCGGCGCTGCGCGCCACTGCCGCCAGAAAGTTATTCTCCTTGGGGTCGAGGAGCGACGCGCCTGTCGCGGTCCCTGGCGTCAGAACGCGTACCACCTCGCGTCTTACGATCTTCTTCCCCGGGCCCGGCTCTTCCATCTGCTCGCAGATGGCGACCTTGTGCCCGGCCCGTATCAAGCGCGCGATGTAGTTTTCAGCCGCGTGATAGGGAACTCCGCACATCGGTATTCGCTCGCCTTTTTCTTTATTGCGCGAGGTGAGAGTGATCTGCAGGACACGCGAAGCGACGACGGCGTCGTCGAAGAAGAGTTCATAGAAATCGCCGAGACGGAAAAGCAGCAACGCCGCCGGATGCTGTTTTTTCACGGTGTGATACTGCTGCATCAGAGGCGTTGTTGGTTCCGTCATGTACGCGCACCATCCATCGGCAGGAAAGCGATTATGCTGGCTCGTCCAGGCATTGGCAACATTACTTGCGGTTTGCCCAGTGCGCAAAATGCGGACAGGCGCTGAGCGGGTTTCGCTCTATTTCTTCTCGATTCCGCGATTGTCGCCGGTCCGCGTAGGCCGGCGTGACTAGGCTATACTCGGCCATGCCCGCTCGGCGCCGCACGGTCCGCGAAATTGAAATCAAACTTCGTGTTTTGAATCTGCCCGCGCTCCTTCGCGATCTGCGGCGTCTCGGTGCCAGGGAGCACGGACGAGTGCTCGAACGGAACACCGTGTACGACACACCTGATTCGGATTTTCGGCGCCGAGGGAGGCTGCTTCGTCTTCGAATCGAGACGCCGGCGCGTTTGAGGACAATTTTGGGAGGCCGTCGGCGTGCGGTGGTCACGTCGAAGATCCCCGCTATCAGGTCTCGGAGTTCGCGATACAAACAGAATCTTGAGCGGGAGGCCGAGGTACCATCCGCGTCAAGTTGGGCCAAGGTCTTGCGGTCGCTCGGGCTGCGTGTGGGGTTCCGATACGAGAAATATCGCACGCGGTTCCGGATGCCGGAGCTTCATCTGGACCTGGATGAGACTCCCGTGGGCGTCTTTTTGGAACTCGAAGGAGATCCGCAGGCCATTGACCGCGCCGCCCGTGCCCTCGGGTATTTGCATCACGATTACGTTCGGGGCACCTACTGGGATCTGTACCGGGCCGAGTGCGAGCGACGCGGCCGGATAGCCCGAAATATGCTCTTTCCTACGTAAAAAATTGATAAAACCTGCACTCTTCGCTTGACAAAATTTCCATCTGCCTTTACTAGTCAAAAGGGTCATAAACGCAACATGTTGCAAGGGCTTTCGTCCAATCCGGAACCCGGAGGTAGTCGCCCCGCCGGGCGGGCAGTGGACACCCGGCTGGGTGCGGCTCGTTTCCTGCTGCTTGCCTGCGATGGCTTGTCGTTTAACACGGGCGCTACAGGCGCTACGGGCAAGTCTCGCGGTTTTCGTGCCGATTGGGTGCACGGGAACAGGGAGGCGAGGCCCGGGCTGAAGTAATCCGACGGCGGTTTTTTGTTTGCCCGTAGCCGGATGCATCGCCGGCCCCGGGCATTTTTTTTGCGCCGACCTCGCCGTTCAAGGAGCAACTTATGCTGCACGCCACGGAAGTTTTGGGCGCCGAAACTTACGATTCTGCGGGCAACTTCGTCGGGCGCGTGAAGGAAATGTTCGTCGTGCCGGACGAGCAGCCCAACCGTATCTCGCGGTTGTTGATTGGCCGGGGCCAATATCGACCGATCGTGGCGCGCTACGATCAGATTGCGTCGGTGGCGCCGGGCCGCGTGAAGCTCTCGACGGACGAGTCCGCGCTTGAGCTCTACAATCCGAACGAAGGATGGCTCGCGGTGCAGAAGGATCTGCTGGACCAGCAGATCATCGACACGAACGGCAGGAAGGTCGTCCGCGTCAACGATGTCGATTTGAGCGACCATCGCTCGAACGGCAACACCGAGCTGCGTGTCACGCAAGTGGACGTGGGACTCCCCGGCGCGGTGCGGCGGCTTTTGCAAGGGCTGGTCCCGCCGATGGGGATTCGGCGACTGCAAAGCAAGTTGCCCAAGCGGACAATTCTTTGGGAGTTCGTGAACCTGATTGAACCGGACCCCCTGCGCCGCGTGAAGTTGCGGATGTCGAGCGACAAGCTCGCGCAGCTTCACCCCGCCGATCTGGCCGACATCATGGAAGAAATTTCGCCCGCCGAGCGCCAGGCAATTATTGATTCGCTGGACGAAGAAACGGCCGCGGAAACAATCGCTGAGCTCGACAAGCGGCTTCAAACGCAAGTCGTCGAAAAACTCGATCCGGAGAAAGCCGCCGACATCATGGAGGAAATGAATCCGGACGCGGCGGCGGACCTGATCCAGAGCCTGGAGCCAGAACGGTCGCGGAAAGTGCTGGACAAGATGGAAGACCGCGAAGCGCGCGACGTAAAAGAACTGATGCGCTTTGGCGAGAACACGGCCGGCGGAATGATGACCACGGAAATCGTGGTCGTCGGCGAAGACGCCACGCGCGGAGAGGTGGTTGACTACATCCGTTTCCATGAGATCACTCTCGATCAACTGGACAACATCGTCCTGATCAACCGCGAAGCGCGTCTCGCAGGGACGGTTCCAGTGGCGCGACTGGTACTTGCGGATGCTGACCAGCGCATGGCCGAGCTTGTGTTCGAGCCGCTGCTTTCGGTGGGGACGGACGCCCAAGACAAGGATGTCTACGAGCTTTTCGACAAATACAATTTGCGCAGCCTGACGGTTGTGAATGAGACGAAGTGCCCGATAGGGGCTATCACGGTGGACGACGTGGTGAGCCGCCTTTGCACGAAGCTTTAGGACGAGAGCTTTCGCGCGGCACTTAATCTCGAGTGGAGATTTCGCGGTATTGCGCCGATGAATCGAATGCGATGAACACCTGGATTACATTCACGGACACGCTTTCGCGCCTGGCCAGCCGGGGCAAGAACTTCAGCCGACGCACGCGAACAATGCGCAGGAGACTGGCTGTCTTTTTGGCCGTAGTCGGTCCCGGACTGATCACGTCGAACGTGGACAACGACGCGGGCGGCATCGCGGTGTACACAACGTCCGGGGCGCAGTTTGGCTACACGCTGCTCTGGTCCCTGATTCCGATGACCATCGCGCTTTACGTGAGCGAGGAGATGTGCGCCCGCATGGGCGTTGTGACGGGGAAAGGACTCTCCGATCTGATCCGCGAGGAATTTGGATTCCGTTCCACATTTTTCGTGATGATTGCGGCATTCCTGGTGGATTTAAGCAATACCGTCGCCGAATTCGCGGGCGTGGCGGCGTCGATGCAGATTTTCGGCATCAGCAAATATGTTTCGGTGCCGCTTGCGGCCATCGCCGTGTGGGTTCTGGTCGTTCGCGGCAGCTACCGGCAGGTGGAAAAGATATTTCTGGTGGCCTGCGCGTTTTATCTCTCGTACGCGGTATCGGCGTTTCTTGCCAAGCCGGACTGGCTCTTCGCGGCGAAGGAAACCGTGATTCCTTCGATCCAATGGAACGCGCCGTACTTGTTAATGCTCATCGGACTGGTGGGCACCACGATTGCACCGTGGCAATTTTTCTATTTGCAGGCGGGTTTCGTGGAGAAGCGCGTGGGCCCGCGCGAGTACAAGCACGCCCGAATGGATGTGCTGGTCGGCAGCATCTCGTGCATGGCGATCGTGTTTTTCATTATCGTCTGCTGCGCAGCCACTCTCCATTTGCATGGGATGACTAACATTACGGACGCGGGCCAGGCGGCGCAGGCCCTGATTCCCGTTGCGGGGAGATTCGCCGGATGGCTGTTCGCTTTCGGGTTGCTAAATGCGTCGCTTTTCGCCGCCTCGATTCTCCCGCTCTCGACGGCGCACGTGATCTGCGAGGGGCTGGGCTTTGAGGCCGGCCTCGACCGAAAACTGAAAGAGGCGCCGACGTTTTATTCCCTCTACACATTGCTGATCGTAGCGGGCGCCGGAATCATTCTGATTCCGCGGGCGCCGCTGCTGAAAATTTTGGTTCTTTCGCAGGTTGCAAACGGCGTGTGGCTGCCGATCGTCCTAATTTTTATTCTGCTTCTGATCAACCGCCGCGACCTGATGGGCGAGCACGTGAATTCGTGGGCATTCAACGTGATCGCTTGGGGATCGAGCGTACTCATGATCATCCTGACGCTTGTGTTGGTGTACACAGCGATCTTCAATCCCTCGGCGGCTGGGCTTTCGGGATCGCTTATTCACATCTTCCATTAAGTCGTACTTGATTCCCAGAAGGCCCCGAACCCTCTTACCACCTACGAGCAGAAGAAGTGTCCCGTATGAGACATAAATCAAAGGCCTTTCGGTGCATACTAAGGATGATATCGGCAATCCCTGAGAGTGGAAAGAGGCGGCAGCGGTGGGCGGAATGCGACGGGGCGAAGGCAGAACATGGTTCGCGAGAGTTTGCGCACTTGTGCTGGCGTTTTTCTTGTCGATTGGCTGGCCGGCCCAGAGCACGGCCTATGCCGTCCTTGCGCATGAAGCCATCATCGACAGCGTGTGGGACACCAACATACGCCCGTTGCTTTTGAAGCGTTTCCCCAATGCTACCGGGGAAGAACTCAAGGAAGCGCACGGATATGCGTATGGCGGCGCCATTATCCAGGACATGGGGTATTACCCTCACGGAAGTCATTTCTTCAGTGACTTGACACACTACGTCCGGAGTGGGGACTTCATCCTGGCCCTGCTGCGGGATTCCAAGGATCTGGACGGCTACGCTTTTGCGCTCGGCGCGCTCTCACACTATGCCGCGGACAACGACGGCCACCTCATCGGCACGAACCGCGCTGTCCCCCTGCTGTATCCCAAGTTGAAAAAGAAGTACGGCGACCTGGTTACGTACGAAGAAGACCCGCTGGCGCACGTAAAGACCGAATTTGGATTCGATGTTCTGGAAGTAGCGCAGGGACGCTACGCTCCGGATAGTTACCACGACTTTATCGGCTTCGGGGTTTCAGTCCCTCTGTTGGAACAAGCCTTTCAGGAAACATACGGTCTGGATCTCAAGAGCGTTCTCGCTGACGAAGACAAGGTGCTGGGTTCTTACCGTCATGACGTCAGCCAGCTCCTTCCCAAAGCTACGCGCATCGCCTGGAGCCTGAAGAAAGACGACATCATGAAAGACCAGCCTGGCATGACGAAGAGGAAGTTTCTCTACAATTTGTCGCGCGCCAGTTATCAAAAGAGCTGGGGAACGAAATTTCAGCCGCCCACTTTTTGGGAAGGGTTTCTCGCCTTTCTCGCGAGGATTGTCCCGAAGATCGGTCCGCTAAAGGTGCTGCAGCTTCGGACGCCCACGCCGGAGACGGAAAAAATGTTCGAAACCAGCTTCAACGCGACTCTGGATCGCTACCGGAAGCTGCTAGAGCAAGTAGGCGCTGAACCGATGGTCTTGGCGAACGACAACTTTGACACCGGTGAAGCGACGGGTCCCGGAAAATATCGGCTCAACGATGAGGCGCACGCAGAGCTACTGGACGCGCTCGCGAAGCAGAACTTTAGTGGTGCTTCGCCGGAGCTTCGAGCCGAGCTTTTGGAATTTTACGGGCATCCGGATGCTCTCTATGCGACTAAGCGAAAGCCAAAGGTATGGACAAAAGTTCAGGTCGAACTTCAGCAATTGAGGACGGCAGCGCCGCCGTCGGTGGCCAGCGACGCGGACGATGCTTCTCGGCACAAAACTGGGCGAAAATCTTGGATTGCCGCAGCTTTCTGAGCAATAGGCTCGTTAGCAGTGTTTTTTTGCGGACAACTCTCGGCTACACCGCGGACAGACCACGGCGGCTGCTCGGAGCCCTCACGCAAATCAGGACACGACCCCGTAGCGAGAACGAAGTTGATTAGTCCCGGAGGCAATGGTCATCATGCGCACTAAGGATTGCCGGTCCCTGTTCCGGGATGCGCTGACTTTTTCGACGCTCCTTTTTGTTTTGCCCGCGGCCTGTTTAGCCCAAGAGGCGGATCGCTTTCGGCTTTCTCCCCCTGCGCTGCAGGCGGCGCGCATCATCGGTGTGGAGCCCCAAGTGGGGCCGCAGCCGCCATGCGGAAAGCAGGCCATTCCGCACTATCCTGCTCTGGATGATTCGGCCATCGTAAAATCCTGGAGCGAGTTTGATTTCGGCCGCGACTGGAGACCGCCCGCGTGCACCGGTTGGGNNTACTGGTCGACCACTCACAAGCGGTGGCAAACACTAATTGTCGATGCCTACGCTCTGACCGACTTGCAATCTGGTCAACGGCGCGAAGGCTTCACGCCCGATGAGATGAAAGAGGGCAAGGTTCTCTACTTTGAACAGGTTGATAACCTTTCCGGCAAAGCAATCTACCGAATGCAGATTGCCGAGGCTTCTGCGGACCGGATCGTCTTCGAGGTCGAGAACGTCAGCACGATGCGCTNNGCGCACAGGAAAGAACGCCAACCGGCTGATCGCGGGAAACGAGTCTTCATCAGTGAATCGAGCCGTTGCGTTCTATCGCTGTTTCGTGGGAATTCCCACCGACCAGGAGCCGCCGGCGGCGCGATGAATGCCGGCATGGCAAGACATTTTACACAACATACCGCGATGCATCGCGCCTGACGGCAAGCTCTACACACAGAACAACGGGCACTTCTTCGCGGTCGGGAACTAAAGGAGGACTGGCGTAC
>PKUY01000134.1 GCA_003131705.1 Acidobacteriota bacterium | reverse complement strand
GATTCCGTCATGGTTACCAGCGATCCATATATTCCCCTCATTGTCGACAAAGCAACCGTGGAGCTCCTTCGGCATTGAGTCGCGATTTCCCCAGGAATTTACAACGTTGCCCTCTGGATCAAATTCGATAACTCCCGGCGCTAACTTCGCGCTGTTGTGTTCGAAATGGGTCAGAAATTCGTCCCGAGTCACAGTGAAAACATGGTCTTGGGCATCGATGCACACACCTCCCACCATCCCAATCACCCAATGATTCGGCAGCGGTTTAGGCCAAAACGGATCTACTTCGAACTTTGGTGCGTCAATGGCCGGCTTCCCGGACTGCGCTCTAACTTCGCTTGGCAACGAACCCCATATCACAAGCGAGAGGGTAGCCAGTGCAGTCATCGCAATCAAACACACAAGTACCATACCTTTCATCCACCCTCCTCGTTATCAATAGCTCGCCCTACGCCGCTTCGCTTTTTAGGGAATGTTAACGGTAAAGATAATTATTGGACTTTCGACATCCTTGGTCCAGTGAGGGACTCCTTTGGGCACAATGAACACGTCACCCTTCGACAGGTGATGGACCTCACCACCGTCGATGGCGCTCCCGCGAATCTCGTTGGGCTCAGTGGTCTTGGGGTCAACGACCGTACCGCCGGTGACATATGTAGCCGATCCCTCCAAAACGTAAAAAATGTGCGTCTTAAGGGCATGGACTTCGACCAGTTCTGGTTTATCATGGCGCGCTATGCGAACCCCGTATTTCAATTGTCCGTCGCTCCATTCCGACAGTGCCCCTCCTTTGGCAAAGGCTGCCGCTATTTTCTCTTTGGGGATGTAGGTGACCTCAGAGGGAACCGAATCTGCAGAGCTTGTCTTTCCAGAACTGGTTACGGTAACCCTCTTGTCAACCGCTGCCATTTGCGCTCGAACCGTCACCGTCAAAAACACAATCATTAAAACGATGCTTGCGAAAACCCCTTTTACCAACATTTGCACTCCCCTTTCGTTCGTGATTTTTAATGCCCACTGCGTATCGCTTCTCAGCCGGAATATTCGATTTCAAGTCAGTTTTCCTGCAAGAACGGCAGGTCTGCCGTCGTGAATCAATCCACCTCACCTCGACCGATCTACAAGGTACGCCGCCGTGATCTTGTCGACCGATGTCGTTCCAGCCTGTCGCATGATCGTCTGCAACTCGCGCCGCAGGATGTCAAGCACGGTCTCAACGCCCGATTGTCCAAACGCCGCCAAACCATATATGTAAGGCCGACCAATAGCGATGCCTTTAGCGCCGAGCGCAAGCGCCTTAAACACATCTGTCCCACGACGAAAACCACCATCGACCAGTACAGGAATCTTTCCGCCAGCGCCTTCCACAACTTCGGGCAGACTCTCGATGGTTGAACGGCCGCTATTCTCGCCCCGCCCACCGTGGTTGGATACGATGATGCCGTCTACGCCATTTTCGACTGCGAGTTGGGCATCGTCTCGCGTGACGATGCCCTTGATCACGAACTTCATCGTGGTTAG
This sequence comes from Acidobacteriota bacterium, assembly GCA_003131705.1. Classification (GTDB taxonomy): domain Bacteria; phylum Acidobacteriota; class Terriglobia; order Acidiferrales; family UBA7541; genus Palsa-295. The sequence continues at coordinate 6,954 of PKUY01000134.1, read as the reverse complement.
GTCCTTCAGGCGTTTCACGAAGTCCCAGTTCATGAACTTCGGGTCACTAGCAGTCACGTCGGACACATCGAGACCTTCGAACATTGGCTTCCGGCGGAGCAGGAAGCCGTTCTGCCGGTTTTGTGCACTCCCGTGACACGTGTCGCAATTTCGGGAATCCATTCGTGCGAAACGCTCCGCCGTCTCCCGGTTGTGGCCTCCCTCCACATCTACGGTGAGCACCAGCACGGGGCAGCCAGCCGCCTCAGCACGCTTGATCAGCGCCTGCGTAACGTTCCAAACGTTCGTTGGATAAAGCTGGTACCAAACGGGAACGCCCCGCGCGGCAATCACGGCTTCGACCGACGAGCTCGTGGCCGTTGACAGAATCTGCAGGTGTCCTTTCGAGCGAGCAGCCTTGGCAACAGCGATCTCGCCGTCAGGATGGAACGCCTTCTGACCGCCAACAGGTGCGAGTATGATCGGACTGTCCCAGGCGGTGCCGAACAGCCGGACGGACATGTCGATTTTCTGCACGTCTACCAGCCGACGAGCCCGAATCTGAATGCGTGAGAAACCCTCCCGGTTGGCACGAACCGTCGCATCGTCGTCCACGCCGCCCACTATGGCTCCAAAGTGCGCGGGAGGAAGTGTCTTGCGAGCAACCGCTTCGAAATCCATGACGTTCAGGGCTTGCTCGGGCTTTGTGATTAAGTCTGCGTCTTGCCTGACCTTTTCGATTGTTTCGGCGGCGCGCTGGCCGTCCTGTCCCCCAGACGCAAGGAGTCTACCCACGGATCCGTACGAGAGGCCCGAGTAAGCCAATAGTGGACTGGCCATGAGCCACCGCAGAAATCTGCGGCGGTTCTCCCATCCTTCTGAAGAATTTTGCATGTTGTCCTAATTAGCTCGCGGCGTCGCCAACCCTATGTCTCCACAGGGGTGCTAATCGCGCTGCTCCTCCCAGCCCTTCACCGGTTGTCCCAGTACCTCTTCCAGGCTCATCGGTTTGCCACGCCATGGCTCGCCGTTATTCTTGCCGATCTCGTCGAGATGGCTCATTACCGGCCCCGGATAGCCAATAAGCTGCCAACCGATGAGGCCCGCATTACCGCCGTGCATAGGATCACTGAACATTCCCTCGATCGTATGAGTGCGCATCATCTGAAAAAACATTGTGTTTTCAATTGCCCGCAGCGCTTCGTCCTGCTTGGCGGCGTCCAGATCGGCAAAGCCCTCTCCAAGCTGCCGCAAGCCGTCGTGGTAGATTTCTTGCGGATTCGCCTTACCCTGATAACCATGCTCAGGAACCGACTGTAGAAAGGGGCCTTTGGTATAACGATAGCGATCGTGGCCATAGGGCCCCGCAAGTTGACGATCGATGTAGATGATGACGCCGGCATCCTTCGCGCCCGGTCCGCTATCGTCGCTCGGAAAGATGCGTTCGCAAGCCGCAGCGATCACTCGCGCTTCGCTTGCAGTGAAAAATTGTAAAGGTCGGCGCACTGCCCCCTCTTGCGCGTTTACTCGAATCGGCACACCCGCTAGGGTGTACAAAAGTAATCCGCCCAAGGTTTTTGCAGGAAGAATGATAAATTCTCGACGTTTCACGCGAGAGCTCCTGGTCGTTTAAGGTAGCGATCGACAAACGCGTCCGCCGCGCGATATGTCAAGGCGAGGATGGTGAGAGTAGGGTTCGAAGAATCTGCCTGGGGATATGCCGAGCCACCGGTTACCCAAAGATTTGGCATGCGCCAATGCTGCAGCCAAGGGTTCACGACGCTTCGCTCAGGCGAGTCGCCCATGATTGCGCCGCCCTGGATGTGGGTACCTTGGTAGTAGGTGGTCGCGTAGTGGTCGCCGACCTCTCGTCCCGTTCCGCCCAGTTTGGCTCCCATCGCCTTCGCAAGCGAAATCTCAATTTTCGCCAGGAAGGCCGCCTGGCGCCTCTCATGGTCTGTCCAATCGAGGGTAAGCCGCAGCAAGGGGTCGCCAAACTTGTCGGTGTAAGTGGGATCAAGGTCCATGTAGTTCTGTCGGTACGCCAAGTGGGTACCCTCGCACGAAATGCTTCCTGCTTTGTCCTGCCAGTGCAATGCGGCCTTTTTCCACTCTGAGCCCCAGTTTGACTTCGGTTCTCCCTTTGGGATCCTCCCAAAGGATGCAATCGGACCCTGCCCCAAGCTGTTGACTCTAATTAGGCCACCCCGTAGCAGACCCGCGGAAAAGTCCAGATCGCCGGCGAAATCCGCGAGCGATACTCCCAGCCCGCCTGCTCCAATAAAAGAGTTCAGTGGTTTGTCAAAAAAGATCTCGACGCGTTGGCTTACCTGATGGGTGAGATTCTTGCCGAGAGTGCCTGTCCCCGAGGCTGGATCGTAAGGATCGCCTATGCCAGATTGCAACAAGATCCGCGTGCTCTCAAGCGTCCAAGCAGCCACCACTACCACATCCGCTGGCTGGAACGCGTCCTGACCTGAGGCGTCTACATACGTAACGCCTTCAGCCTTGCCGTCACGGTGGAGTACCCGCCGCACAGAACAGTTGCTTCGCAGACTGAAGTTCTTCTTCTTCATCAATACCGGCAAAAGGGTGTTACTCGGCTGGGCCTTCGCCCCGATCATGCAACCGAACCCATTACAGTAGCCACAATAGATGCAGGCCGGACGCGTGACTCCATCAGGATTACGGTACGATTGACTGAGGGTAGCAGCAGGCGATGGGTAGGGATGATAGCCGAGTTCAAGAGCAGCTTTATTGAACATGGTCATCAAATACGTCATCTTGTGCGGAGGATTCGGAAACTCGTACGACCGCTGACCTTCGAATATGTTGCCGCCCTCGACCAGTTTGCCGCGGAGGTTGCCTGCCTTGCCGCTAACGCCCATCATCTGTTCGGCGCGCCAATAGTAGGGCTCAAGCTCGTCATAGGTGACACCCCAATCCTGCACTGCAAGATTGTCGGGTAGCCCTGTAGAGCCAACTTTCTCTCGCAGATGGGTGGCCAGCTTGAACTGGTCTGGAAAATGGCGGGTCGCAATGGCAGCCCAGACTTCCCCAGAGCCCCCCACCCCTGTGGCTGGAGTAAAGGCGCCGTACTGCCTGATTGGCACGGCCGTGTCTTTGCTCGAGTGGCGATGCGTGTATGTTTCGTCCGCGAGATTCAGGAACCCTCGATGCCTGATAGAGTGATCGAGTTCATCCATCGTTACAGCGTAATCTGCAGGCTCGCGAGCCGNNTGAGCCGGTCCACCCCGTTCGAGGACCACAACCGAAAGCGGAGTGCGGCTGGTAATCTCTTTGGCCATCAACAGACCAGTCCAGCCACCGCCCACTATCACTACATCGACGTGCTTCAGATGCCGCATATCCCCCCCGGCTCGTCGCAACATGGTTCCTTGCTCATCACCCTCATCGGACAAATGAGGCTGCTTGTCAAACTATCATCACCAAATCACCTTTAGCGCTAACTGGATCTCTCGCGATGGTGTTGACGTCTGATCAATCGCTCCCGCACCGGCGACCGGACTTCCGTGGCTATCGAAAAGCGTTTCGTTGTCAAAAGGTGTTGCGAAATTGGCTCGATTGAAAACATTGAAGAACTCCGCGCGAAACTGTATGTTGAAGGCCTCCGAAATTTTCTTAATGTAGTTGTTTTTAAACAACGAGGCATCAAAGTTCACCAGTCCGGGTCCGACTATCGAATTGCGGCCAGCGTTGCCAAAAAGGTTCGCGCATGTACCTGCTATCGGGACCCGGGTGGCGCTGGCAAACGGTACACACTGCGCGGCAAGGGCAGCTGGGGCGGTCGGGAGGGAGAAGCAGCTGAGCTTGATATAATTCGTAGTATTTCCCGGATTGACAAGGGAGCCGCAGCCAGGCCCGGTCAAACGGTTTGGGTAAGCAAAAGGGTCGGTGCTTTTTTCGCCGAGCGGATCTCCACCGATTAGTGGCGTAATCGGTACGCCAGACTCGGCGGTGACGATCCCTCCTAGCTCCCATCCCCCAAGCACATGTGAAGCAAAACCGTCCCAGTTCTTTGGAGTCGGAACATCCCAAATGTAATTAACCACGAGCGTATGAGCTATGTTGAAGTCTGACGGGCCACGTCTACACGCACTGCAGAACTGCAATAGACTCGTGATGGAGTTCGAAAAGGGATCGCCGATCACGCTGGCCGATCCAGTGTCAATGCTCTTGCCCCAGGTGAAAGAGCCCTGCACCTGGAAACCGTGGCTGAGCTTTTTTGACAACCTTACTTCGAGGGCGTCATATAAAGCGGTACCGTCCCAAAACTCGCCGTAAATTTTTCCCACGTTGGGATTTACGCGCGTGCCACTGCCGATCGGCGAGGGCCAGAGATATCCGAACGGTGTAAGCGTCGGCATGACAAGATTGACGTCGTCCGCCCGGTTTAGCATGTGAACGCCGTGATTTCCGACATAGCCTACCGACAGCGTAGTATTCGGAGTGATTGCCTGCTCGACGTTGAGATTCCAAATCATTACGTAGTTACGATGTGGGTTGTATTGAATGAGTTGGGACTGTAGCGATGATGATGGTGGGTTGGTACCCCCAATCGAAACTGNNACCAACCCGTGGTTCGAAATTGTGTAACGTCGGGTTGTTGAAGTAGGGAGAGCCCAGAAATGGTGTGGGCGACGTTAGAGTTCGCAGATTGTCAAGCTTGTTGTCAACCTCTGTCGGCACGGTGACCGCCTCGTAGCGGATCCCAAGATTCAGAGTCAAGTTAGGGCGCAACCGCCAATCGTCCTGGAAGTAACCACCAAAAAGGCTTTGTCGCGCTCCGATTTCACCTCCCTTGGTAGGCAGTTGCCCGAGAAACGTAACAGGTTGATTTGTCAGGAAACCGCTGAGGGAGCCAAAAGTGAACTGCCCGTTTGGGTGGTTAGGGATGATCACGTTGTGTTGCATTCGCTCGAAGGCAAAGCCGAACTTTAGTGAGTGAGCGCCCCTGATCAGGAACGCATCGTCGTAAGCTTGGAACGAATTCCAGTGCTCATGACTATTTACAAGGCCGCCGAGACCTCCATTGAAACTGGTGAGCCCTGGAACCACAATAATCGGCGCGGTTCGCCCAGCAAAACTGCCCAAGGAGATGTCTGAGGCAAGGGGATTAATTGCTGCTAAAGGTTGTGAAGCATTCTCGTGAACGCCGCTGTAGCCACCCCGCAAAGAATTCACCAGCGAAGGACTGAAGACGTGAGTCTCTTCGAGCACGACTTCCTGACGGTTGGAGATGTTGCCAACAAGCACATTGTCGAGCTTTTCCGGTGCGATGTTCGAACCTGCATCGTGAACCCAGGTTCCAGAAATACTGTCTTTCTCTGAAATCTTCCGATCTATCCTCGTAGTCCAAAAGTTCTCGTTACCGACATTGTTGACCGCTACGTCGTAGTGTCCTGTGTTGCCTACCCCTATTAAACCTGCGTTAGGCAGATGCCAGAAAGCGAGATAGGGCTGGATCGAGGGATTGACAGTCACCGTCGTCGTCGTGCCATCGGCATTATGTATGATTCCATTCCGCGCATCCTGCGATGGCACGTTGTCCACGTTTGTAATGCCCCGCGCCTGACGGAACCCTTCGTAATTGAAGAAGAAGAAAGTCTTCTCCTTTTGGATAGGGCCTCCCAGCGTCGCGCCAAAGTTGTTCCGGTGAAACGGCGGAATGGTTTTGCTGTCAAAGAAATTTCGGGCGTCAAGACCTTCGTCGCGAAGAAACCAGAAAGCGTCGCCATGGAACTGATTTGTTCCGGACCGCGTGATGGCGTTGATTACTCCGCCGGACGTTCGTCCATACTCAGCAGAATAATTGGCCGTCAAAACGGAAAATTCCCCAACCGCATCCACACCCAGAGTAACGCCCAATACGCTACCCGGTCCCGCCCCTGAGAAGTCAACGACGCTAAGCCCGTCGAGGCGATAATTGTTCAGTTGCGGCCGCGTGCCGGAGATGGCCATCTGAGTTCCAACGCCACGCGAGACCCGAGCCCCGCTTGTGCCAGACAGGACAGCTTGAGTCGGGACAATGTTGACGCCGGGTTGCAGGCTTGCGAGCAGAGTCCAATCGCGTCNNGCAGCTCGACCACGGTTTCGGAGTTCCCTAGGGCGCTCACGGTGGACGTAGCCAACTCCACCTCGGGAGCTGCGCCAGTCACTTCAACTTTCTGAGCAACCTTCCCCACTCTTAGGATGGAATTAAGGACTTGCTCGGCCCCCACCGTCAAAGTGATCCCCGTGTTCACCACGGTTTCGAAATCGGGAGCAGAAACCGTCGTCTCATAGTGTCCGGGCACCAGATTTGGCGCCGAGTACAAGCCAGCGGAATTAGTTGTGACATCCCTCGTGACTCCAGTTGCCTCGTTCTTGATGGAAATTTGGGCGTTGGGGATCACTGCTCCCGATGTATCTGTCACGGTACCGGTGAGTGTGGCTCCGGTGACCTGCGAATAAACTGGGACTGAGACGAAAAGGCTGATTGCTAAGGCAATAGTAAGCACAGCAAGAATATTGCTTTTGTTAGAGATCATGATCATCCTCTTATCCTCTCCAGTTGCGGTGACTTTAAACGACTGGCAAACCCTAGACCGGGGCCTATCCCCTGTCGACTCCCCGTTGCCTCCTCCCGCTACCACCCTACTTTGGACCGGGCGCCTAGACTGCGGTAGGCGAGAAGACCTCGAAGTANNGGTAGGCGAGAAGACCTCTCGAAGTACAATCGCGATATATTGAATTCAACTCTTTGAGTCGTGATACGATGGCGAAAATTACGTTACAGCCGTTGGGAATGTCATTTAATAATTGTAAAAGCATTCTTAAGAATTTATGAAATCGAGTCTTAGGCAGCTATGAACGAGAGGGCAAAGCACTTATACGAGTTCGGTCCATTCCGACTCGACCCAGACGAACGCCTGCTTCTCCTCCAAGGTAGGCCTGTCCACCTAACAACAAGAG
>PKUY01000237.1 GCA_003131705.1 Acidobacteriota bacterium | reverse complement strand
CTCCCGCGCCAGCCGGTCGCCAACCTCCAGCGCCACAGTCAGTGTTGCCGTCGCTACGGCCATTCCGACCACGAGCGCTGCGGCCGTCAGCAACTTCCGGCGGGGATTGCGCACGAATGATTCGCTGACAAGTCTCGCAAACATTTTAGGCCTCAGTCATTGAGTCAAGAATGACCATCGCGTTAGGAATGAATCATCGCGTTCGCGTCAGTGAGTGCCGAGAGATCGACGACCAATTCTCCCGCGTCAATGTGGGACTTCACGGGGATCGGATTGCACCCGCCTCGATCGCCAATCGACGGGGCGTAAATCGACGCGCCGCAATTCCGGCACACGATGTTCTGTCCGTCCTGCCTGTATCCAGCTCTGCCGCAGATCTGGCAGGCATCGAGCGCCGTGGCGTAGTTTCCATTGATCTGATGAATTACCAGAAAGCGGATCGCTGTGCCATTCACGTCAGCGTTGTAAAAGTGCAAACTGGAATCGGTCAGATCGGAAAGCGGGATGCGAACTTGATTGCCCTGCGCCGTCAGCATTTTCGCGGGAGTCTGTGCGTTCATCGCCTGCGTGTAGGCGAACTCGGCCGCAAGCGAGACAACCACCAGCACGCACAGAATAGCCGCGGCAAAGCTCCATCGCCTCTGCCGCTTGAATTCCCACTCGCGCATGCGGCGCTCGGCGGGATTCATCGCGGGGTCATCGGACGGCTGCCGCGCACTGAACCATTCGCGCAGCACCACCAGCGTGGCCGCTCCGAGGATCACCACGAAAAAGAAAACCTCGTTGCGCACGATCGGCCCGACTGTGGCCATCTCGGTCTTGCTCGACCATATCCACATCGCCTCGCTCAGCTCGTGCACGCCCGTCAGTGCCAATTGGAAAGCGACCACCATCAGGATAACGGTGGTTGCAGTAAAGAACCTATGCAGGGGAATTCGCAGCGTTCCTTGGAAGAAAAACATCCCCACCGCGACCGCGATTGCGATCCCCAGCAGCGTTCCGATCCAGACCTGCACGCCCGCGCTCGAAAGTTCCACCGCGCGCAGGATCAGCACCAACTCCGCGCCCTCGCGCACCACCATGAAAAAGACGAACAGCCCGATGCCCCATCCCGCCGCGCGCGTCGATTGCTGCGCGTACGTTTCCACGCGCCGCTCGATATCTTGTCGCAAGTTGCGAGCGGCTCGGNNGTAGCTTTCGACGCGATCTTCGATGTGCTTCTTCAGATGCCGCGCCACGCGGTTCATCCACACGATCATGGTGACGACCAGCGCCGCCGCCACCAGCATCAGCAGGCCCTCGAAGCCGTCCTCGCTGATAGCCCAGCGCTGCAGCAACAGGGCAGCGCCCACGCTCGCCGCACACGCCAGGATCACGCCGCCCCAAACGTAGCTTTTCAGGGCGCGCCGGCCGCTGCGATCCAAATACACCAGTACGATGCCGACGACGAGCGCGGCCTCGACACCTTCCCGGAGTGCCACTAGGAGAGCTGGAATCATGAAATTGCCAGTTGTAAACGAGTTGCAACTGATACTTCGAGTCTATCGCCGTGCAGCCCTAAACGCAAGTATATTCAAGCCTCTACGCCCGATTCTTATAATCCCTGTACAATACGCATCCTAGATCGTGATGGCGAATCGAATTCATTACAGAAGAGGCCGCCGCGTGTCGCCCTCGATCCACCTGTTACCCGCGTCGCTCGCAGCCGCGCTCGCGATTTCCACCGTTCTGGTGACGGCAACCCGCGCGCAATCGACACCACCGCAGCCCTCGGCAACACCAACGCAATCGCAGACCCAACCCGTTTCTGCTCCCATCTNNACAGCAGGATTGGGACTCTGCCTACGCCGCTTACTCGGATGCCGCGAACTGGGCGCCCGCCGAGCGCGAATATCTCCTTCGCCGCGAAATCGCCAAGAGCCGTCTGGTGCAGACCAAGATGGACGCGGCCGAGCGCGACGCCGTTTCCGGCCGGTTGGAGGCTGCCCGTAAGGAATTAGCTACNNCCAATACCGTCGTGCGCGAGCGGCTTTCGGAATTGCTCGCGGCGGAACCCGGACACGCGCGCGAAATCGCCGAACCCGATCTCGGTGGCGAAGTTCACCTCGCTTTTCAGTCCGGAAAGCGCAGCTTCGACTATCGCGGCGATACTCAGGAAGCGTACGAGGAGCTCGCGCGCCAATTTGGTCTGGAGGTCGCCTTTGACGTCGACCTGCATGCACGGACGTTGCGATTCCATCTCGACGACGTCGATTTTTCGACGNNACGCGTTTGCTCGGTGAGATGACCGGTACGTTCTGGCGGCCACTCACGCGGCGCCTGTTTTTCGTTTCGGAAAACACTCCGCAAAAACTCAAAGACTACGAGCCATCCGTCGTCCGCACTGTACTGCTTCCCGCTTCCGAGACGCCCGACCAGATGACCGAAATCCTGCGCATGGTCCGCGAAATTGCCGGGATCACCCGTTCGGATATGGACACGTCCAGCCGCACCCTCACCCTGCGTGCGTCACCCCGGGCCATCGCCGTGGCAGCGGACCTGATCGACAATCTCGAGCAGCCCACCGGCGAGCTGATTCTTGAAATCGAAATCCTCGAAGTGGACAAAGACTACGCGCGCCAGCTTGGGATCACTCCGCCACAACATTCTCAGGTATTTACTGTCAGCACGCAGCAGATTCAGGAGGCCCAACAGTCCGGCGAGGGCTTGGTCAACGTCATCGAGCAGATTTTCGGGAGCTCGTCCGTCCCGCCGCTGATCGCATTCGGAGGAGGTGTGTCGACTTTCTTCGCCACGCTGCCCGGTGCCGCCGCAAATTTTTCGGAGATGCTTTCGCTCGTGCAGCACGGGCGCCGCGTCCTACTTCGCGCGCAGGATGGCCAACCGGCGACATTCTTCGTCGGAGACCGCATTCCCGTTTCACTTAGCACGTTCTCTCCGAGTCTGGTGTCGGGAACGGGGCCGGGCGCCATCAACAGCTCGGTCAATCCAATCACGAATTATCCAGCGGGCAACAAACCGGTTTCCGTCGTCACGGCCGATTTCCATGACACTCTTTCCGTGAGCAACATCGATATCGCCGTCGCGAATCAGGCCGACGACACACTTTCGATTCTCCCAGGCAACGGCGACGGCACGTTTCTTGCGCAAACCTTGGTCCAACTTCCAACTGGCTTCAGCCCCACCTCTCTGGCCACGGCTCAATTTACAAGCAGTGGCCATCACGATCTTGCGGTGTCGCTCATCAACTCGACCACCGGTGCGGGCAGCGTCGCGATTCTGCTTGGAAATGGCGACGGCACTTTCACCGAAGCGGGCCAATCCCCAATCGCGGTCGGCAAGTCTCCGGTGTACGTCGTCACGGGTGATTTCAACCGAGACGGATTTGAGCGCGTCGCCGTCGCGAATCAGGCCGACGATACAATTTCGATTCTCCTCGGCAATGGCGACGGCACGTTCAAGCCTGCCACGCCCCCTCTGATCCAACTCGCCGCTGGTTTTACGCCCACCGCACTCGTCACCGGCAATTTTACCAACAGCGGCCACACGGATCTGGTTGTCACCGAAAAGCCAAACGTCACCAACAACTCTGGCCTCGTGCAAGTGTTCCTCGGCAACGGCGACGGTACGTTCACCCAGGCGCCTGACTCACCTTATCCCGTGGGGAACACCCCGGCGTTTGTGGCCACGGGAGACTTCAACAGAGATGGCATCCTCGATCTCGCGGTAGCCAATAGCGGAGCGCCATCCACCGCCGCCGGTGGTGGAGCGGTAACGGGCAACAGCGTTTCAATTCTTCTAGGAAACCCGAATCCCAACCAGACAAACGAGGGAAACGGCACGTTCGGGCCTCAGACGTTTTTCCCCGCCGGCGCTGGCCCGATCGCGATTGCCGTAGCTGACTACAACGGCGATGGCGCACCCGACCTGGTCGTCACGGATGAGACAGACAACGCAGTCACGGTCCTAATAAATTCACCCAACAACACTTTCACGATTCTTTCTGAATTGCCGGTGGGCAGCGCCCCTGTTGCGATCGCGTCGGCTGATTTCAACGGCGACGGCCTCCCGGATGTCGTCACCGCGGACAACGGAGCCGCGGAGGTCACAGTGATTCTCGACTCTGCCAGCCTCTTTGGTTCCTCGTTGGGATCAGTCGGCACGCCCTACCCCGGAATCGAGTATCTTGACGTCGGCCTCAAGGTAAAAGCCACGCCGCGCATCCATCCGAACAACGACGTGACGCTCCAGCTCGCCTTCGGCATCAGCAGCGTCTCCGGACGGAGCATCAACTCCATTCCGGTAATCAGCAACGAATCTGTCGAGCAGACCGTGCGCCTCAAGCAAAACGAAACCGCTGTCCTGGCGGGCTTCCTTCAGTCTCAGGTCACCAACGCCATCGTCGGTACGCCGGGAATTGCCGCCGTTCCGGTTGTCGGCCTTTTCGATCAAGACCAGAATGCCCAGCAGCAGGACAGCGAGTTACTGATTTTAGTCACGCCGCGCATGGTTCGTCTTGCGCCGCGCAAGGATCACTTTATCTACGCTGGTCAAGGCTCGAGCGAAGGTCCGACCGGCGTGCAAGCTCCTCCTCCCGCCCAGGCTCCACCCCCGTAATAGAATCCCGCTCATCGCGTGCCAGCGCCGCCGCTCCCGGTTCTGTGGCACGGGTTCGTCTGTGTCTCCTGCATTTGTCGGCCACAGGCTTACACAGGCTCACAAAACTTTTTAGATTTGAATTTGCAGCGAACCGCGAGGAAACTTCTAGGATTGCGGAGCAGTTTCGAGGACCACCACTGGCTGGTAGGTGCGCGGCACCACAGGTTCGGCAATCGCGACCAATTGCCCCTGTTGATTGAACACGCGCAGCCGCGAAGGATGCCACTCTCCTGAATCGAGGACTGCCGGAGCGCCCTGTGCTGCGGTCACCTGGCCTGGCTGAATCTGCGCGAGCGTCAGATTAAACTTCGCTCCGTGCTGCACGCGCTTTTCGACAATTGGCAGCACGGTGGCGCGCGGCAATTCCGGCAGCAGATTCTCGAGACGGATTACGCGCGCTTCCAGCTTTCCGGCCTTCGCATCCTCAGCAAGCTCCGCTAGGGGAACCGCATGGTCGAGCGTGAACTCTCCCACTGCCGTGCGCACGATTTCCGCCAGGTGCGCGCCGGACCCCTGCAATTTACCCATGTCGTGCGCGAGCGAACGAATGTAAGTTCCGGCGCCGCATTCCACCGCGAATCGCGCGACCGGACCTTCCACGCCTATCAGACGGAATTCGTAAACCTCCACGGCGACCGGTTCCAGATTCACGGGCTTGTGCCGTCGCGCGAGTTCGTGCGCCCGCTGTCCGTGAACTTTCTTTGCCGAGAACGACGGAGGAGTCTGCAGTATCTTGCCAACGAATTGCGACGCCAGAGTTTGAAGCTGCTCGAAATCCAGTGTGGGAGCCGCGTCCTCGGAAACTGCTTCGCCGTCCGCGTCATAGGTGTCCGTTGCGAACCCGAACCGCACCGCGCAGGTATAGCGCTTGCGGCGCCCCGTATAAAATCTTGCCAGTCGCGTGGCTTTCCCGAGCGCGAGCACCAGCACGCCCGTCGCAAGCGGATCGAGCGTCCCGAGATGCCCGATCTGCCGGAATCCGACGAGCCGGCGCACCGCTTCGACGACATCATGCGAGGTCTTCCCGCGCGGCTTGTCGACGACGAGGATTCCGTCAATCGGTGGAGGTTGTGGTGTCCGTGGCATTTCGTCTCGTAGCGCCGGATTCGAGCCGGCAAATCTGCAAGGGCTGCGCGCCCCGCTACGATTTCTCCGGGGGACTGACCTTTCGCAATAATTCGTCGATGTGCTGGCCGTACTCTTCCGATTGGTCCGGATGGAAAATGATTTCGGGAGCGCGCCGCAAGCGCAGCCGTTCCACCAATTCGTGCCGCACGTATCCCCCTGCAGCCTTCAAACCCTTCAGCGCGGACGCGCGCTCCTTCTCATCGCCTTCGAGGCGCACGAACACGCGCACCGTGCGCATCCCGGCTCCCAGGCGAACCTCCGTGACGATCAGAGGCAGCGCCAGCCTCGGATCCTTTAGTTCGCCCGCGAGCATCAATCCGATTTCGTTTCGGATTTCTTCCGCGATTCGCGCCGGCCGATATCCCGCAACCGTCATTCCGCTTCCTCAAAGTATTCGATCTCTTGCGAAAGGAGATCGCGCCCCAGGACGCGCTCCGATTCAGCCGCAACCGCATGCATCGATTCTTGCAAATGTTTTCCGTCGCTCGAAATACTCACCACGCCGACACGCGCTCGCTGCCACAATTCCTGATGCTCGAGTTCGGCGACAGCCACGTTAAAGCGCGCGCGCAAACGATCCTTCAGACTGCGCAGCACCTGCCGCTTGTCTTTGAGCGACTGCGCATCAGCGATGTGAATTTCCAGCGTGAGGAGACCGATCGGCATTTCAGCGTGTCCTTACCCAAATCGTCTGGGGAAGGGAGCCCAGCCGCAGAAATTCAGTCAGACACTGCGCCCTTTTCAATGGGAACGCGGGCCGAAGGCGGTTCCATTCAACGCGTCATGCGGCTCGCAACGAAACGCGATTTCTCCGTTAAGCGTTGCGCCTTGCTTCGGCGCCGGCCTGTGGCCGGGCCCCACGATCCGGCGGGCTCGAAAGTTCCAAAGGTTGCGACTTTTCAATCTTGAAGCATTCGAGTATGTCGCCCACTTTCACGTCGTTGAAATTCGAAATCCCGACGCCGCACTCGAACCCGGAGCGCACTTCGTTCGCATCTTCCTTGAAACGCTTCAGCGAGACAATTCTGCCCGTATAGACGACCGCGTTGTCGCGCAGCACGCGCACCTCCGCGTCGCGCTTCATGATGCCGTCCTGCACCGAGCAGCCTGCGATCGTCCCGGAACCCTTCACCCGGAACGTATTGCGAACCTCCGCTCGCCCGAGCTGCGTTTCCTTGATGATCGGCGCGAGCAATCCGGACAAAGCCCTCTTCATCTCGTCCAGCAGTTCGTAAATAATCGTGTGCTGCCGGATGTCCACGCCCTCGCGTTGCGCCAGATCGCTGGCCTTCCGGTCCGCTCGCACGTTGAACGCGACGATGATTGCTTTGGAGGCTGATGCGAGAATCACGTCGGACTCGGTCACCGCACCCACATTTGCCTGAATCACTTTCAGCGTGACTTGATCGGTGGAAGCTTTCGTCAGCATCTCGCTGAGCACTTCGACCGATCCTTGCACGTCCGCCTTGATCACTACCGGCAGTTCTTTCACTTCACCAACGCGAAGCTGTTCGTGCAATTGGTCGAGCGTCAGTCGCCCTGAGGAACTCTTCGCGAGAGTGGCTTCGCGCTGTTTTCCCTGGCGATATTCCACGATGTGCCGCGCCTTCGCTTCGTCGGCCACTTGGAACTGATCGCCCGCTTCAGGGACACCCTGCAAGCCAAGCACTTCGACTGGCGTGGATGGACCGGCCTGCTTGATGGCCTGCGCATGGTCGTCGAACATCGCGCGGACTTTTCCGTACACCGCGCCTACGATGAAAACATCGCCCACGTGCAGCGTGCCGTTTTGCACCAGAACGGTGGCAACCGGACCGCGGCCCTTGTCCATCCGCGATTCGAGAACCACGCCGCTACCCGGAGCATCCGGATCGGCCTTCAGCTCGCGCAGATCGCTGACC
>PKUY01000155.1 GCA_003131705.1 Acidobacteriota bacterium | reverse complement strand
TCTCTTCGCGATCTTCTAGAGTTTGTGGCGACTCGCGCGTGGCGATTTTACGACGAGGGCGCTCCGCTCGTTCACGAAGTGGACGCAGACAGCAGGGCAACCTTGCGCGCCTTGATCAGGACGTACAGCACGCTCCTCGCGCGCATCGAGGAACGTGGATTCGACGTATTCTCTTCGCGCGTGTCGCTCTCGAGCGCCGAAAAACTTAAATATCTCCTGACGTCAGGGATGGCGGGCTGGTGGAAGACGGATGTCCTCGCAAAGCGTGCTGGTGATCGGCGGCGGTTTGGCGGGCCTGGCCTCCGCCGTCGCGCTGGCTGAAGCAGGGATCGAAGTTCGGCTGTTCGAGAAACGCCCGCACCTCGGCGGACGCGCTACTTCCTACACATTGCCCGATGGCAATGAAGTGGACAATTGCCAGCACGTCACGCTCGGCTGTTGCACGAACCTCGCGGATTTTTACCAGCGTGCAGGTGCTGCGGGAAAAATCCGCTTTTACGACCGGCTGTATTTCGTCGATCGGCAAGGACGCCGCTCGACGATCGAAGCTTCGTCCTGGCTGCCTCCGCCCTTCCACATGACGCCTTCGTTTCTCGCGTTCGGCGCGCTCGGGCTAGCCGACAAAAACGCGATCGCCAGGGCGCTGCTCGCGATTGCCTGGGCGGGCGGGAAGCCTCCGAACATTGAATCCATTTCGATGCGCGACTGGCTGATTCGTATGAAGCAGACCAAGGGTGCCATCGAGCGCTTCTGGCGCCTTGTGCTGGTCAGCGCGCTCGATGAGGAGTTGGAGCGCATGGGCGCCTGCTATGGCATCGACGTGTTTTGGAAGGCATTCCTTGGTAGCCGGGGCGGCTATCGCCTGGGTATCCCGTCGGTGCCGCTCGGCGAGCTTTACGAAGGCTGCCGCAAAGCCGTGGCGAGCCGAGGCGGCCCGGTGCGGCTTCGTTGCGGAATCCGCGAAATTCGGGTGAGCGACGGCCGGTTTGCGGGAGCGGTGCTTGATGACGACTCGGAGGTATCCGCGGACGCTTGTGTCGTCGCCGTGCCGCACAGCGCAGTCCTGGGTCTACTCCCAAAAGAATTTGGAGAGCAGGGAAGTGCGCTGGAAGGGTTGCGGCACATCAAGACGTCGCCCATAACGGGCGTTCATCTTTGGTTTGACCGCACGGTGATGAAGGAGCCGTTCCTGGCGCTTCTCGACCACACCACGCAATGGGTTTTTAACAAAACTCTGCTGTACGCGCAGGCTGGTGGCGCTGGTGCAAAAGAGATGCGATCAGGAGGCCAGTACCTGCAGCTCGTCATTAGCGCGTCGTATGAGCTGGTGCAGCGATCACGGCAGGAAATTATTGACCTCTGTTTGCGGGAGCTCGCGGACATTTTGCCCGGCACGCGAGACGCCCATCTGGGAAAAGCCACGGTGATCAAGGAAATCAATGCGACATTTTCTCCCGAGCCGGGTATCGATCGTTGGCGGCCAGGGCAGGACTTCGGAGTGAAGAATCTGTTTCTCGCGGGCGATTGGACGCGCACTGGCTGGCCGGCAACGATGGAAGGAGCCGTGCGCAGCGGCTATCTGGCCGCCGAAGCGGCGATGGCGGGTTTCGGCCGGCCACGAAAGTTTCTGCAACCGGATTTGCCGTTGGAAGGTCTGTCAAGGCTGTGGGCAACTCGGAAAAACGTGGCTGGGTGATGAGCGCACCAAGAAAAGTGCTGCGCACCTCCGTGGGAACCGAGCCTCCCGAAAGGCACCAGAGCCCAGCGTTTCGTCGTAAATTTGTGCACTCCACGCGAAGTTGATCATTGACTTACAGCGTTTCAAGGTATGATAGAGAAACCCCCTGGAGGCTTTCATGGAGCGGAAATATGGCCAAAGGGGCTATCACGACCGCGAATCCGAAGATAAGAAACGGGAACGGACCGCGCGAGCCGATCGCCCTAGCGAGCCTCGTCCAAAACAGCAAGACATGCTCGGGCCGCGCGCCCCACGCATGGTTGGAACCGTTATGCGGGGTCGCTGCTCAAGTTGCGGAGCGGTACTTGCTCCCGGCGTCGATCAGAGTGGCGAATGCCCGAAGTGCCATTTCGAATTGCACAGCTGCAAACAGTGCGTGCATTTCGATACCGGCAGGCAATTCGAGTGTACGCAGCCCGTCGCCGAACGTGTCGCAAAAAAAGACGCGAAGAATAACTGCGCATTTTATGAATTCCGTATGACGGTCGAGAAGGATACGTCGCCGGTGACTTACGCCACGAATACCCCCGCTGCGCCCGCCGCCGCGAAACCCAACGACGCACGCAGAGCCTTCGAAGATCTCTTCAAGAAATAACTTTTCGACTAAATGAGAGCAGGCCGTTCTTCACTCGCGACACTTGCGTTTCTTTAATTTGCGGTAGAGGCTGCCGATGCGGATCAGCTCCCGCGTTTTAGCGCGGGGGAGGAAGGGGAAACAGGGTTGGCTCCTCCGCTGGCGCGTCAGCGATGGATTCAAGCTGCGGATAGCGATGCCGAAGCGTCTCCGGCACTCTCACTTTGTCGCCTGTGAGCATGTGAATCAGCTGCAGCGCGTTCACCACGCCCTTGCCCTCAAAATGATTGTTCGTGACGACGAACGTGGTCTCCGTTTCTTCAGCAACATGGCGAATTCGCCGGGCCCACGGTTCCAGCTCTTGCTCGGGGTAGAGATAGTTGTAGCGCTCGTAGCTGGGAATCTCGGGATCGTCGCTGAACCACGTATCCTCGCGGCGGCCATGCAGGCGAACGTACCCGAGCTTCGATGTAGCGCGTGCGCTGGGCTCGATCGACCGTCCGATGATCGGCTGGTCGATGTTGCAAATTCCGGCGCCGCGTTCGTGCAGAAATTCGTAAAACTCTGGAACCGCCCAGGACGAGTGCCGCACTTCAACGACGAGCGCGTAGTCGCCGAACTTCTTCAGCAGCTTGCCCAGGCGCACAAAGTTTTCGCTCGTATTGTGAAACGAGAAAGGGAACTGAATTAGCAAAGGCCCCAGCCGCCCTCCGCTCCGCAAGACATCGAAGCCCAGACGAACGGCCTTTTCGTCCACGGCGGTAGCTCCCTCTTCATGCGTGAATTTCTGCCACAGCTTGGCCGTGAAAATGAATCGCGGGTTTGCGGCAACGCGATCGAGCCATTGCGCCGCGAAGTCCGGCCGTAGCGGATTGTAGAAGGACGCATTGATTTCGATCGTGTCGAAAAAGTCGGCGAGATAGGTCGCTTCGTGGAATCCGTGCGGCCGTCGGGAAGGGTAAACGATGCCGCTCCAGTCGGAATAGGACCATCCCGCGGGGCCGACGAAAATTCGGCCTCGCTTGGCTCCCGGCGAACTCAGTTTCGACGCCATGTTTCCTCGTTCGCGCATCTCAGTTCAGCGTATGACGCATCTTGCAGGGCTGTCAATTCGTGAAGACCCAACGACTGGGCGCGCGCCAGGGCGGCCCGAAGACTTGTCGTGCGGTTCAGTTGCACCACGCGTCAGGCGGCGCTATGCTGCTATGAAAGTCTCGCTTCAGGTTGTCAATTCTGATTTCGGAAGGCGCCCAAATGAAAGTGACCTACAGCCACATCGAACAGGAGCATCGCGAGACGGTCGAGAAGGAATGCACGCATCACGTTGAAAAACTGAATCGCCTGTTGCGGCGATATGATCCCGACCTGGTGCAGGTGCACTGTTCGCTTGAAAAAACACCACGCCGGAACGAGTACAGCTTCTCGGTGAACCTCACGCTGCCCACCGGCCCGCTCCATGCCACCGGAAATGGTCCCGACGTGCGTGCGAGCGCGAAGGCTGCGTTCGCCGAAATCGAGACCCAGGCAAAGAAACATCAGGAAAAGCTGCGCAAGGATTACGTCTGGAAACGCAAACGCGACCGGGGCCCGCTCAAGGCCACGGACGTTTCCCCGGCGGATTGAGCCGCTCGCCTGAATCGTATCGGCATCTGGCAAGTTGCTCGTTTGGCGCACGCACGCTAGAATCAATCACGCTTAAAACTGATGCGGCATCTGTGCGGTCCCGGCGGAACGCGTCATCACGCGATGTAGCTCGGTAGGGGCGTAGCTCAGTAGTAGAGCAGCGGCCTTTTAAGCCCTTCAATACATTCCGTCACAACGCGCCCCAATACGTCAAGCAGAGCCATTTGAGTGAGATGCAAAAACTCGGAACCGCCTCGATATGCTTAGTCTTGCCCCAAATTAACAAACCAACTGACACTAGAACTGACACCAGAACTCTCGCCCAATTCGGGTGCAAGAGGGCAAATCTCTGCGCAGGAATCTAAGTTTTCATGGACGGCCCTAGACCCGGTGTTGATCCGGCCTGATTTAAGAGGGTAAGGGCAAGAAACCGCCGTTGCGGGCTCCCGGATGGCGCACTCGGACNNGGGGTTAGCTTTCGAGCGAAAAGCAGATGCCCCAAATTATTGTAAACAAAAGTGAAAGAAATCGATAGAGGATTTGGAATTATCTCGGCGGCTTGCAAAGCAGGGATCGAGACTTCGACTCTCTCGTAGGGGCGTGGGTCGCATGCCGGCGGCCTGCACTCAAGAGTTCAAGTGGCCAAACCCCGCTTCGTCTTGGTGCATCAATGTATATCTAGATTCATCTTGACGCGAGAGGATTCTGCGATATAATCAACCAGGCTTGTGAAGGAGAGCGCAATATGGCTAAGGAAGCTAGAAGGCAAGTTGGACTCAACATGCGGGCCACTCTCTATGATGACCTGGCCAAGCTGGCAAAGGACAATGGCCAAACGACAACGTACGTTTTGGAGCAAGCGGCGGAACATTACATTCAGTTTGTTGCTCCAACACAGAGCGTTGTGCGCCCCGAGATTATGGCGCATGTGCGCCGGTCCGTGGATAGGAACAGAAAGTTGCTTCAGCTTTTGGCGCAGTAGATGCCGCCCCGCATTTACCCCACTGTAGCTGAAACCATCGAAACTCACCGCTTGCTAATCGAAGAATTCGGCGGACTCGGCGGTATTCGTGATATGGGATTGCTGGAGTCCGCCGTTCTTCGCGCGCAAAACGGCCACTACAGCAACCTTATCGAAGAAGCATCTGGTTTAATGGAATCGCTGGCAAATAACCACGCCTTCATTGACGGCAATAAGCGAGTCAGCTTTGTCATGACAGATGGCATGCTCCGAGCCAACGGATATTTCTTGGACGTGGAGTCGTTCGAAGCCCACAAGTTGATTGCCGAAGCACTGGAGAGAAACAATTTTCGCTTCCCGATCATTCGCGACTGGATAGCTTCAATGGTGAAATCTCTTATCGTCGAAGAAAACAGAACGCGAAAGAAGAAATAGGCAATCTCATTTTCCTGCTTTACTCAGTGTGTCAGTAATGCCCGTTCACCCACTAAACGATAGAAGTCTCAAAGGCGGCGGAGACTGAGTGAACCATCTTCACTTGGTGCGAATAGCGCGCTTTCTTGGGCCGTTGTGAGTCTAGGCGAAGCACAGCCACCTCCAGTTTGGTAAGTACGGCAGCGACTGCAGCGGGACCGCGGATTGAGTAGCGCGCGCGCGTGGGACGTGCAGCGCCAACGCGGATAGAAATGCCTTTGCACAGGGCCTCGAAAGCNNAGAAAGATCGTCCCCGAAATAGAAAGGGAGAGCGTGACAAAGCGCCGGTTTGGCAAGGAATTGTTGCACTGCGATTCCTTTGTCCGGAATGCAGCACGGAAGGACTTCCGCGTCCCGTAGATTTTCAATAACACGCAGAGTCTTCTGAAAAGGTAGCAGCAGAGAACGGAGCTTGCGCCGGGCTCGGCGTTGCAACGCCGGGGATACACGCAAAAGGTGAACCGAAAAGGTGAGGTGTTTGTCTTCGATCCAGATACCAGGAATTGAGGCGAGATGAATCGAGAGTTGCATTCGTGCATGCCGAAGTGCAATGAGAGCCGAAACGGGAATCGGAGGGCGACGGCCGCGTTCCCAGCCGTAGAGACCGAAGTAGCGGATGCCGCGGAGGCCGATATAGCGCAGAAGTTCGGCGCGGCGCCGACCACTGATGACGACAAGCGTCACACGAGGATGCCGCGCGAGGCGCCGCAATACACGGCGGGTCGAGGGCGCCAAGTGCACCTGATTGGGAAGCCGCGCAATGTTAACGAGGGTGCCGTCAAAATCGAGGAACACGGCGACGCGGCGGCTCAACTGGATCTGGGCGGCTATGCGATCCCAATCCGCAACAAGGGGCGGAGCCATGCGCTCCAACCGGTTCATAGAGCGTCGACCCGCTCCGGAGTATCAATTCGAATCTCCGTAAGATCGGAAAGAAGATTAGCGGCCCAGCGATAGATATTATTTTCGCGGACCTCGGAGCGCAGTCGGCGCATACGGGCGGACTGTTCTTCTTCGGACATATCGAGCGCGCGGTGGATGGCCCCGGCAACTTGCTGAATGTCATACGGGTTGACGAGCAGTGCATCGTGGAGTTCGAACGCGGCCCCCGCGAATGTGCTGAGGATCAGGACGCCGCGGTCATCTTCGCGCGAAGCGACAAACTCTTTGGCGACAAGATTCATACCGTCGTGGAGCGAAGTGACGAGACACACAGATGCAGCGCGGTAGAAGCGCTCAATCTCCTGATGCGAGTGATGCCTCTTTACAAGCACGATTGGTTTCCAGCGGCCGGCCTGAAAGCGAGTATTGATACGTTCAGCCTCAGCGCTGACTTCTTCCAGAAAATTCTTGTAGCGGTCGATGTGAGTGCGGCTTGGAGCACCGATCTGCACGAAGGCGAATCGGCGCTGATAAGACGGGTTCAGCTCCATAAAGCGCTCGATACCCCGGAAGCGCTCGAGAATGCCTTTGGTGTAGTCGACGCGGTCGACTCCGACGCCGAGCAGGGTAGCTTCTACCCCCAACTCTTCGCACAATGCGGCGCGCTCCGCGCCGGAACTGCGTCGCGGTTCGGTTTGCGCCGCGATTTCGGGGAAGGCCACGCTGATGGGGTAAGGACGCACGCGCGTGACATGGCCCTGGCGATTAACGGCGAACCGGTCCCATTCGGTGAGCGCCTCAACCGCGCGGTCGACTGTCTCCAGGAAATTGTTGCAATGCGATTGAATGTGGAAGCCGATCAGGTCAGCTCCCAGAAGACCGTCGACGAGTTCGCGCTGCCAAGGGCAGATACCGAAGACCTCCGCATTAGGCCAGGGTATGTGCCAGAAGATGGCAACACGCGCGTCAGGCCGCGCCTCTTTGACCATTCGTGGGAGCAGGGCAAAGTGATAGTCCTGCACGAGAAGCATAGGCGATTTCGTGCCTTCCATTTCTTCGAGGACGGTATCGGCGAAGCGGCGGTTAACCTGCTGGTAGTGAAACCAGTCTTCCGGCCGAAATACCGGACGTGTATGCGCGATGTGACAGAGAGGCCATAGGCCCTCGTTGGAAAAGCCGGCGTAGTAGCATTTTTCTTCTTCGGCGCTGAGCCAGACACGCCGCAGCGTATACGTTGGATGATCGGGCGGCACTCGGAGGCGATCATGGGCGTCGACCACTTCGCGGTCGGCGCTGCCAGAGCCGTGAGCGATCCATGTACCGTTGCAAGCAAGAAGGACTGGCTCAAGCGCAGTGACAACACCGCTAGCGGGGATGATGACGCCTATCGATTTATCCTTTTCATNNCATTAAAGACGTGCATGTAAGGTTCGCGATTCGAGACGACGAACAGCGGCTTGTTCTGCAGCTTGTTGCGCACGCTGGCGCGAAGACGTTCAGCCGTCCACAGAGATACGTTTGAATCGCGGAGACGCGCCTCCTCTTCCGCAGTGGCGCGGGCGGCGCTGAGATCGCGGGCGAGATGCGTAACCTCCCGATTGATCTGGTCAAAGATTTCGCCTTGGGCAAGAACAGGAGGAGCAGGTGACTGACCTGTGCGGAGCATGCGGAGCCATTTCGTAGTTTGCGTGAGCGGACCGGTGAAGGTCCAGCGAACGAGCACAAGGGCAAGGGCCGTGATGATCAGCGTTTGGATGATGGCATTGAGCAGAGAATCGCGCAGAGTATGCGAAATCTGAGTGTCGATATAGCTAGTGTCGTGCAGCACCACGAGTGTCCCGACGGTTTGTCCATTCAGGTGGAGCGGCAAGGCGTAGATGTGCAGGGGCACTTGATCGATGCGGACAAATTCGCCATAGCCGATGTCATGATTGGCGGCACGGATTGCGGCGGCAGGTTGGACTTGGAGTTGAGGTGGGAGGCCAGATGTAGCGGCAAGAGCGTTACCGTTTGCGTCGTATACAGCGACCCCTTTCAGGTGTTCGCGCTGGCCGAAGCGTTCGACGAGCCGTTGGATGCTACCGTCGGGCTTTCGATCGAACAGAGGTTCGAGGGCGTCCTGCAGGCTGTCGCCGAGAATCTCTGCACGGTGCGAGAGATCGTTGCGGAGGATGCGCTTTTCCGTATGAACCTGATACGCGGCAAAGAGCAGACAGCCGGCGGCCACGCTCACTATCAGCGGGAGCACCATTTTCAGAGTAGTGCGCATCAACTCCTCAGTTTGACCGTACCGAGATTTCGTAACCTCGCAAACAAAAGTCTACATGACAGTCACCAGGAGGCTGAGAAATTATATTCGGCGGCGCTGGAGGCGGAATGTGACCTGGCGTCTTGTACTCCCCTCGCGGCCGCTCGCTCACGATCTGCGCCTTCTCTCAGCAACTGGAGACGGCCGTAATTGTTTCTCGCTCACAATGGCTGTGGTTCTTTATCTTTTTCCTTCTTGGT
Organism: Acidobacteriota bacterium; assembly: GCA_003131705.1. Taxonomy (GTDB): domain Bacteria; phylum Acidobacteriota; class Terriglobia; order Acidiferrales; family UBA7541; genus Palsa-295. Next base: position 4,699 of record PKUY01000155.1, on the reverse strand, counting down.
GTTCCCGAAATATCTCTCCAATGACTTTCGGGCCAGATCTTGGCCGCCTAGCCCGAAGGCGATAGCCAACCCGAGCATCAACGCACCAAAAATGATCGAAAAGGCCGATATCACGGTCTGTCGTGCCACGCCGAGTTCCTCCAAAGTCATCGAAATCGCCAGAATCCAGATAACGAAACGGATTGACCAGCTAAGGATTCTTGGGGAAGGGTGTCCCGCATTCACCCCGGCAAGAAGCGCCGTCCGGGATAGAAAGTTTGCCGTCATCAAGCCTAGGAACAATATCAAGATCCCAATGAATACCTCCGGCAGGAACTGAAACAACCGCGAAATCTGCCCCTGCAGGCCAGCAACGCCGAGCACGCTGAGCCCGATCAAAATGAAGCCGAACCACGTTACCCAAAAGATGGAGCGGCTGAGCAGCACCGTCATCGAAGGGAGATGTGCGATCCGAAGAATGCGGGAAGCCCCCGCCTCCTCAGAAACTCGATCGAGTTTCGTAAGGCCTAGAACTGCTCTCAAAATGTACTTGAGCACGAATGCTACAAGAAGCCCAAGTACAATGATAATTAACATCACCAGGAAACGTGGAAGAAAGTCAGCAATCATGTGGACGAAATTGCTGTACGCCTGCTCCAAGCCCTGCAGGATGGTTTGTCTCATGATTTCACCTCAACCTTTGCCTTCCATTTCTCCCTCAGATATGGCTTTTGGCGCACGAACTCGACGCATAGCGCTTCGCTCACTACCTCCATCTCAGCGGGTGATGAGTCAGAATGTTCAACGAGATAGGAAAAAGTCACGCCTCGATACAGGGGTGCCAAGGCTTGGACTAAGTGATCCCGATTAATGACAGCATGATGGTAGGAAGCAGCAAAGTCATAGAGGGTCCTAACCCAAAGGTCGGATCTAAACCTGAACTTGCTTTCCTCAAGCGAGACGATGCTCTTGATTTCGGCGTGGGTTTCAGGATCCAGAATTGTACATAAAATCGGATCTAGTTCCATTACCCCAGTTCGGAACATCTCGAAGATTCTGGGTGGATCTAAGTCGGTCGGCTCCGAAGTGAGTTCGTGGTCCGGCCCAAACGTTTGCACGGGTTCTGATCTCTCGCTATCCAACCACTCCGATTGCCGAGATTCCATGCACCAGAACAGATTTCCTACAGTCTGCCGAAAGACTTGAACAATGTCCGTCCCGGAGCCTGTTGTTGATTGTAATTTCTGACCGAGGAACACTTGGCAGCAGCGAAAATCAGAGGAAATTGCGGAGATCGCCATCCATGCTTCCGGTCTTGTCCCAATCGGCTCTTCGTGCCACACATCCTGATTGAGGCAACCCGCGGCTAGGCGACCGGAAAATCCCCATTCATCCGAGTAGAGTTCGCGGATTCCGCAACCGAAGATCGCACGGCTCATGGGATAGAGCAAATTCCGAGCCAGCAATCCTTGAAACTTGTGGCGTGTATAGAGCGGCGCTACAAAATCGAACTTTTCCTGGANNCCTGGTATGCAGGCCTCAGTAAATTTGCGATCCAGTCGGGCGTGAGATTGGTTGTCCCGGGCGAAACGACGGCACAGGCCCGTGCCCGCAACAAGTCTGCCGCAGCTAGAATCGTGCGCAGAGCCATTCCGGGAGAAGGCGGGACAGAAAAGTCCGCCGTCACTCGTTGGACAGTGCGAAGTGACACTGACTCGGCTAAACGCACATTCTTTTCTGCCACGTTGCTAAGCCTGGCCGCCGCCGCGTCACCCTCGTCCTGGTCTCCGCCGTACGCATTGACGATGACCGATCGTTGCCTCGTAAAGTGCTGCTGAAAGCTTCGTTCAATTGCGCGCAAGGCTTGACTGGTTGTGTTCGCATTGCTGCGAGAAGAGATCCCCACAAGAAGATCCACTTCGCCTACGCCCATCAGTTGGCGAAGCAAATCGTCGTCGAGGAAGGTATCTTCGGCCAAAGCGCTTGAAATCTCACTTTCCACCTGCAGTATCCGGAAGGATTCAGCAACGAGATACCGCCGCCCGTCGTTGGATCAAATCCGGCGAAGCTGAAACCAGTAAAACTGATAGGGCCCCAGCGTGAGTAAGTAAGGCAGATCCCCGAACCGAGGAAATAGGTTTCTCCCAAACATCTCAATCGGTATATAGCCCTTAAAACGCCGCACATCCAGTTCTACAGCTTGCGCAGAGCTTGAAAGATTGTTCACAACGAGTACTGTTTCCTCACCGAATTGGCGGACGTAAGCCAGAACCCGGTGGTTGGAAGGTTTCAAGAATTGAATCGATCCCCGCCCAAATACTTGGAATGAATTACGCAATTGAATCAATGACTTCATCCAGCGCAGGAGCGAGTGCTCCGATCTTTTTTGCGAATCTACGTTGATCGCTTGGGAGCCGTACACGGCGTTCGAAATTACGGGCGAATATAAGCGTTCGGGATCCGCGGTCGAGAACCCTGCGTTCCTTTCGCCATTCCACTGCATCGGTGTGCGGACCCCATTGCGATCGCCAAGGTAGATGTTATCCCCCATGCCGATTTCGTCTCCGTAATACACAATGGGCGTCCCTGGCATAGACATTAACAATCCGTTTAGCAGTTCGATCTGCCTCCTGTCGTTGTCCATCATGGGAGCCAGGCGCCGGCGGATGCCTCGATTGATCCGCATCGTCTTATCCATAGCGTACTCGTCATACATGTAGTCGCGTTCGATATCAGTCACCATCTCCAGTGTGAGCTCATCATGGTTGCGAAGAAAAATGCACCACTGGCAGTTGTTGGGTATTTCGGGCGTCTGTTCAAGGATGTCGATGATCGGCTTACGATCTTCCAGCTTTACGGACATGAACATTCTCGGCATGAGAGGGAAGTGAAATGCCGCATGGAATTCGTCACCATCTCCGAAATATGCGCGAATGTCGGCAGGCCAATTGTTTGCCTCAGCTAGAAGCATCCTTCCAGGATATGTTAGATCTAGACGTTTGCGAAGGTCGCGGATGATCGCATGCGTCTCGGGCAGATTTTCACACGAAGTTCCCTCGCGCTCTACGAGATAGGGAACCGCGTCAAATCGGAAACCATCTACGCCCAGATTCAACCAGAACTTCATTACTTCCCATAGCGCCTCGAGAACCGCCGGATTGTCGAAATTCAGATCGGGTTGATGGCTGAAAAATCGGTGCCAGTAATAGGACTTCGAAATAGGATCCCAGGCCCAGTTGGACGTTTCTGTGTCGACAAAAATGATCCGCACGCCCTCATAACGAGTGTCCGCCTCACTCCATACGTACCAGTCCCGTTTGGGGTTTTCGCGGGAGCTTCGAGCCTCTTTAAACCACGGGTGTTGGTCGGAAGTATGATTCAGGACCATTTCGATGATGATACGTATCCCCCGATTATGAGCCGCCGTCAGGAACGTTTTGAAATCCTCAAGTGAACCGTAACTCGGATGAACCGAAGCGTAATCTGCTATGTCGTAACCGTCGTCCCGTAGTGGCGAAGGATAAAAAGGTAGGAGCCAGATAGCGGTAACCCCAAGGTCTTGCAGATAGTCGAGTCGTTGTGTGAGGCCGGCGAAGTCGCCGATGCCGTCAGCATTGCTGTCGCAGAACGTACGCACGTGAAGCTGATAAATAACGGCATCCTTATACCAGAGGTTATCTGTTTGCCGCGCCAACGGTTGACTCCCTTTGATTCTGAAAAACCTTCGATCGGTAACCCTGCCGTCATACTCCTTATATTGACCGCACGCCAAGAGAGTTATCCTCCCCTAGGAGCTTTTCTACTGATCGGCTTGGCGGCTGGCAAGGTGGCTTGCATGAAAACGGCACCGGCTTCCGAGGAAGCGGTTCGAGCGCGCCAAACAGATCTGGCCTGTGACTTTCAGATGTGCGACGCTCCGCGCGACGCGGCTCGGTTTTCTACGGTCATTTGGTTCAGGTCCATCATCAGGAATTGTAACGCACAGATTGGGCTTTGGTGCGGGATGGACTGTCAAGCGTTCCACTAAAGAAGATGTAGAGCGGTTGGAAAGGGCGAACTCCAGAGTTCCACCGCTCTTGCAATTCAGTGTTCCTGCCTATGCGCCAGGTTCCCAAGTTCTGGGCGGGTTTGTCCTGACGCGCGCGTCGGCCTAACAGTCCGCAGATCCTCGTTAGGTCTGTAGCTGTCTGGGGCCACCCAAACGTGCCACATGTGTTCGGTTCACAATGCTTTGTATGACTCCGCAGGTCTGTTCACGCCCGCACGCGCCACTCACGAACTGACACCATATGTGCCACCACAAAGTTTCGACGACGAAATATTGAGGGGGGTGGTGCGCGCTAACCCTTTTTAATGTATGATTTTAAACACAGGTCAGGGGCGTAGCTCAGTGGTAGAGCAGCGGCCTTTTAAGCCGAAGGTCGTGGGTTCGACCCCCACCGCCCCTACCAAACTCTCGCTGATTCTGCTGTCTTTCCACACCTGTACGTCTCGAAACAAGCTCATCAACGCCTAGTTTTGCGCCCAAGTTGCGCCCAAGTTTTGTCGACCGGATCTGTCCTCGAGTCCGGTCGGTATTTCCGCCGGGGCGACGGCCAAGGAATCAAATACCACCGCAAATGGAAGTTGGTAGGAAGTATGGATGGCGCGCTGGGCGTCAGGCTTGGGGGTCGACGGCGCCGCAGGCTACTGGTCGCCCTTGTACTGGCGTAAGCACATC
>PKUY01000172.1:850-2586 GCA_003131705.1 Acidobacteriota bacterium | reverse complement strand
CAGATAGCGCGGCCCGCTGTCCAGAAGCGACACGATCTCACTCAAACGATTCCTGAGACGACACACCATGCTTTTTCTCTTCGGGCTCTTCGGTCAGCGTTGCCTCCGCCAACAGCAGAACGCTGGCGACAGAAACTGCGTTTTCGAGACCAATGCGGACCACCTTGGTCGGATCGATGATGCCGACCTCGACGAGATCGACATATTCGCAGCGCGAGGCATCGAAGCCGTAGTTTCCCTTTCCCGACCGCATCCGGTCCACAACGACTCCTCCATCCACGGTTGAGTTCTCTGCGATCTGACGAGTTGGGGCTTCCAGAGCGCGCCGCAATATCAAGAGCCCAGTCCGCTCATCTCCTGAGCAATTTGCCTCCTCAGTATTGATGGCATCAATAAGCCGGAGCAGGGCAAGGCCGCCCCCTGGCACGATCCCTTCTGCAAGGGCCGCCTTCGTCGCGCTGATCGCGTCTTCGATCGCTTCCTTGCGGTTTTTCATTTCAGTTTCGGAAGGCGCTCCTACGCGGATCACTGCCACGCCGCCCGCAAGCTTCGCCAACCGCTCCTGAAGCTTTTCCTTGTCGTAGTCAGATGTCGCCTTTTCGATCTGCTTACGAAGTTCGGCGCAGCGGCCCTGGATGGCATCTTTGGAGCCCCCACCTTCAATGATTGTGGTCTTATCTTTGTCGATGACGATCCGCTTCGCGTGGCCAAGCTCGTTTAAAGTAAGACTTTCAAGCTTGAGTCCGAGTTCTTCAGCGATCAGCTGCCCACCCGTAAGGATAGCGATATCCTGCAGAATTTCCTTTCGACGGTCGCCGAAGCCAGGTGCCTTTACAGCCGCAGAGGAAAGTGTGCCGCGGACTTTATTGACAACGAGCGTAGCCAGAGCTTCTCCCTCCACGTCCTCGGCAATGATGAGGAGAGGCCTCCCGGCTTTCGCGACTTGCTCTAGGAGAGGGAGCATGTCGTTCATGCTAGCAATTCTCTTTTCGTGTAAGAGAATAAGCGGGTCCTCGAGCACCANNATCATCTTCTCCGCATTGGTAACGAAATAGGGAGATATGAAACCGCGGTCGAATTGCATCCCTTCGACGACTTCGAGCGCTGATTCAGTCGTCTTCGCTTCTTCGACCGTGATGACCCCTTCTGGTCCGACTTTCTCATACGCATCGGCCACCAATTCGCCGATGCTCTCGTCGTTGTGGGCCGAGATTGTGGCGATCTGAGCTTTCTCACGCCGGCTGGCGACCGGCCGAGACAAACCCTTCAAAGCTTTGACGGCGACGCGGAGCCCTCGATCCAGGCCACGCTTGAGGTCGACCGCGCTGGCCCCCGCCGCCACGTTGTGCAATCCTTCGGCGAAGATCGCATGAGCCAAAATTGCCGAGGTACTCGTGCCGTCGCCAACGGCGTCGCCGGTTCGCTCTGCAGCTTCTCGGATCATCTGAGCTCCGAGGTTCTCTTCCGGGTTCGCCAGTTCAATCTCCTTGGCGATGGTGATGCCGTCGTTACAAACGATGGGCTTTCCCCATTTTTTTTGGATGAGAACGCACTTGGATTTGGGTCCAAGCGTGATGCGCACAGCGTCCGTGAGTGCCGTAGCCCCGGTAAGCACCTTCTCACGTGCAGCGGATCGAAACAGCAACCTCTTTGCGGCCATAAACTACTCCTCTTTGGCAGCCCGACGCTTCGCGGCAACCGTTGGTTGTCTCAACCGCCATCTGCGGCTGAACGCG
>PKUY01000172.1:0-845 GCA_003131705.1 Acidobacteriota bacterium | reverse complement strand
GGAGTCAATTCAACAGCACCTCAATCTAAGCTGCCGTTGCATGGACCCCGTGCACTACCCTCGTTACCTTAGAGATCTCAGCTAGGGTCTTCGCCACCTTGGTCGCCGGCGCATGAAGCGCGACGTCCGCTTGGGCGATCATACCGATGCACTGTCCTTGCGAGTTCACGACCGGCAGCCTGCGAACCTGATGAGCTTGCATCAGTTTTTCGCAATCGTCCAATGTGTTGTCGGGAGCGCATGTGACCGGATTACAAGTCATAACGTCTGCAATTTTCGTGGTTTCCGCGAGTCTTGCCTCGGCAATAACAGCGCTGCACAGATCGCGATCGGTCACGACGCCTATCACCAACCCGTGGCTGTCGACGATCGGCACGAACCCACATTTGTGGTCGTGCATGATCTTGACGGCCGTCGCCACGTCGTCATTCGGCGTGCATNNCGATCGGTCACGATCCCCTGCAATATGCGATGCTCGGCGTCCGAAACGACTGGGAGCGCCCCGATTCCACGCGCCTTCATCGTCTTGGCTGCGGCTTGTGCCGTGTCTGAGGGCGTACAAAAAGCGATTTCTTTAGACATCACGTCTTTCGCTAGCATTTTGACATCCTTTTCTCTTGAGTTGTCATCTGCTGGAGCTTCCCGTACCAGCAAAGACAGCTTGTCAACGACTCAAATCTATCGAAAGTCAGCTCACGATGAAGTGACTTACATCACACGCCATTGAATCCAGCGAGATTGCGCTTAGTTGGTGATGGGGATCCCTTAGACCTAGCCCAATCGACTTCAGTGATCTCATTAGTCGAATGGCGATCGAAGAGGACTACTATTTGAGAGGCGTAGAG
>PKUY01000390.1 GCA_003131705.1 Acidobacteriota bacterium | reverse complement strand
TGCGTGCGCGCCGGGCGCACCTCGACCGGCGGATCGATCAGCCCGGTCGGGCGGATCACCTGTTCAACCACGGCGCCGCCGGATTTCGTCAGCTCGTACGGCCCAGGCGTGGCGGAAACATAGACGACCTGATTTAGGCGGTGCTCGAATTCGTCGAAGTTGAGCGGGCGGTTATCGAGCGCCGACGGCATGCGGAATCCGTACTCGACCAAAGTCGTCTTGCGGGACCGGTCGCCGTGATACATCCCGCGAACCTGCGGGATCGTTTGGTGCGACTCGTCCACAACGAGCAGAAAATCCGAGGGAATGTAATCGAACAGCGTCGGCGGCGCTTCACCTGGCAGCCGCCCCGAAAGGTGGCGCGAATAATTCTCGATACCGTGGCAGTAACCAATGTTGCGCATCATCTCGATATCGAAATTCGTGCGCTGCACGATGCGCTGGCTCTCGACAATTTTCCCCTGGCGACCGAGCTCGCCCTTCCACCAGTCGAGCTCCTCATAAATCGTCTGGATCGCTCGCTCTTTCTGGGCGGCGGGCAGGACGTAGTGCGTCTTCGGGTAAATCGGCAGTCGCGCAATTTCGCTTTCGCGGGACTGAATCTCGCCGGTGAGGGGATCGATCTTGCGGATCGCTTCGATCTGGCTGCCCCACAGCTCGATGCGCACGGCGAAATCGTCGTACGGCGGGTAGATTTCGATCGTATCGCCGCGAACGCGGAACGTGCCCCGGCGCAGATCTTCGCCGCGTTCGTACTGTATTTCGACAAGCTTGCGCAGAATGGCCTCGCGCGCAATCGACTGCCCTTTTTCGAGCATGAGCATCATCCCGTAATACGCCTCGGGGGAACCGATGCCGTAGATGCAGGACACTGAAGCGACCACGATCACGTCACGGCGCTCGAAAAGTGAGCGTGTGGCGCTCATGCGCAGCTTGTCGAGTTCGTCGTTGATCGTCGATTCCTTNNGACGAAGTACTCGACCGCGTTTTGCGGAAAGAAAGACTTGAATTCATGGAAGAGCTGCGCGGCAAGCGTCTTGTTGTGCGCCAGAACGATCGTCGGGCGATTGACCGCCTCAATGACCTTCGCTATCGTGAACGTTTTTCCTGAGCCGGTAACACCCAGGAGCACCTGGTGGCGATCACCGTCGTTCAAGCCGCGAACGAGCTGGGAAATTGCCTCCGGCTGGTCGCCGCGAGGTTCGTAGTCGCTAGCAAGCTTGAACTTCATGGTAGGAGAGCCTCAGCCCAAAAACCGGACCCTGCGTAAAACCTCCATTATAGCGCATTCCCTTCAAGGCTTCAGCGTGACCACCGGGATCGAAATGCGTGGGCCGCCCAGGGCATTTGAGTTCGTGGGAATCTCGCCCATTACCATAGCGATTTCATCGCACTCCTTGAGTTTTAGACAGTGNNCCCAAGCACCGCAATTTTCGGCAGTGGGCCGCGTACCATGGCAACCTCGTCGCAGGCGTACAGGCTTAGACAGTGAACGCAATCCTTGTAGATCTTGTCGGGCAGCTCCTCCCGCCGGGCGACAGCGAAACCGAGGTGTGCGAAAAACCCGGGCGTCCTTGTGAAAAGGCAGACGCAAGTAACCGCGTGTCGCTGCGCTTCTTGCATGAGAGCTTGCACCAGCGACCGGCCGACCCCGCTTCCCTTCCTTTGCGGAGAAACGGCGATCGATCGGATCTCGGCCAAGTGCGTTCCGTACAGATGGAGAGCTCCGCAGCCTACGATTCGGCCCGCTTCCTCGGCGACAACGAAGTCTCGAACGTTTTCGCATAGCTCAAGAATACTCCGAGGAAGCAGTGTGCCTTCGTCGGCGTAGGGCTGGATGATGGCATGAATAGCTTGCACGTCCGGAAGCACGGCGTCGCGCGTTAATATCATCGGTGTTCGGAGGGAATAATTATGCATCTACATGCATAACTATGCGCCACTCTATCAAATCGTATCACAGGGTAACAATCGCCGGGCGTACTTTTAGTTCAGCAGGAGTGTGATCTGCGTCTGGCTCTGCACCTGGCCGACATGATGAATGGTCGATCCCGTGGTGGCGCTGGTGATTACGTAATCCATATCCTGCTTGCTCGTTTGAGTCGAGCTCACGACGAGCCCGCTGGCAAGCGACATGGAGTCGAGGCTTTCGCCCGAGCCGGTCCACGTGCCCGACGTTCGCAAGCCGTTCCGCAGGTAATCCTCCGGCGTGGCGTTGGCGCCCGTGGAGCCGCGCCGAAATATTTCAAATCGAGTCAGTATCACCGCGCAATCGCCAGATGACGTGCCTGCTCGGCTGCCGGAAGCGCTCGCGCCGCCCGAGGAATTGCACTTTTCGTTGCGAAGGTAGCTGGATTCGGTCCGCCAAGTGAGACCCAAAAGCGGCGCACCTGGGACCGGCCGCTCGTTTTTCCATTTCTGGCCGATCGCAACGCCATTGGGCGGAAATCCGCTGCCAGAGGAAAATCCGCTGAGCCAGGAAAGCACCGGTGGGGCTGCGGAACGGTCCGGGAAAACATCTTCTAAACCGTGGAACTCCGCAAGTTGACCTCTGGGCTCGATGGTGAACTCGATTGACCGGCCTTCGATCCGGGCATACTGCTCCGAAAGAGAAGACGCCGCAGGATCNNGATCAAACGCGTCTCCCTCAGTCTTGGCGCTGGACTGCTCGTAGGTAGCGCGAAGCCGTACCTCGCCGGCGATGGCCGCCGTGGGGCGTCCCACATCCAGCACGTCGAGGCGAACGAGCATTCGGATCACCTGGCTTGACTTGGAGCCGCCCTCGGGATTGGCGATTGGGGTTGTGGTTCTTCCAGTCGTGTTCGTGCGCGATTCGATGCGGTAGCGCAGAGTTTCACCAAGCGAAAATTTAGGGGCAAAGCGCACAGTTTCGCTGGCCATGGCGGCAAGCATAAGCGCCATCATCAGCAGGCACGCGCACAATAAACGCCGAAACACAGTTGTTTGCGTCCCGAAGCCTCGATCCCAGTGCATCGAATGAACGCTAGCACAGGGTCAAGGGCGAGGCAATTCCGGCGCCTTTGCATTGTC
>PKUY01000083.1 GCA_003131705.1 Acidobacteriota bacterium | reverse complement strand
TATATTATGCGGAATTCAATAAATCATTTGGGTTAAGTGGTGAAACTGCCCACTGGAGCACCGCTTCTATCTTACGTCGGTACGCAGTGTCGATTTGCTTCGGGGCAAAACGGATGTAACGCTCGGCCTCATCCCGGGCCCTGCCCACTAGCCCGCTGAGATGAGCCCAATGAGCGGCCCCGGTATTTTTGATCCATCTCAAGGGTTCGTTTCCGGCAAAATCTACAGCGCTCGACTGCTTCCGACGACTCGGTCACGACAACCACCTTCGCCTGAGCAGGGTCTACGGCTGGCAAGAGAAGAAAACCAAGGCCTGATGGGGCGGAGAGACCGTGGACTACGGGAAAATCGCAACCATGGCCGTCGCCAAAATGATCAACGCAGACGTCCGCCGTTTTCTCATTGTCTGCGCTCTTGTTTCCGACCTGTATTGCCNNTGTACAACCGGACGGAATCGCTTCCAAAGGATTCGAACCTTGCGCGCGCCGCCGTGCGCTACAGGGTCGACACAGCGAAAGTGGCAGTCGCAGTCCGGGCGGAACTGCCGAAAGCATCCGACAAATCCAAGAATAGACCACTCAAGGCCACAACCGAAACGAAACCAAACTGAAAGAAGGAGTCAGCGAATCTATCCGGGCCGCGCCTGTTGCGCGGTCCGGTCCTTCGTCACATGATGGAGAGCCCCCGAACTAGCCTCCCTCGACGCGCCCCGGTTTCTTCCTGTTCAACCCGCGCCGCATAACCGATGACGTCAGAATTGACGACATCCTCGCGCACTACTTCTCTTGCTGAACGTGGCCATGAGGGTCTCAAACGACTTACCGTGGACTAGTGCCGCTTTCTGTGCCCTCTTTTTCTACAATTCGCATCGCCACACCAGTCACACGCCCAACGACTTCTGCCTGCGATGGATAATCGAAATGTCGGACCGCTTGGCGCGACTGTGGATGTGGAATGACCATCAGCTGCCCTTTGTCGAGCTGACACCAGCTACAGAGGTATCCGTTCCGCAGCTCGATGAAGTAAATGGGCCGCTCGAATTCCGTTCTCCATTGCGCCGAACTGATTTTTCTTTGACTCGGATCGATCTGCACCAGAGATCCAGGACGAATGAGCGGATACAGAGTGTTGTCTTCAAGACCGATGTAGCCATACATCGATTTGCGCAAGTCAAGGTGTTGAAGCAAGCCGATCGGAACTTCGTCCCACTTTTCTACCACCCTCGACAGAAGGTTCGTTTTCTCGAAACGGAACTCAGGTTTGAATTCAACGGGAAGCGACACGCTCTGGATCTCCCCGTCCCCTTCCCTGTTCACGAGGTGCGTTCGCGGGACTCCAATCGAAGCGCGATCTCGGCTCAGGTCCGCGATCCGTAGTCCAAAGTAAGAGGCAATTTCCGAGAAGCTTTTATCGTAAATGGCACTGATGCTGTACAACTTGAAAAGGCCTGGCATGAACTTGCCCTTCTCAATATCGGTCAGCCATGCGTGTGATAGATAGTATTCCTGGTTCCGCTTCTCCAAGGCGATCTGTTCGCTTTTTCGTTGCACGTCGCGTGTAGACAAACCCAAGCGCTCCCGCGCTACCTTCAGCCGTTGCCCTGCTCCAAAATTTGGCCTATGTGCGTCCATTGGCGGGCATCCTACTCTCGAAGGCAGTCGATGTCCAACTACGTGACGTTCTAGGCTATAGGCGTCCCGCTCCGAGCGTTCTGAAAACCTCTCGACTGGTCGCTATTGCGGCCACGGATGCGATTTGTTCCGGCTGACTCACTGATTCCTATATACCCGAGGCGGGTGAACCATCCCATGCTTACGATCTCCAACACGATTCGACGAACACAAACGCCCGACGGGGGAATCCTTCTGGATATCGAGCGGGGCCAGATGTTCTGTCTGAATGCGATTGGCTCCAACATCCTTGAACTGCTCGACGCCGGATACGACGAAGGGCAGATCGCCGATCAAGTGAGCGCTGCTTATGGGGCAGATATCGGAGTAGTGCGAGCGGATGTTCACGAATTTCTCGAAGCTTTGAATCAGCACCACATTCTGAAGCAAGGCGGTCCAGCCGCAACGAGTGAACCAGAGGCAACCCATGGAAGCACAGACGCAACCTGACCGGACGCAATATCGGCTGATCATCACTCGACGAGAGGCGACCGAGGTCCTCTTGTCAACGCAACTGTCAGATTGGTCGCTTCCGCGCCTTGAAGTGCTCGCCGGCAGCAGGCTCGCAGACCAGTTGGTGGCCGGCGTAAACCAGAACTACCAACTCAAAACCTATTGCCTCTGGAGTAAGAGCGTCCCTCCTTCGTCCGAACTCTTGTCCCCGGACAGATACGCTGTCATGGAAGCTCTGCACCAAAACAATGAAGCGCCCCCCGCTACGACATGGATCTCGTCAGCAGAAGTCGCTTCAGAAGCGACCCTCGGCCCTGCCGATCAAGCGACGGTTCGCAGTTCGCTCGAAGCACTTAATCGCTATATCGCCAAGCCAGAAGTGGGACCCTTTGCCAGGCCTGGTTGGATTGAAGGACTCTTCTGCTGGGTTCGGGATCAAATCGAACCGCTCGGCCTGCGCACTACTGGCAGGTTTCAACAACTCAATGCCAGTCCTACGTTCAGCCTCGTGCGGATCGAAACAACCGGACCTGCAGTCTGGTTCAAGGCCACCGGGGAACCCAACGCCCACGAACTCCCGATCAGCATTGCTTTACACCGCGTTTTCCCGAACTACGTCCCCCGAATTCTCGGAGTTCATCCAACCTGGAATGCGTGGCTTTCCGAAGAGGTTCCAGGTTCAACACTCGA
>PKUY01000257.1 GCA_003131705.1 Acidobacteriota bacterium | reverse complement strand
GTTGACTGTAACATATGAAACGGTAGTATGATTGTGTTCATGGAGAACACGATCGTACTGACGGATGCGGAACGTATGGAACTCAACCAGCGAGCGGCGAGCCGCAGCGGGCGTGCCGATGACGCGCGCCGGGCGCGGCTGCTGTTGCTGCTGGAGGCAGGCCATACATGGGCCGCGATTGGCGACAAGCTGGACTGCAATGATGCGTTTATCGATCGCTGGAGCAAGCGATTTCGGGAAGAGCGGCTGGCAGGGTTGTTCAGCAGGCACGCTGGGCAACAGGCCAGCACGCTGACTCCTGCGCTGGAGGCGCGCATTCTGCAATGGACGCTCAAGCGTACGCCGCCCGACGGGGCCACTCAGTGGAGCACGCGCAGGCTGGGAACGCAGCTCAAGATCAGTCATATGATGGTGGCGCGGGTGTGGGCCAAGCACGGCCTCAAGCCGCAGCGGCTCGATCGCTACATGGCGACCAACGACCCGGACTTTGAGCAGAAGGCCGCCGATATCATTGGGCTGTATCTGAACCCTCCGGCGCATGCGGCGGTGTTCTCTGTGGATGAGAAGACGGCGATCCAGGCGCTCGACCGCAAGGATCCGGTGTTGCCACTGTCTCCGGAACGCGCCGAGCGGCACGGCTTTGAGTACTTCCGGCACGGCACGCTGTCCCTGTACGCGGCGTTCAACACCAAGACAGGCGAGGTGCTCGGCAAGACGGCCGCGCGACACACGTCTGCGGAGTTCGTCGCGTTCCTGGCGGACATCGTCGTCAACCAGCCGCGCGACAAAGAAATCCACGTGATTGCCGACAACCTCTCGGCCCATAAGACGGGGCAGGTCGACGACTTTCTGGATCGACATCCGAAGGTTCACCTACACTTCACCCCGACCTACTCCTCCTGGCTCAACCAGATCGAACTCTGGTTCGCCAAGATCGAGCGCGACGTCATTGCGCGTGGCGTGTTCACGTCGCTGGCCGATTTGCGGAGAAAGCTCATGAAGTACATCCGGCATTACAACAAGGTGCCAAAGACCGTAAAGTGGCGCTACTTCGATCCTACGCGTCACATCACTCCCAGTTCAGCCGTTACAGTCCACTAGCAGCGAGGCAGGAACGAAGGAGGGCCAATTCGAATCATCATAACTACACTCGGGGTTCTTCTCTTTTTCGCAACGGCAGCGCCGGGCCAGCAAGGCACCGCTTCCCCAACGCCGACGATCAAAGGCCACTCTCTCGGCGAGAGGTTTGCGGATTTTCTCGCCAAGGAGCCACTGAAGGAGGCGGACCTCGAGAAGTGCCACCGTCGGAATCCCTTGGGCGTTTTCGACTGCCGTGCTCTTCTCGATGCTGAGGGAGGACGCCTATGCAAAGGTACTTCGGTGCGCTAACAATTGTACTGCTGCTTGGAATGGTATGGGTCCGGGTCATGCAGATGAGAAGACAAGGGATAAAAGCGATGAATTTCGGCAGAATAGACAAAAAAGATTTCTTGATTCCGCCATTTGCCCTTTTTTATTTTTATATCGTGTTTGCCGCCGCATTTAATTTCCCGACCGTAAGCAGGCAAGAACTCTTTCAGTCCGGAATAGTCTCCTGGGTCGGAGTGGTTCTCTGCCTGGCGGGATTGTTCTTATTATTCCTGAGTCTTGTTGCTTTTGGGAAGAGTTTCCGTGTTGGCATTGACCCAGACCACCCGGACAAACTTGTAACGACCGGCATTTTTGCTTTTAGCCGCAATCCCATTTATGTCGCATTTGGATTTGTCTTACTGGGTCAGTTCTTGGTGTTTTCAAATTGGATTCTTTTGGTCTATATGGTTGCCGCCATATGGCTGTTCCACCGTCAGGTATCGCGTGAAGAAGAATACCTGAGAGACCATTACGGCCAGGAATATTCAGAGTACTGCGATCGAGTGAGACAGTATCTTTAGGCAGGCAAATTCTCTTGCTGGAGATAGTTTCCCGTAAAGCGGCCATACGTCCACAGGACCGCTGGACAAATCGGGTTGGACGATAACCTCCGAGTACGCAACCACCCCTCCATCATTGTACGGCCCGGCTCTTCCAACCTCCCATAGCCGGTATATAGAAACATAGCGAGCATCGTTATTCCTCCGGAAGTTTGTCTTCGAGTTCACTGGCCAGCTTGTGTACGTCCGTTGTTTTACTAAATGATTGAACCTCTTGCTTGGAGGAGTCCACGTTCACGCCCATGTGTTGGCAGAGTTTCTGCAACATCTGAAGGATTGTTGTCAGCTCCTGTTCAGCAAGCATCCCGACTTGAAGATCCAGATGCGAGCGCCGTTCGGACTGGCGGGCCATTCGACTTTGACTGATTAGCACGAAGATAGTCAGAAACACGCTTTCTGAAGAGACGATGAGCGCTAGGACGCCGAAAGGAAATGGATCAAATGCTTTGAGGCCTGGGATCACGTGGAGATTTACCAGGCCCCAGCCGGAGATCAAAATCAATTGAGCCAGTAGGAATCCCATATTGCCGACAAGTTTTGTAATTACGTCGCTAACTCGCTCGGTGGGAGTCCGGCGATCACGGGCGTCATGCTCTAGTTTGGCAATTGCATCAACATTGTATTGCGTAGGATTCGCAGCAGCTCGGCGTGGCAATGGATTGTCCATGGGTTAGCTCCTAGAAACCGTCCTTGAAGATATTGCGTCATCTACAGAACTGCAGACTTCTCTACTCTTCCACGAAATGTGATAGCTGTTTTTGCTATTGCATCAGTCCAGGTGAAGGCGGTCGATCCGTCCCGGTCAGGCGCCTCCCACCAATGCTACGACATGCCTTTGTTTGCCGAGAATAGAAATGTAAAGAACCAAGAAGGGGAGAATTTGACGCCGAACCGATGGTGTAGTCGCTATTTCAGGTAGGTACGCACGATGCCGATCAGATCATCGGAGGCTTCTTCAGACGGCTTGCTGTTTCTCGGCATGTGGTTGCGAATGTGGTCTTCCATGAGTTCGGCCATGAGGCTGTTGATGGCTCCCCTCGCAGCCGCCAGCCTCTGAAGGACGTCTGCGCACTGTTCATCATCATTGAGCGCGCGCAAAATGGCCTCCAGCTGCCCGATGATCTTCTTTGTTCGGGTCCTCCTTGGTCTGTGCGCAGGCGATAATTATTTGAGCGATTACGGTGGGGTAGGATGGTCCGGTGCCGGATCGCAATCCTCCGCCGGGCCCTGGCCGGGCGTAGTACCTTTACCATGCGACTGTGGCCAGTTTTGTGCCCACCCAGTATCAAAAGCAGTCGGATTTGGTAGCAACGCGCACGGCACGAAATCGCCCATACTGGGGCGGAAAATCAACACGATGGCAAATCGTCTCACTCCATATAGAATGGCTTGGCGACAACTGATAAGGGTGAGGTCGGTGGTTCAAGTCCACCCAGGCCCACCATAATTCATCGCTCCACTGCAAGATCGCACGCATGAAAAAACACTCCGATTGCAATGCGAGCGGGACCTCCCGGCGGCATTTCCTCGAATCTAGCCTGAAAATCGGAGCAGTGTCGCTTGCGCTGCCTGTGTTCGCGCGCGCAAGCGCTGGCGAGCCGCCTGCGCAGGAAGTGAAACCGTTCGAGCTCGAGGAAATCACCATCGGCGAGCTACAGGACGGCATGAAATCCGGAAAGTTCACCGCGCGTTCTCTCGCTGAAAAGTATTTCGACCGAATCGCCGAAGTGGACAAGCGCGGCCCCGCGCTCAACGCGATCATCGAACTGAACCCCGATGCACTTTCGATCGCCGATGCGCTTGACGCGGAGCGGAAATCCAAAGGGCCGCGAGGGCCGCTCCACGGAATCCCTGTTTTGATCAAGGACAACATCGGTACGGCGGACCGGATGATGACCACAGCTGGATCGCTCGCGCTGTCAGGTTTCACGCCGGCGAAAGATTCCGGTGTGGCGCGCCGCCTTCGCGAGGCCGGCGCCGTAATTTTGGGGAAGACGAATTTAAGCGAATGGGCGAATTTTCGCTCCTCGCACGCCTCAAGCGGCTGGAGCGGACGCGGCGGCCAGACGCACAATCCGTACGCGCTCGATCGCAGTCCGTGCGGGTCAAGCTCTGGTTCGGGGGCGGCGACATCCGCGAACCTTTGTGCGGTGTCCGTAGGCTCGGAGACGGATGGCTCGATCGTTTGCCCCTCCTCTGGCAACGGGCTCGTGGGAATCAAGCCGACGGTTGGGCTCGTAAGCCGCGCTGGAATTATTCCCATCGCTCATAGCCAGGACACGGCCGGCCCGATGTGCCGCACCGTTGCCGATGCCGCCATTTTGCTCGGCGCGCTCGCGGGCATTGATTCCGAAGATCCTGCGAAGAAGGTTCCCGGTCGAAAAGCGCCGGCCGGCTACACGCAGTTTCTCGACCGTGCGGGGTTGCGGGGGGCGCGTGTCGGAATCATCCGCAAATCATATGACTTCAGCGAGAGTACCGCGTCCATTTTCAGTGCGGCGCTCGACGCGATGAAGCATGCGGGGGCAACACTCCTCGATCCGGTAGAGGTCGGTTCGCTTGGGAAATTCGACGATTCCGAGCTGGACGTGCTTCTCTACGAATTCAGAGCTGGTCTGAACACGTATCTGGCCGCCGCTGGGCCCAAGGCGCCCGTACATTCGCTGAAGGACATCATCGATTTCAACGAGCGCAATCACGAAAGCGAACTCACATACTTCGGTCAGGATCTTTTCCTGAAGGCCGAGAAGAAGGGTCCGCTCACGGCGAAGGCGTACCTAGACGCACTCGCGAAGAATCATCGCCTCACGCAAGGGGAGGGAATTGACGCCGTCATGGACAAGCATCGCCTCGATGCGCTGGTTGCGATGACGGCCGGGCCATCGTGGTTGATCGACCTGGTCGACGGCGACCACGATACGGGTGGAAGCTCATCGCTCGCGGCAGTGGCCGGTTACCCGAATATCAACGTGCCGGCCGGATTCGTTTTCGGAATGCCCGTGGGAATTTCATTTTTCGGCCGCGCCTGGAGCGAGCCGAAGCTGATCAAGATCGCATACGCCTTCGAGCAAGCTACGCTTGCGCGCAAGGCGCCCCGTTTTCTTCCTACCGCTGATCTAAAATTTAGCTCCTGATTTTTGCGCGAGGATCGCGCCTTTCATCGCGCCGGCGGTTGACTCGTCTGCGGAGCAAGAGGCGGCGTAATCGTATACTCGTGGATGTGCATCACGGCGATGAGCCACGCTCCGTCGCTCTGCTTCGTCATGATCAAACTGTGAAGACCCTTGCGAGTGGGCCGCACGCTTCCGTCCTGATTTTTGGCGCCCGTCATTTCCCAGTCCAGGTCCACCGCAGCCACGTCAGGTTTCAGAAAGCGGATGCTCTTGGCGCTCCCCGTTTGGTGGGTCTCGCTGTAAACCCCCGCCAGCATGGGTCCGAATGTCGCTTCAATCTGCGCGCGGCCGTGGGTTAAAGCCCCGAAGTTGTTGATCAAATCAGTATCTTCCGTGTACGTCAGGGCCACGGCATGCACGTTGTGCTTGTTCCAGGAGTCCATGTAGTTCTGCACGGCCGCCCCGATCGCGGCGCGATCCTTTTCCTGTGCGCCCGCGGACGCGGGATCTTGAGGCATCGGCGTCGCAAAACTCATGGGCGAAATTGCAAGGCACACCAAAAGCATGAAGATTCGGCTCGACGCTCGCATCCGGTTCTCCCCGTCCATCAGCGCTCTCTCAAATGCAGCTCGTTCTTCGCAGCCGACGACGCGAAAGCTTAACTCCCGCTTACTCGATATGCAACTCGTGGGTGTGTGTTCGATGTGGAGAGGCTGCGAAGCGTCGCTGGCGGCGTTTTTGTATTCCGCGCCGTTGTGGGCTAAATCGGCATGACACCCTTTCCACCCGCTGGTGCATCTGTCTATTGGAGGTTGTTCACGTGATCACGTTCCTGAGACTGCTAACGGGCTCGTTCCTTTTCGCTTCGGTCTTTTTTCTTGCGCATGCTGTCCAGGCCCAGCCGCAGACGGCGTCGAAAGTCCCGGCCACAACAGTCGTGACGGTACTTGGCCCCAGCTTTACGGCCCCACCGGCTCTCGGCAAGGAAGACGTTACTGTGTACACCGGCAAGACCCGCGAGGACGTCATCGGGTGGGTCCCGGCACAAGGTGAGAGAGGCAAGCTGGAACTGGCGATTCTGATCGACGACGCCACGAATATCGGAAACCAACTCGAAGACCTGCGCAAATTCATCCGATCGCAATCTCCGGCAACTAGTATCGGCGTTTTCTACGCCACCAACGGCATTGTGCAGCCCGCATCACAGTTCAGTACCGACCACGAAGCCGTGGCCAAATCTGTGCGCATCACCGTTGGTTTCACGGGCGCTTCTACTAGCATCTATCTTTCGATAATGGACCTGATGTCGAAATGGCGTGTGAATAACTCGCGCCACGAAATGTTGATTATCGCCGATGGCATTGACCGCTTTCGCGGTGATCCGAACAGCCCCGATGTTACGTCCACGATTGAGAAAGCGCAGAAGGCCGGCATTATCGTTCACACGCTGTATGCCAGGGGTGCGGGTCGCCAGGGACGGAACCTTTTTCGCGTGAACTACGGCCAGAGCAACCTCGCGCAGATGGCCGATGAGACCGGAGGCGAGTCGTTTTTCCAGGGTCTGGACACTCCCATTTCCTTTGCGCCGTTCCTCGACCAGTTGGATATGGTCGTCCACAACCAGTACTTCCTAACTTTTGAGACTGCCCGCAGCACCAGGAAAAAGGGAGAATTCCGGCGCTTCCGCGTCCGCACCGAGCAGCACAACGTCGAAATCTCCGCCGCCGACACAGTCTTCGTCCCCGGTCCGTAACATTTGCGTGAGACACCGGTCAATACTGCTGGGGCTATCAGTTTTCGTACGACCCGTGGGCCAACCTGCTTTCGCAGTCCGCCCGGACCCCTAACTATACTGGCTGCACCGAGGACGTCATGGCACCCGTCACCGCTGACGGGGGAAATCACATATCGAGCTTCACTCCAGACGCATCCGGCAACACGGTCAACGACGGCACATATTCCTACACTTGGAACGCCGAAGCCCAGTTCACTTCGGGCGGCGGCGTTAATTTCGCCGAGGATTTCCTCGGTTCGTCTCGAGTCATCGTTCAATCCAATGGCGTGCTCCCAATGCCGCCTCCAAGCCGCGCCTCACGCCCTATCGCGGAAAAAGTTGCACGGCAATGTACACTCTTGTGGCCGGAAATCATCCTCTCGAAGGTTCCGGCTTATCACATAGCAAACAGGTGATGCCCAGCGCCACGATCCGCAACGCTGCCTGTACCCCACATCACAGAGGAAGAGATGAAGCGAATTCTGGTGGCCGATGACGACCGCACGACCCGGCAGTGGCTTTCCGACATTCTGCGCGCGGAAAAATATTCGGTCTCGACGGCGAAAGACGGCTTCGACGCCCTGAAGAAACTCAAGAAAACGAAATTCGATCTGCTTCTGCTGGACGTCTGGATGCCCCGCATGAGCGGATTCGACGTGCTGGCCGCGCTGCGCGGAAAAAAGACGCGGCCGAAAGTAATCGTCATGACTTCGGACGAAGCGCCGGGAACTCTTTTAGGCGCGATTCGCGAGCATGCCGATGAATACATGTCCAAGCCGATCGAGCGTAAGGCGCTTCTCGCGCTCGTGCGCAAGTCACTTGAAAAAAAACTGCGCGTTCCGCCCATCGAGGTTGTTTCCGCCAAGCCCGAATGGATCGAGCTGCTGGTTCCCTGTTCGCTCGAAACCGCCGAAGTTCTGGAAGCCTTCCTGGCACAGCTCGAAACGGGACTTCCTGAAGATGTCCGCAACGCGGTAGGGCAAGCCTTCCACGAACTCCTGATGAACGCGATCGAATGGGGCGGCAAACTGAATCCCAAGCGAACTGTTCGTATCTCCTGTCTCCGCGCCAAACGCATGCTGATGTACCGCATTGCCGATCCCGGTCCGGGATTCAAATTTGCCGGTCTCGACCACGCCGCCATCGCGCACGACAATGAGCCGACCAAGCACGGTGAGATCCGTGAACAGAAGGGATTGCGGCCTGGTGCATTTGGATTGGTGCTCGTGCAGGCGAATGTGGATGAGCTGCTCTACAACGAAGCGCAAAACGAAGTTGTCTTCGTGAAGTATCTCGATTAAAGCAGGTCGGGCCGACGCAGCTTGCAAATGCGCCGCCGGTTCCCATTTTTCGCGCGGGACCCACCGAACGCTTTGCGTAGTACCTTGGTAACATTGACCGCATGTTCCCCCCGAAGTTACCCTGAACCCATCGCCCTGATTCATAGAAGAGCCGCGAGACTGTAAGGGTGTGGAGTGCAAGCGCAAATTATTGTCCCAGAGTGATTTATGCCGATTTGCAGGGTCACCCGTTCGCGCTACAGAGAAGCTGAAATCGGCTCCAAAATTTCGTCTTGAAAGCCCGGTGATATGTCGATGATCGCAGTACTGATTTGCGCGGTTTTACTGGCGTCACTCACTCAGTTTGTTTACTACTGCCGATCGGTGCTGGCGTCCGCCAGCGAGGTGGAACTGTCGGACCACGTGCTCGAAGTGGCCGGCCTGGTGAACGACAGCTTGATCGCAGACGACTTCAAGCGGTTCCTGCAACTGGTTCGACTCTGCCCAGAGCACGCACCCGATCGGACGCAGGTCCGCGCGGTCGGAGCCTATTACAATCTGCTTCATTCGCTTGAACACTCTTCGCGCAAACTAACTCCGAGCATTTCTTTCTGGGCGGCGCAAGAGCAGCAGCGGTGTTCGCATTTCGCAGCCGTTGTGCTGGACCGCAGCATATCGTCGAGCCGCGATCTATTCACGCAACACGCCGCCGACAGCCTGTAAAAATTAGGATGATCGAGCCACTCTCACCCGTTCCTGCGGTCCGCGGAAACTAGCTTCATCCGAGACTCGCGTCGCTCGACCCTTCCTCTCGCGAGTGCTACCATGGATGCAGGCCGGCATTGCCGGCACGGAATTTACCGCCGTGACGCCACTCGAACAACGACTCCTCGCGAACATTCGTCAGACGCGTCTGCTCATGCCGGGCGACCGGGCCGGTGTGGCCGTGTCCGGCGGAGCCGACTCTGTGGCGCTTCTGCGTCTCCTCGAAAGCCTGCGCGATAAGCTCGGCATCACGCTGCTGGTGGTGCATTTTGACCATTGCCTGCGCGGCGCGGAATCGGACGAAGACGCCCGGTTCGTCGCGGAGCTGGCGCAGGTGCGCGGGCTCGAATATGTCGTAGATCGCGAGGACGTCTCGGCGGCGGCTGCGCGGAACAAATGGAATCTCGAAGATGCCGCGCGGCGTCTTCGGTACGCATTTTTCGAGCACCTGATCGCGGAAGGTCGAGCCACACGGATTCTCGTCGCGCACACCGCGGACGATCAGGCTGAAACTGTTCTGGCGCACATTCTTCGCGGAACCGGGCCCACGGGGCTTGCGGGAATCTATCCCACGGCGGGTTCGATCGTTCGGCCACTTCTCGGCGAACGCCGAGAAGCGTTGCGGAAATATTTGCGAGAACTCGGTCAGGCATGGCGCGAAGATTCGACGAATGGCGATCTGCGCCGCCTGCGTGCGCGGATTCGCGAACAACTCGTGCCCGTGCTCGAACGTGATTTTTCTCCGCAGGTCGCGAGCCACCTCAACAACCTCGCGGGACTCGCGCGCGAAGAGCAAGTATTTTGGAACGCGCTTGTGGAAGATCGCTTTCGCGCATTCGTTCAGGGGAGCGAGGGAAAGCTGGAAATTTCGATCCACAATTTGCTCGCGCCGATGGATATCTCAGGCGGGACGGACAATGGCATGGGCGGCGAGATGAGTCCGGTAAACGAAACCGCGTCGCCGCTCCGCGCGTTAACCGAACGCCTCGTTCGCCGTCTATATCAGGGTATTCGCGGAGATCGGCAGGGGCTTGCGGTCGCGCACGTGGAGCAGGTAATTCGCCTCGCCACGGAATCCGTGAGCGGACGCCGCGTCGAGCTACCCGGCGGAGTTACTGTCGAGCGAAACTTCGGTGACTTGATTTTTTCGCGAGCGCGCGGCACGCAGCATGCGTTGCGCTCTCGAAAAATTGCCGTAACACCCAGCGCGTATCAGTATGTTGTGAACCTTCCTCGGCACGGCGCGGCGACTGTTTCCGTACCAGAACTGAATAGACGCTTTTGCCTGAAAGTGATTGACTGGCCTATCGCGGAGCGCGACACTAAAAGGGAGGGTGCGGCTCTCGATGCCGATCTTTTGCGTTCCCCTCTGATCCTGCGGAATTGGCGGCCTGGGGACGCGTATCGGCCTCGTGGCCGGCGGCAGCCCCGGAAGTTAAAGGAAATGTTCCTCGCGGGACGTGTTCCGAACCGCGACCGTGCCTGCTGGCCCGTGCTCGAAAGCGGCGGACAGGTAGCCTGGGCGAGGGGAATGCCGGCGGCGGACGAATTTTGTGTCCGCGATAGCACGCGCGCCGGGGTGGTCATCGAGGAAGTGGAAGACCATCGTTGAGAGGCGAATGAAGGTCGTATTTACTCGACAGCGTCTTGCGACACGAGTTGGCCAGATGGGCCGCGCGATCTCGCGGGATTTTAAGGGCCGGACGCTTGATATTGTTGTAGTACTCGAGAATTCGTTTCTCTTCGCCGCGGATCTGGTTCGCGAAATTTCGGGTCCGGTTGCCTGCCACTTCGTGCGCGCGGAAATGCGCGACGTTTGCGTAAGTGGACATGATTACCGCGAAATTTTTTTCAGCGCGCCGCCGACGATTCGCGGCCGGGACGTTCTCGTGGTGGACGCCGTGCTCAATACCGGCGTAACGCAGGACTTCCTGCTGAAGCGTCTGGAAGAAGGCGGGCCGCGCTCGCTGCGGTTGGCGGTCTTGTTCGACAAAGCGGCATCGCGGAAGGTGAATTTAAAAGCTGAATACACCGGCTTCGCCGCAGCATCTAAGGAATGGGTAGGCTACGGGTTGAGCGGCAAGAACGGGCTTTACCGCAACCTCCCATACGTAGCGAGCAAGACTTCTGGACCGCGCGGCCGGGGGCGGCATGCGAGCGTTCGCAGAAAAGTATCCAAAGGGTGAGGTAACACAGTGAACTCAACCGTACGCACTGTTCTATTTTGGGTGATGATGATTGCGCTGGCCGCCGTGCTTTGGCAGATGGCTTCCAAGGGCGGGCCTACGGCGCACGAGGACGAACCGAATTACAGCAACTTCCTCGCGAAGGTGGAGAGCGGAACCGTCAAAGATGTAACCGTGTATCTCTCTCCCAATAGCGCCGAACTTCAGGGCGAATACCGCGACGGCGGCAAATTCCGCGGCGTGACAATCGCGAACACGGCCATTCCCGACGTTACCAAAGCGTTGCAGGACAAGGGCGTTCTCTTCAATTACAAGGAAGTAAAAGAAGCCAACTGGCTGAGCGTCGTCATCACGCTCCTTCCCTTCCTCGTGATCATAGCCATCTGGATTTTCATGATGAGGCAGATGCAAGCGGGCGGCAACAAAGCGCTCAGCTTCGGCAAATCTCGCGCCCGGCTTCTCACCGCGCAGCAGAAGAAGGCCACGTTCAAAGACGTGGCCGGGATCGATGAAGCCAAGGAAGAGCTGTACGAAATTATCGACTTCTTGAAAGATCCGCAGAAATTCCAAAAGCTCGGCGGACGCATTCCCAAGGGCGTTTTGCTCGTCGGACCTCCAGGCACGGGCAAGACTTTACTCGCTCGCGCGATTGCCGGCGAGGCTAACGTTCCGTTCTTCTCGATCTCGGGTTCGGATTTCGTGGAGATGTTCGTTGGCGTCGGCGCAAGCCGCGTCCGCGACCTCTTCGAGCAGGGCAAGAAGAACGCGCCTTGCATCATTTTCATCGATGAAATTGATGCTGTCGGCCGCCATCGCGGTGCGGGATTGGGCGGAGGACACGACGAGCGCGAGCAAACTCTGAACGCGCTGCTGGTGGAAATGGACGGCTT
>PKUY01000420.1 GCA_003131705.1 Acidobacteriota bacterium | reverse complement strand
GATGGAGCGATCGTTCACCGACTGCGCGGGCGGCCATCGAACCGCAAGTTGGCGGCGGCTTTGGAGCAGAAGATTCTAGCGCGGGTTCGCCAGCGCTATGCCGATTTTGGACCCACTCTGGCCAGCGAACATTTGGCCCAGGATGGTTTGCGGGTGAGCCGCGAGACGCTGCGGAAGTGGATGACCAAAACCGCCTTGTGGCGTCCTCGTTCCCAGCGATGTTCTGCCTCAGCCGACGATGAGCATTGCGTGGGTGGCGAGAGGCCACCGTGAAACGCTGTTCCCACTCCGGAAGAAAACGCAGTTCCAAAAAGCGATTCGCCGCTTCGATGCTGGCAATTCCAGCCAGCCGCAGTTCGGCGACAAGATCGGTGCGTTTTGGGGCATACACTCCAGTTGTACTATTGTCGGGTCCAGTGGTCGCCGCCAACCTAAATGAAGGATCGAGACGGTTTAGAGGTGCTGCCGTGATGTCCACCTTGATGCGAGGAATTTTGTTTTCTCTGAGGGCGGGAACGCTGGCTCTGGCGTTGTCGGGTAACGCCGCAGCGCAAGACGCCTCGAGTAGCGCCGCACAAACCTCTTCGCAGGCGCAAACCGCGCGGGCCGCGGATTCCGCTCAGCCGGGTCAGCCGATGTCGCTCGGAGACCTGGCCCGTCTCGCTCGAGCCAAGAAACAGAGTGAGCCCAAAGCAGGCAAGGTCATCGACGAAGACAATCTTCCGAGGTCGGGGGGCAGGAATCAGCATCGTAGGCAGCGCTCCCGGCGATTCGTGCGCGGCCCCGGCGGACAGAAGTTCGGGCTCGCGCTCGGGGAAGGTTGTGCTTCTGGATTTTTGGGCATCGTGGTGTGGTCCGTGCCGTCAGTCCGTGCCCGATCTGAAGCAGCTGCAAGCGACTTACGGACGAGATCAGCTCGAGGTGATCGGCATCAGCGAGGACAAGAATGAGAGCGTCTGGCACAGTTTTCTCGCGCAGCACCAGATGAATTGGGAGCAACGGTTCGACTCCGGTGGCGAAATGTCGCGCCAATACGGAGTGAACGCCTTTCCGACTTTTGTCCTGACCGATGGCAATGGAGCCGTGCTTCAGCGATTCGTCGGTGAGGATCCGAACGAATCTCTCGCGAGCCGCATCGCGCCCTACCTCAAGAACTCACAGCAGGGAGGCTTATAAGCCCGAAAAGCCCGGCGACGTTATCGGATTCCCGATTCGAATCTGATCAAATTTCGTTTTTGGACATTTGGCCCGCGATGTACTGGGCTTGGCGGATCGCGAGTGCGACGATTGTGAGCGTAGGATTTTCGCCGCTGCTCGATGTGAATTGGCTTCCATCGGAAACGAAAAGATTCGGGATATCATGCGCCTGCCCGAAACGATTCACGACGCCATCCTGCGGCTTCTCGGACATTCGATTGGTGCCCATGTTATGCGTCGCTGGAAACGGAAGCCGGTGCACGGTTTTCTTTGCGCCGATGGATGTATAGAGCGCGTCGGCCTGCCCGAGTGCATGCTTCTGCATGGCGAGGTCGTTGGGGTGATCGTCCACGTGGACGTTCGGAATCGGCATGCCGAACTTGTCCTTTCGATCCGGATGAAGCGTGATTCGATTGGTCTCGCGCGGCATATCCTCGCCGATGAGCCAAACGCCGGCGATATTCGCATAGCTGTCGATGATCGAAGCGCGTTCGCGGCCCCACGCTCCGGGCACGATATTTTCCGCGAAGCTGGGCAATCCCTGCGGTAGCAGCTCCATCTGATACCCGCCGACGAAACCGCGCTTGGGGTCATTCGGCGCTTCATCCATTACAATTCCAGACTGCGCGGTACCGCGATACATGTGAACGGGCTTGTCGAAAATTGCGAACACCGTTGACGTCATGTGCCGCATGTAGTTCTTGCCAACTTGGCCTGAGGAATTTGCCAGGCCCTGCGGAAATTTGCTGGACGAAGAATTAAGCAATAGGCGCGGGCTCTCAATCGAATTTGCGGCCACGGCAACGATGCGTGCTTTCTGCCGCTGCAAACTTCCGTTGCGGTCGGCATATACAACGCCCGTCACTTTGCCTGACGCGTCGTGCTCGATGCGCAGAACCTGACACTCCGGCCGGACCTCGGCTTTTCCCGTGGACTCCGCTCTCGGAATTTCGGTGTAAAGCGTGGACCACTTCGCGCCGAACGTGCAGCCTTGTACGCAGAAGCCGGTCTGTTGGCAGGCGGCTCTCCCATCACGAGGCACCGAATTGATCGCCATATTGGTGGTTTGAAATTTCTTGTAGCCGAGCTTTTTGGCTCCGGCGAACAGCACCTTGCCGTGATTGCTGGCCGGCAGGCGCGGAATTCCGTTAGTTCCTGTGACGCCCATTTTCAGTTCGGCGCGGTCGTAATAGGGCGCAACATCCTGAAGATCGATGGGCCAATCGAGCAGATTGGCGTTAGAAATCGCGCCGTAGTGAGTTTGCGTCTTGAATTCGTGTTCCTGGAAACGCAATGCGCAAGCGCCCCAATGGACAGTTGTGCCGCCGACGAGCTTGCAGGTCCAAACGGGCAGATCGGGAGAAGTTTTCGCGACATAGGACGAACCTGTGGTCGTGCGCGGATCTAGCCAGGTGAACAGGCCGAACATTCCGTTTTCGTCGTTTTTGAAATCGGTTAGCTCGATACGTTTGCCCGCTTCGAGAACGACGATCGAGATTCCCTTTTGCGCCAGCTCATTTGCCAGCGTGCCGCCGCCCGCGCCCGAGCCTATGATCACGACCACCGACGAA
The DNA here is from genome assembly GCA_003131705.1 of Acidobacteriota bacterium. GTDB lineage: Bacteria > Acidobacteriota > Terriglobia > Acidiferrales > UBA7541 > Palsa-295. The sequence goes on along the minus strand of PKUY01000420.1, from coordinate 23,020 downwards.
TCGTTCAGGTCAAATTTTCCAGGCATACGTCCTCACAGCCAATCGATCTCGTTGAAGCCGCGATGGGTGTAGCCGCCCAATGCGGACGATGGACCTTCGTAGCCAAACTTCGGCCACACTTCCGGCTGGTTGTAGAGCGAATTGATCGTTGTGCCATACACCTTCGCGAAGAAAGCGCCGCTCTCAATTTGCTTAATAACAGCTACGCGTGTTTCTTCATCGGAGGTATCCGCGAATGTCTCGCCACCTGTAGCCCTCGCGAGGCGGTCCAACTGGCTTATGCCGTCGGCCAACAGCCGCTGCGTGGATTGATCCTTTGCGGCTTCATCCTTCAGCGGCGCAATCGCCTTTTCATAGAAGGAGTTTTCGAGCTGGTTATGAGGGAAAAGATCGCGCGCAAACTGGCGCAGGGCTCGCGATTGTTCGGCGTTCAAGCCGGTGGGCTCGGTCGCCGACGCGGCTTTCGAATCTGTAAGGATCGTTGTTCCGCTGACCGCAACAGCGGCAATCGTTGCCGCTGTGCCGGACAGGAAGCCGCGCCGCGACAATTTATTCGCCCAATCAAACAGTCTCATCGCATCTTCTCCCGTAACATTTAGAGGCCCGACGAGCTCCACTTCTCGGCCCACACTATAATGCGTCGCCTTGCGGATGACCAGCTTCAGAGTTGCCTCTGACCTTTCCGCCCAGACCGAAGTTATAATTCCGCCTCGACACTGTGTCTGCCCTGGAGCATCGATCATGGCCAAGAAACGCTTCAAGGACCTCAGCGAGCGGGAGATCCTCGCTCTTGCCATTCAACTGGAAGAAGAAGATAGCCGCGTGTATGCCGACTTCGCTGAAGGTCTGCGCGAGAGCTATCCGGCTACGGCGAAAGTCTTTGAAGAGATGCAAGCCGAGGAGTCGCGCCACCGGCGGCGCCTGATCGATATCCACCGCCAGCGATTCGGCGAACATATTCCCCTCATCCGCCGCCAGGACGTCAAGGGCCTGCTCGAACGCCGCCCTCTATGGCTCGTCCGGCCGCTTGGAATCAACGCGGTGCGCAAGCAAGTGGAGATCATGGAGCTTGAAACGCGGCGCTTCTATGAGCACGCAATGAAGCAGGTGTCCGATGCCTCGACTCGCAAGCTGCTCGGCGATCTCGCGGAGATCGAACGCCAGCATTCCGATTTTGCCGCGACGCTCGAAAAAAAGGAACTCACACTAGGAGCCCGCCTGAAAGAGGAGAAGTCCAGCAAGGGCGTGTTCATGCTGCAAGTGATCCAGCCTGGATTGGCGGATTGATGGATGGGTCCGTGTCGACGCTCGCTCCGATTTTTGCGGCTGCCTTCGCTACGCGCAATACTTGGGACGCCTTTTTGGTCGGATTGGCTGCCTCGCTTGGAGCAGGCATCTCCATGGCTTTTGCAGAGGCCCTTTCGGATGATGGCTCGCTAACAGGTCGAGGACAGCCTGTGTTCCGAGGATCTGTAACCGGTCTCATGACGGCGGTCGGCGGAATCGGACACACGCTTCCTTTCTTGATTCCGGATTTCCACATCGCCTTCACCGTGGCAATGGCCGTGGTGGCCTGTGAGCTCGCCATCATTAGTTACGTCCGCCATCGTTACATGGATACGCCGCTTCTTTCTTCTGCTTTTCAAGTGATTGTAGGCGGTGTGCTCGTCTTTGCCGTGGGGATTGTGATTGGCAGCTCGTAAGCGGCCAACCGCAGAGGAAAAGCGGTCGAATCTAAGCGACCGGGCTGCCCGAGCGACTCGAAGCACTGACACCAGCTTCCACCGTTGGACGGGGGGCGCGACGCATGGTTTCAACGAAGACGCGGACAATTTCCGGATCGAACTGGTTGGCGGCACAGCGTTCCAACTCCGCGAAGGCGTCTTCCGGCGTCCGCGCCTTTTTGTAAACACGCTCGGAGGTAATTGTGTCGTAGGCGTCCGCGATGGCAATCACGCGCGCACCGTGCGGGATTTGCTCGCCTTCGAGGCGCGCGGGATAACCGGTGCCGTCGTAGAACTCATGGTGATGCCGAACCATGTCCCGGATGCGGCCCATGGGCTTGAGCGGTTCGAGAATCTTGGCGCCCAGATCGGTGTGCGTCTTCATCGTCTCCCACTCGGTAGCATCGAGCGGGCCGGACTTATTCAAAATTATCTCGGGGATCCCGACTTTGCCAATGTCGTGCAGCAGGCCTGCCAGGCGAATTTCCTCGACCTCCGCTGAGGTTGCACCCAATGCCTGCGCGATCATCACGGAGTATGCGGAAACCTTCTGCGAGTGTCCCTGCGTGTAGTGATCCTTGGCGTCAATCGCAAGCGCGAGTGACGTAACAGTCTCGACCACGGCCGCCGGTAGCGGATCGCCAGGCCCTCCACCACCCTGTTCCCTCAGCGAGCGCGTGAATTGTTCGAGGCGACGATAAATTTCCTCAAAGGCCTCGGGACCCGTTGAAAACAAACGCTTGAGCGTGACGCCAAGATACGCTTCGAGCACATCCTTCTTCCATCTCTTCCGATCATTGGGATCGCCCTGCTCGGCGCTCGAAACCGAATTCCCGCCTTGGTGCTTCGAAAGGTACATCGAGGAATCGGCCACCTGTATGAGTTCCTGCGGCGTCGAGCCATGAACCGGAAAGGCGGCGATACCGAAGCTGGCAGTGATGTTCTTGTCTCGCAGCAGGGGATCGGAGGCGATCCAGCCGCGAAGTTTATTCGCGAGCTGCCGGGCCTGCTCGATTGTCGTCTCTGGCATGAGGATTACGAATTCATCGCCACCATAGCGCGCGACCACATCCGAGCGGCGGCAATTCTGTTCAAGTATGTGGCCCACGCGCTGCAGGACTACGTCACCTTCCAAGTGTCCGTAAAAATCATTCACGAACTTAAATCGATCAAGGTCCATCAGCACAAGCGACAGTGGCCGGTTCGCGCGCGTTGAGCGCTTCCATTCTGCCGACAGCGCTTCCATCAGGAAGCGGTGAGTCTTGACGCCCGTTAGCCCGTCGGTGATCGCCTGCTCCTGCGCCTTTTGGAACGTGAGGGCGTTGTGCAGGGTGCCGGCAAAAAGATCCGCAAGCGTGCGGAGCAGTAGAATATCCTGTTCGGGGAAATTGCAGGGCTCGGCAGATTCAACGTAGAGCACTCCGAGGAACTGCTCGCCGTAGGTGACCGGCAGAGCGACGGAGGCTGCCGATCCCGCCAAAACCAACCCCGGTGCAGCCGCGCTGACCTCGCGCACCATCGCCAACTGTCCGCTGCGTGCGACCTGCCCCACAAGGCCTTCGCCCAGCAGAATCCGGCGGCCGACTGCCTCGCGGCGTGACCCTGCCTCTGCCTGCACCACCAGCTCTTTTGCGGAATAATCGAGGATGGCGATCCCGATGTGGTCGTAAGCGAGATGTTTCTCCATCTCGGCGGTAATCTTCGCGAGCATCTCGCTCGGATCGAGTGTCGTGATCGCATGGCTCGACACATTGTTGATCAGCGTAAGTTGGCGAGACTTCTTCTGCTCTTCCGCGAACAGCCTGGCATTCTCCATGGCGATGCCGGCTTCACTCGCGAGCACGCGCAGGAATTCCACGTGCCCCTCGTCGAACGCTCTTTCCTTCGCGCTGTACACCACCATCACACCGACGGGCCGATCATATCGAATCAGCGGCACTGCACACACGGAGCCCATCGGCCGCAGCGCCTCGAACCCCAGCCGCTTCGTTTCCTCGCGGAAATGCTCGCGAATCAACAGTGGCTGTCCCGAGCGTACGACATACTCCACCATGTGGTTCCCAGCCGGCCGCGAGCGTTTTGGGCAACGCTCTCCGTCGATAACTTCCATCTCGAACTGAACCTCGTCAGTCGTCTGCTGGTGGAAAGCGATGAAGAAGCTGGTTACATCCAGAACGCGGCGCATCTCTGAATAAATGCGTTCCAGCAGGACGTCCACCTCGAGGGTGGAGCTGAGCGCCCGGCCCATTTCGTTCAGAATGTGCAGTTCCTCGCTGCGGCGCGAAGTCTGCTGGATCAAGTAGCTGTTCTCGACGGCCACGCCGATCTGCTGGCCGAGCGCGAGCAGCAGGCGGCGCTCCGCAGGCGTGAAACTGCGGCTGTCCGGCGTTCCGAGCAGCAACACGCCGAAAACCCGCTCTTTCGCCTGCAGGCTGATGCCCGCAACCGTGCGCATTCCTTGCGCGAGCAGGAGCTTACGCGCGCGGCGGAACGATTCTTCTTTCTCAAGAGCTTCCCAGCTCGCATCGCGCGTGAGATCGCGAAACACAACGAGTCCGCCAAGCCGCGCCACAAGGTTAATGAAGTATTCGTCCAGCTTGGATTCCTGAATCACCGCTGAGAACGGATCGCCGAGCCCGGTCACAATCACCGTCGTCGGCTCACCGCTATCGCCATGCTGCAGGAAGAGTGCCCCAGCCGGAATGCGGACCACGTTCAGAACTCGATCGAGGGCCTGCGCCAGCATGTTCTCAATCTCGCCCCCGGCGAAGCTGGAGGTCGCGAGGTTTAGGCTCGAGAGCGCGAGCATGTTTCGCTCCACACGCCGGCGCTCTTCTTCGTACACGGACATCACCATCAGGACGCATGTGAATAACTGGGGCAATACCATCAACGGCAAAAGACCAGCGCGTTGCATGACCGGGAGGAAAGGCCGTATTACCGTGGACATGCACAGGATTCCCCAGCCTGCAAATGTGAGAGCGAGAAGCACATCCGCACGAGCTTCTTGCTTGCGGCCTTCCTGCCAAAATGTGTATCCGACCAGCAAGAAAATAAACCCTACGGCCACAACTACCGGCGGGACAATCCCCACTTGATGAGCGTGGACAATCGGCCAAGCCGCGAAAACTACGGTCGCGGCGATGAGCGCGCGCACTGGAATTCTAAGCCCCGCATACAATCGCGCGGCGCAGTAAAAGGCCAAGGCCGACAGTGCTAAAACAAATTCACTGAGTTCTCCGAACCAGCGGTCCCACGGCGCGACGCCGATCCAGGCGCCCATAGCGCCCGAGGCGAAGTGCATCGATAGCAGGAGCCAGGCGCCCGACCATGCGAGGAGGTATTCCTGGCGCTTCAGCCGATAAAGAAAAAAGAAGAACGACGCAAGCAGAATCGTGCTTACCAGCAGTACAACGCCAGTTATGGTGATGTAGCTTGCCAATTCAACACTCCGTGTCCATTCCCCCGAACGCTCGGTCGAGAATAGCAGAAAAAATGCAGGAGTCCCTGCCGTGTGTCCAGCCAAGTTTCGTGGGGATCAACGCCTTACGATTTCGCTGTGAAAGTCTGGGCTGGGACCCGGTTGCCACTATGTCGGTCGCTTCGATTCAAGTCAACAGTACCCGGGTACCAACTATCGGCGCTTCATGGACTTGCGCCCGCGCGGCTCGATTTTGCTCCGCCGTTCCGCTAAGATGAATTGTTTCGGGATCAGGAGCGAAAAAGATCAGAATGAGTACCTCACAAAAGCCGCGGGTTCGCTTCGCGCCCTCCCCTACGGGCTACCTCCACGTTGGCGGTGCGCGCACCGCCCTTTTTAATTGGCTATTCGCGCGGCACGAGGGTGGCACGCTTCTATTACGGATCGAAGACACCGACGTCGAACGCAATCGTCCCGAGCTCGTCGAAGGGATTCTCGAAGGGCTCAAATGGCTGGGAGTTCAGTGGGACGAAGGTCCGTTCTTTCAGTCCCAGCGAACGAACTTGTACCGCTGCGNNGCAAACGGGGCGGCGTTCGCTTGCTACTGCAAAGCCACGGCATATGCCGGCGGTGACGCCGCTCCGGTCGATGAGGTCGAAGATCACGCAGGTGAAGGCGACGACGCCCCAAAGGCCCACAAGAGCGTTGCTTGTCCCTGCCGCGATCTCACCGACGCAGACCGAGCTGCCCGCGAGCGCGACGGAATTTCGCGCGCGATCCGCTTTCGTGTGCCGCGCAATGGAGTGACGAAATTCGAAGATGCTGTTTTCGGTCCGCGAGAAGTACAGAACGCCGAGATCGAGGATTTCGTTCTGCTGCGCTCCAATGGCGTCCCAACTTACCAGCTCAGCGTGGTTGTGGACGACATCGACATGCGCATTACGCACATCATTCGCGGCGCCGATCATCTCTCGAATGCGCCGAAGCAGGTGCTGATCTACGAAGCGCTCGGCGCCGCCGCGCCGATTTTCGCGCACGTGCCGTTGATTTTGGGGCCGGACCGAACGCGGCTTTCAAAGCGCCACGGCGCCACGAGCGTCGGCTCGTATGCGGAAGAAGGGTTCTTGCCCGAAGCGTTCCGCAATTTTCTGGCGCTGCTGGGCTGGTCACCCGGAGATGATTCGCAGTTTATGCGCACGGCCGAACTCATCGAACGATTCGAGCTATCGGGGGTGAGCCGTACGAATGCAATCTTCGATCGCGCCAAGCTGGAATGGTTCAACACGCAGTATCTGCAGAAACTGCCCGTGGAAGAATTGCTGCCCTATGTGGAAGGCGAGCTCAAGCACGCCGGGATATGGCAGGAACGTTGGTCCGGCGCGGAGGCTGCGTGGTTCGCGCATGCGGTTGATCTGATTCGACCGCGTACTCGTTTACTCGACGATTTCACTGCGGCGGCTCGCGGATTTTTCACGGATGATTTCGACTACGACGCCGAAGCGCGGGAAAAATTCTGGAAGGATGAACGCCTGCCGTCGATGCTCGCGAAGCTCGCCGACGCGCTTGATGCGCTGCCGAAGTGGAATCACGATGCCTGCGATGCTGCGTCGCGTGGCCTCGCCACAGCGGAAGGCGTGAAGGCCGGTTTCCTCATCAACGCCACGCGCGTTGCGATCCTGGGCCGCGCCGTGGCCCCGCCGCTATTTGAAACCATGGCTGTTCTCGGCAAGGAGCGAGTGGTCGCGCGCCTTCGCCGCGCCGTGCCGGTCATCTTAACTCGGTGAAATTAACGGCCTGCGCTGGACGGCCTGATTGCGTCCGTTTGAATTCTGCGGGTGAATCAGCTTACTACTTCTGGGTGGCAGCCGCGGAGAAAACTTCGGGATGCACCAGATGCGAGATTGCCCCTGTCGCGGCGATTTGCAATTCCACGGTTACGGGAACTTTTACCGGCGGCAGGCACGCCGAGTTGTTGCATGCCTGATAGCGCAAAACAATGGGAATCATGGTTTTGCCAATCGGGGTGCTATCTTCCGCGGCAAGTTTCAGTCGCAGCGTCACGCTTCCGCTGTAAACATCGAGCGCTTTGTCGGGAGAGAAGGGAAATTTCTTGAGGTGACCTTTGGGATACATCGTATCAACAAGCCGAATCCCTGCCGGTAGCTGAGGCGTGAGCGTCGTCGGGATCAAGTAGGATTCCGCCGGCTTGTGGGAATTCATGTGGTAGTTTTCGGCGATATCCACCACGACTGCCGCCTGAAATTCCTTGCCGCGCGGGACGCGATCGAGCGAAACGAACGTGTGCGTCTTCACGACATCGGCGGGTTTCATCGGTGCGGCGTCCTGGGCCGTCGCAATCGCGCCGCTTGAAATCAGGAGTGCGCATACCGCAAAAAAGCAATGGAACTGCTTCCGGAGTTTCATAGCTGGGTTTCGACATCCTTCTTGATCTGAGCTTCGTTCAGCGCTCCAACATATTTCTTCGCAATCTTGCCGTCGCGCGAAATCAGGTAGCTCGTGGGCATGCCCAGCAAGCCGCCGAACTGCGTGGCGATGTCGTCGCTGCCTAGCACGATCGGATAATTCATTGTCATCGGCTGGCCGCCCACATTGAACTGCGTGGTATGAACGTACGGATCGACGACCTTTTTGCCTTCCTCGTCCATGGCCACGCCCAGAGTCGTGAAGCCCTTGGGGCCATATTGCGTTTGCATGCCGATCAGGATGGGGATCTCACCGCGGCACGGCTCGCACCACGTAGCCCAGAAGTTCACGAGCACCACTTTCCCCTTCATGCTCGCGAGCGTCACACGATTCCCTTGCAGGTCGTCGAAAGTGACATTCGGTTCAGCCGACAAAGCAGCGGCGTTTCCAGATCCTGCGGATGGAGTCTTGATCGTGCACCCTGAGAAAACTGTCGCCACCATCAATGTAAGCACAGCGAAAAATAGCGCCTTCGCTACCTTGTCTTTGTACATATAAATGGCCCCCGTTACTGTGCAAACCGGTTCAAAAATGTCAAGTGACCCGAAAGCCAGGTCAGCTTGTTCACGAAAATCAATCCGCCTATAACCAGCAGCAGCACGCCGCTGAAAACCTCGACAGTGTGCAAATGCTTGCGGAACTTTTGGTAGAACTTCAGGAAGCGGCCGATCGCCACCGCCGTCAGCAGAAACGGAATCGCCAGCCCCGCCGAATAGCAGGCCAGCAACAACACGCCTTCTCCGACGGTGTCTTTCGTCGAAGCTACGAGCAGCACGCCGCCCAGGATTGGTCCGATGCACGGAGTCCAGCCGAACGCGAAAGCAAAACCCAACAGGAATCCGCTGACCATACCGGGACTCTTGCCGCCCACATCGCGCAGGTGGACATCGCGATTCAGCCAACGCGTCATCGAGGGTCCGAGCAGAAAAATCAGCGAGGCCGCGAAAAAGTGAATCGGCTTCAGCGGGAAATTCTCCATGGGACGCAGCGTCAGCGCCAGTCCGATGAGAACCAGCACAAATCCCACAATCAGTCCGACCTTCACCGCAATCTTCACCAGCCAACCGACCAGATGCAGCCCGAATAGCACGATCAAACTGCCTGCCACCGGAGCGAGGAGCGCTTTGTTTTTCAGCAAAAAGGAACCCACCGCACTCGCCGATGCACCAAATGTGATGAAGACCGCCGAGAAGCCGAGCACGAATGCGAACGCAGAACTCAGTAGCTTGCCACTGGAGCCTTCGCCCTCCTTGAGCTGCTCAACGCCCACGCCCGACAGCATCGAAACGTAGCCAGGAACGAGCGGTAATACGCACGGCGAAAGAAACGAAACCAATCCCGCGATAAATACGCCAAAGATCGAAATATCCATCAGATTCCCTTCCTCATTGGGCGCTCGATAGAGTGCATGCTGGGGCGCCGACCCAAGCGCAATCGCGCATTTTTACACAACTGTTAGACGCATGCTATCGGTTTTTGGGTTCCACCGGGCCAAACCGGCGCAAGAAAATCCCGCCACCTGGAATCGAAACCAGTCGTCGCTTTGAGCGCTCTCTGCGAGCCGCACTAGCCAAGTCGCTGAAAAATCAGCTCACTGGCCCAAGCTGGAAATGGCATCCCGAATGCCTCTCCGCATACTGCGGGGCCACCGCTGGAACCGCAAACGGCAAGCCGATTTGTCGCTTGCGGTGGCGGGCCCGTAAAACTTCTCGCGGGGAGGGAACCGATGACGCCCAATCAGGTGACTGCAGCTCGCGTCGCCGCCGCCTTCGCAGCCGTGGCGCTTTTCACGCTGGGGGCGGACGTGCTTGCAGCCGATATCGCGGCTGTCCTTCTCACCGTCGCTGCAATCGCGCTCGACGGAGTCGATGGGTATCTGGCGCGCACTCGCGGACTTTCCACGCCGCTCGGCGCCCAGCTCGACATTCTCGGCGATCGCGTCGTCGAAAATCTCTTCTTCACATTTTTTGCCGTCAGCGGCCTGATCTCGCTGTGGGTTCCGGTGGTGTTCTTCGTGCGAGGCACGCTAACGGATTTTCTTCGCGGCCTCGCCGCGCGCGTCGGCCGCAGCGGCTTCGGCCGCAATTCGATGCTGGAAACATGGTGGGGACGAAGTCTCGTCGCATCGCGCGCCAGCCGCGCCGCCTACGCCGTCCTGAAGTGCGTCTGCTTCTGCGTTCTCGGCTTTGTTGTTTCTCTCCGCCATTTGCCCGCTCCTCAGTTGAATGTCCTATTCAGCGAACTCGCCGTGCGTTCACTTTTCCTGGCGGGGCAAAGTCTCACTGGCGCGGCTGTGATTCTTTGTTTGGTGCGCGCAATTCCCGTGATCTGGGATGGCCGGCGATACTTCGCCGCTGCTGGAAAAGCGCCCGCGGTCGTTGCCGCCGGCATCTCCAGGTGAATAGTCGTATGACCGCACCCGAAAAGATCGGCGCTTTCTTCGATATTGACGGCACGCTCGTGCGCTCGCCGTCTCTGGAGTGGAGATTTACGGGCTACTTACTCGCGCACGATCAGATCGGCAGCGGGGATGTCGCACGCTGGCTTGCGGGATGCGCGAAAACGTTACTCCGCGATCCACGCGCTGCAACCATGGGTAACAAGCAGCATCTCGCCGGCCTCTGCGAGTCTCTCGTCGGCAATTGGGAGAGTTCTCTGGTGGATGCCGCGCCGAAACTTTTCGCGGTAGGAATCGAGCGCATGCACTGGCACCTCACGCAGGGTCATCGCGTCGTTTTAGTCAGCGGAACGCTTGAGCCTCTTGCGCGAGTCGCCGCACGGTTTCTGCCAGGGCCTGTAGAAATCTGCGCGACCTCGCTCGAATCGTCCGATGGCCGCTGGACCGGCCGTCTCGCCGGCGAACACATGAGCGGCGCAGCAAAGGCTCGCGCGGTCCGCAGCAGGGCGTCGCGATTCGGTCTGTCGCTCTGGGACAGCTACGCCTACGGCAACTCTATTACCGACCTGCCGATGCTCAATTCCGTCGGACATCGCGTGGCCGTCAATCCATCCCCGAGGATGCGTCGCATGGCACGCAGCGAAGGCTGGCAAAGCTGCGATTGGACGGGCCTCGTCGCAGCAATTCCCGCTACGCGCAGACAACAGCTGGCACCCAAGGAAGCACGATGAGATTTTCCCGCTCCGCAGCGCCAGTTGACCCAACCGGCGAGCAAGCGATTTCATGGGACGCCGTAGCCATTCATCTCCCGGACTCACGACGCAGATCGTGCGCATTTGATCTGGCCCTGCGAGCGTGCGGCGCGTTCGAACGCGTGACTCTCGCCTACATCACTTGGCTCGGCGCCATCTTGATCCTCTTTCATCGCAACGTGCCCCACGCCGCGCGCTATTTCGCGCTGCATCTTCTGATCGCGGTAGCGATTGTGTGTCTCACAAGATTTTCCGCGCACTCGAACAACCCGATCGTGCGCTTCGCGCGCCACTGGTATCCCCTGCCGCTCTACATCTTCTTTTTCGAGGAGTTGCAGGGGCTGGTGCACGCGATTGTACCGGGCTGGTTCGACCGTGGGCTCGTCGCATTCGACTACGGCCTCGCTGGCGTGCATCCGTCGCTGTGGCTCACGCGCTTTGCGTCTCCTGCTCTGAACGACTACATGCAATTCGCGTACATGACGTATTTCCTATACCTCGTCATCCTGCCGGCGATTCTCTACGTAAAGCGAGAGCGGCCGGCTTTCTGGACGGTGATGGTCTCGACCGCCATCGCGCACTATTCGGTGTACGTCATCGCAGTCCTGGTCCCTGTCGAAAGCCCCTATTATTCTCTCGCCGCGCTCGAACCCCAAAAACTCACGGGCGGCTATTGCACGGCATTGATCGAATTCATCGAACGCTTCGGGCGCGTTCACGGAGCGGCATTTCCTTCCGCACACGTCGCCGGCTCGATGGTCGCAATCCTCACGTCATGGCGTTACAGACGATGGCTTTTCTGGGTGTGCTTGCCGTTTTTCGTGAGCATGTGCGTGGCGACGGTTTACGGACGCTATCATTATGTCGCGGACGTTCTCGCCGGCCTCGCCGTCGGCGCGCTTGGATTCGCGGTGGGAACTTGCCTGATGCGGCGAACGGGAACTTTACCGCAGTAACGGAAGCAGAGTTGCAAACGGCGCCGTCAATTCAAGGCGGGATGCTGCTTGTGCCACTCGGTCGCTTCTTCGTAGGCCAGCGCAACGGCGAGCAGCTGCGCTTCGCCCCATCGCGGCCCGATCAGCTGCATCCCCACCGGCAAGCCCTCGCGCGTAAATCCACATGGAATCGATATCGCAGGAAGCCCCGTGAGATTTCCGGGCCGGCTCAACCTCAACAGCGTCGGCCGCACCGGTTCCGGCCGGCCTGCGACCTGCACTTCGCTTGCGCCAATCGGCGGCGCGGGAATCGGTGAAGTGGCAGCGATAATTACATCCACCTGCTTGAGAGCGGCCGCGAAATCTTCCTCGATTACCTTTCGCTTCGCAAAAGCGCGTAAGTAATCGACCGCCAGGAGACCGTGCCCCGATGTAAGCCGCTCTCGGACATCGTCATCGTACTCTGCGGCGCGCGCCGGATAGTATCCTTGCGATTCGTGATATTGGCTCGCTTCAGCCACCACGAGGTTCGTCGCCTCATCAATCGAGCCTGCAAGGCGCGGCAGCGACACTTCCTCGACGCGAGATCCCAAAGATTCGAATTTTTTGGCCGCTGCTTCGATCAAACGCCGCACCTCGGCGTCCACTCGTTCGAAGAAATATTCCTTCGGCCAGCCCACACGGAATCGCCGCGGGCGATTCTTGCGAAGCTTTCGATAGTCGGGGCGCATCTCGCCCTTTGGATATTTTCCTGCAGTCGCTTCAAAGATCATGCATGCATCCGTCACGCTTCGCGCCATTGGCCCCGCGTGATCGAAGCTCAGCGCCAGCGGCACAACGCCAAAAACGCTCACAAGCCCAAACGTCGGCTTCAGCCCTACGATTCCGCACAGCGACGACGGAATGCGGATCGACCCGCCCGTATCCGTTCCCATTGAAGCAAAACCCATCCCCGTGGCAACAGCCACCGCCGATCCGCCGCTTGAGCCTCCCGAAATCCGCTCGGGCGCCCAGGGGTTGCGCGAACTTCCGTAATGTTGATTTTCGCCCGTAATTCCGTAGGCAAATTCGTGCATGTTCGTCTTGCCGAGAAGAATCGTGCCGGCCCGCGCGAGCCTGCTTGCCACGTCGCTGTCTTTGCCTGGAACAAAGTCCGCAAGAATTTTTGATCCGGCAGTCGTACGAATTCCGCGCGTCCAAAAGTTATCCTTCAGCGAAATTGGAATGCCATGAAGGGGACCGCGCGGACCGCAACGATTGATTTCCCGCTCGGCGAGCTTTGCCTGCCGGCGCGCGGGGTCGCCCAGCACGGTGAGAAACGCATGAAGCGCCGGATTCCATCGCTCGATTCGCCCGAGCGCCGCATTCACGAGGTCCACGGGCGAAATCTCTTTTCGCCGCAGCAGCCGCGCTGCCTGCTTGATCGAGAGAAACGCCAGCTCGGATTCGGAATGCGAAGTCACGTGATTGGATTAGAAGATTTTGTCTTGCCGGCGCAGGTTTCCGGCAGAACCCAAATTCGCAATGCGGATTACAATGCTGTACTGATTTTCATTGCGGATCGTACCGAACGAAAAGCGCCGGTACTCGAAGGCAATGCCACAGCACGACCCATTGTACGCAACTTCCACGATCTGGTTTTGGAACGCTCCCTGGGCAAAGTCATAGCTGGCGCCCGCCGTGACGTTCCAACCGTGGCGATTCTGGTCGCCATACCCGATCAGCGTGCGGACCTGATTGGACCGCTGCTCGAAATTCAGCGGAGGAGGCGAAGGATTCAGCGGAAGATTGAGCGTCGAGAAATGGGACAGCGTAAGAAACGACTCCTTGTAGGGTTTGAGTTTCAGCAGCGTCCCAATGGCGGTCAGCCGGTTGCGTTGCGGATCGTAGTTGACAATGAACTCCGTGTCGAACCGTTTGCCTGGCTCCACCTGCAGGTCGCTTACGATGGGAGAAAAACGCCTCGGCACATCCGCAAAGGCGAACGGCGTGAGCGCCGAAAGCGTCTGGAAGATGTTGGGCTGGCCGGGAACCAGCGCTCCACCGAATGTCGGGTCGAAAAAATATTTCTGCACCAGCCGCCAGGTGATGAACTCTTCGGATTGATCTGATCCTCTTCGGCGGAACAGTCGCTGCGTAACTCCGTATTCCACTTCGTTCGTGTCGGTCAGCGTTTCGTCTTCATCGAAGCGCACGAGTTGTCCAAAGTCGTTCACGCCGTTGACGTAGCGATACATGATCTCGGGCTCGATCACGTGCTTCCACTTTGTGTCGCCGCCATCAAAGACGCGCTCGAACACAGGCAACCGAATATCCAGCGAGAACTCTTCGGTATCGCGAAATAATCCCAGGCCGGAGTACGCGTTGTTTCGCAACTGCCCGCCGTAGTACGTGGACCGGAACGTGAAACTTGGCGTGACGTCCAGCCATCCGTCGAAGTGCACCGGCATTGTAACGGTCGGCGCAAATTCGGTACGCTCGACAAATGCCGGCGTCTGAAATGGCGTAACGCTTTCGCCGCGATGCTCGGCTCCCGTAAACGCGTCGAATGAAAAGTAAAGCGGAACGCGTTTCCAAAACGCTTGATCCACCGAACTGAATCTCAGCTCGGGAGCCGTCCGGAGCGTTACCGATGTCTGCGGAGTTGCACTCAAATAGTTCTGGTAGCTCAGCGCCGCCAGGTTCACGCTGAACCCGTCGAAGTTATTCGTCAGAAATGCGGTGTTGCGCACCTCGGAGTTCACCGCTTCCTTGAATGTCTCGGAGAAGGCGAGCCTGAAAGTCAGAGACGTAAGCTGGTCGAGATCCGCCACGGCGCGCCAGCCACCGGGCAGCAGGGATGTAAATAAAAGTTTTGCTTCGTGCCCGCCCTGCTTGAGGGGCGGCCCATCCAGCTGCTCGAGTCCGCGGTCAATCACGCCAAAGTAGGTTGCCTCCAGCTGCGTGTTTTCCCACGGGCGCATGCGAAGCTGGCCCTTTTGGCCCCAGCCTCGCTTGCTGTAATAGGCGGCGCCGAGCGTCGTGTCCATCCAGTCCACGGGCGCCCAATAAAACGAGTCGCCAAACACGACCCCTTTTTGCGAAGTGTGCCCAAGATCGGGAAACATGAATCCGGAATCGCGACGTTTCTCGGCAGGAAGCGTTGCGTAGGGCAAATAAAAAACTGGAACCGAAAACACGCGAAAGTTCCCATTCTCGATATGTACCGAGCGCTGCAGCTTGACCGTTGCGCTCGGTGCATAGAATTTCCAGGTCGGCCGGTCCGGCTTGCAAACTGTGAACCACGCCTTGTGAACAAGATAGGTGTTCTCGTCCAGCCGCTCCGCTGCCTCCGCTTCGAAATAGAGCGGGTTGGGGCTGATGAGCAGCGTCGCCGAGGGACGTCGCTGCATAGCAAACGTTCCGCGTACATGATGGAAAGTTCCGTGGCTGGTGCGCAATTCGTAGCGCGCGTCGTCGGCTTCCACGTGCTGCGTCAGGTAATCGAGTTGCACGTGGCCCGTCGCGGTGACAACCTGTGCTTCGCTATCGTATTCCATGTGGTCGGCGCGAAGTCGCGCGTTCTGATAGCCGAGGTCCACATGGCCGTCGGCGTAGAAATTTTTCCCCACTTGCCGCTGCTGGTCCGCCTCCAGTGTCGCTTCGCCCCCGGCCGTGAGCGACTTCAGTGGCGCTTGCGGAGTAGTTTGCGCCAAAATGACGCGCGGAATCGCAAGGAAAATCGGAAGCAACGCTGCGTACAGAGCGCGTCTGCGGACGAATTTCAAGAAGGTGGCGTTCGGCATCGCCTAGAAAAACCAAAAAGAGAAAGCTGAGCCTAACACGCGCTTCCCGCGCCCGCAATTGGCGGTCTAATCGAAATTTGTTTTCGGTTTACGGCACGCGGTCTAAGACTTGCGGGCCGCTCGCTATGTTGCCTCATTGGCTACACCGGAACGCAACAGCCCACTTCGAAGTGCCGTTGCACCGTGCTATGATCCTCGCGTTCCACTGGAAACTCCGCAGCGCAAAACGGACCAGTGATACGCATCTGCTCGAAGTGTGGCGCCCTTTTGCTCGATGACACAGAAAGTTGTTCCTTCTGCGTCGTCTCTCCCGTCGAAAATGACGAAGTTCTTGAGCCTGTAGCTGTAGTTGCGGGCGAAACCGATTCCAGCGATACGCCTGAGCCCGAATGGCGCCTCGAAGTTTCCCGGCGCCTCGAGCAGTACCGCGCACGCCACGGCCACCTGCGCCCCGACGATTCCCAGTCGGGGCTTCCGTTCCAGGAACCGCCCCCGCGTCCCGAAATTCATTACGAAGTCCGGGAGCACCGGCGCCCTCGGCCCGCTCCGCGCCAGCGTCAAACCGAGCGTTTCGACATTTGCATTCAGCCCGAGCTCGATTTCGCAAGTTCCCCTGATGATCGTGCGCGGCCCCAAACAGCTCTCGTACCGGTAGCGAGCCTTGCCGAGCGCCGCTGGGCCGGCGTGCTGGATGCGCTTTTTCTGGGACTGACCTGCGCGGGTTTTCTTGGGCTATTCCGGTCGCTCGGCGGCCAGATCACGCTCGAGAAGATGGACGCGATCGTCTATCTCTCGGTAGCGTTTCTGTTTTACGCCGTGTATTTCATTCTTTTCGTGACGCTGGCGGGATCAACTCCGGGGATGCAGCTCCGCGGCCTTACGACTGTGCGTCTCGATGGCAGCCTTCCAGACACGCGGCAGCTTCTCTGGCGCGACTTCGGATACCTTCTCTCCGGCGCAACGCTGATGCTGGGATTCATCTGGGCCCTCTGGGACGAAGACCACTTCACCTGGCAGGATCGCATCTCGCAAACCTACATCACCGCTGCCGCACCCTTGTCGGACATCGATTCCCTGGAAGTTCCCACGCGCCAGCACACCTTCGCCCACAAATAGCCTCGTTTTCGTAGCCTTCTTAACCGTATTCCAGCGCTTATGGCTTGATGTCGAGGAGCATCCCAGGCGAATTCGCCCCTGTTTGAACGGACGGCACCTGCCCGTTCCACTTTTCAATCCATCGGTCCGTTACTGCAAGTTGCTGCCACTTAATAATGTTCTCGCTGATGGACGCGGCACGCACACGGTTCGATTCCGCCTCGCCGTTAGCAATGGCCACCTGTGCTTTGGCTTGACCCTCAGCTGCGGCAACCAACTTGGCGGCGTCCGCCTGCGACTGCACCAGTTCATTTTGTTTTTGCACCGCAATTTGCTGCGCCTGCACCTTGGCGTTGATTGCGTCGATCACGGACTGAGGTGGGCGCGGTGATCCGATGAAACCGAATTGGTCGATTACCACGCCAATATCGACCACCTGCTCCTGCAAATCGCGCCGCGAATTGAGTTCCAGCTCCGATTTCTTCTCGCCCATGATTTCTTGCACGGTATACTGAGAACCAGTCCTATTGATTGCATCTCTCGCCACGTTGCGAAGAAAGCCGTGCGTGAACTGATCGATGTTGTCATTTCGAAATTTCACGTAGAACGCCGGGACCTTCGTTGATTCTAAGTGATACGAAACCGACAGGTCGCCATAGACCGTCAGGCCGTCCTTTGTATTGAAGGACATTTCCTCGTTGATCGCAGAACCTTCATTCACATCCTTGGTCCATTTGGCCGTTTGAATCGAAGTGGGATATTCAACGATTGTTGAGGACAGAAAATTGTAGAAAACCCAGCCGGTTCGAATAGGCAAGTCTTCCACTCCGCGCTGGGTTCCAGCGAGGTCCACTTTGATTCCGACGCGCCCCGGCCCAATTCTCGTCGCGCAGCCTGCGAAGAACAATATTAGGAGCGCTAACGGCACTGCAAATGTAGCCAACGTAGCCCATCTACGCATCGGTGCGTTCCTCCTGTTTTTGGGTAATCTTCCCGTGCGGCGTCACATGATGATGCCAAACCCATGCCAACGCCGAGGGGACAAGAACAAAAAGGGCAAGAATAATGAGAATGCCCCCTGATACCGCCCCGTTGCTGGGACGGTTCATCAGGTCAAAAGCCTTCGTTACCAAGTACATCGCCCCGAAAAAAATCAAGATTGCAGCCGAGTAGAAGAATCTCGCTTTCATCCGCAAACCCCCAACAAAAGAATATTGCACAAGGAATACCATACATTCCCCGTTTATGCTGGCGGCTTTTGGCGGGGCATTCGCCTGAGTTCGGCGGCTATGGCGAGACAGCATCGAACGCGAAGGCGTCAAATCCGGCGAATCCATCGGCCGGATGATATAATAGGGCGTCCCTTGGCGGGGCGCGCGCATCAGACGTTTGACGGCGGCCTAAGGGAAGCGGCATTTCGTGGGGCGCGGATTTCGAACAGGCAAGAAAAGGAAACGAGAATGAGTTCTCTCACAAAGAAAATTGTCATCGTTTTGTCACTCGTGGTCTTCGCCTACATCACGATTGGCTACGCTCTCGGCCGCTCCTCGGACGACAAAGCCTTCCGCGCTCTCACCGTGTACAGCGAAGTGCTGGCGCACATTCAGCGTGAATACGTCGACGAGCCCAACATGCACCAGGTGACTAGCGGCGCTCTCCACGGTCTGCTCGATTCGCTGGACACTCAGTCTAGTTATCTAAGTCCGCTCGAATACACGGACTACAAAGAGAAAAGCGCGATGAGCGCGAAAGCCGAAGCTGGCCTGGCCCTTACCAAACGCTTCGGTTACATCAGCGTAATCTCCGCGCTTCCCGATAGCCCCGCTCAAAAAGCGGGCTTGCAACTGGGCGACGTTCTCGAAAAAATCGCCGGCTTTACCACTGGACAGATGGCGATCGAGCAGGCGCAACTGCTGCTGAGCGGCGAACCGGGCTCGGTCGTAAAACTTTCAGTGATCCGCCGCGGAAAAGCCGAGCCCCAGGATATGGAAATCACGCTGGCGAAGCTCCCGGCTCCGAAGCTCGTCGAGGACAAAATCGAAGGCGATATCGCGTATCTTCATGTTTCCGAATTCCAGACGGGCGTGACAAAACAGATTCGGGAAGAGCTCGTGCAGTTCGGACATCAGGGCGCGCACAAACTGATTCTCGATTTGCGCGATTGCGCGATCGGAGAGGATTCCGAAGGAATCTCCACAGCGCAACTTTTCCTTCCGTCCGGCACCATCACCACCCTCAAAGGTCAGACGGTCACACCGGTGCTTTCGTCTGCGGATCCTTCCAAGGTCGTCTGGACGCAGCCTGTCAGCGTACTCATCGGCAACGGAACCGCCGGCGCGGCTGAAATCGTTTCGAGCGCGATCGCGGACAATCATCGCGGTGAAACCGTCGGCGATCGCACATACGGCACAGCTTCTCAGCAGAAGCTCATCCAGCTCGATGACGGATCAGCGCTGATTCTTACGCTGGCGAATTACTACACACCCGCCGGCAAGGAAATCCCGGTCGACGGAGTGACGCCCACGCGTGAAGTCAGGTCGCTACCAGGCGACGTCGCGGAAGTAACCGATCAGAAGTTGCCCGGCGCTTCCAGTTCACCGACCGATCCTGTCGTCAAGAAGGCCATCGAAATCTTGCAGGACGCGGGTGCTACGCGGAAAGCTGCGTAATCGATCGTGGTCGAACCGCGGGCCCAGTAGTTTGCGTCAACGAAGCTTGTCCCTGCAAAGTCCATCCGCGCTTTTCCCTCTGAGTCGTGCGCGACTTCTCTCCGTAATCCTGATTAGCTTTGTCGCTATTTTTTTGCCCGGCTGCGGGAAAAACCCTCTCACTAGAGTACAGATACGAGGCATCACTGGCGAAGTCGTCAGCGCCGCACAGCGAGTGACGGCGCGCAAATCCGAAATCGCCATTCGTCCCGATATCCAGCCGTCGCTTATAGGTGGGAACGGCGAGCTCGCGGCCGATAACATCTATGTATCGCTCAGCGATCCTTCCCAAAAGGCCACGCTGAAACAGGCGATTGCGGAAATCGCCCGGCGCCACAAGCTGACGCTTGCGGAAACCTCCACGGGGGGCCTGATCCGTTTCGATCTCTCATTCGACGGTAATCGCACGCATACCATTCACGTGGTTACTCCGCTGGCCACACAGACCCGCGCGCCGCTTTCGCATGCGCGAGGGAATCCGCAACTCGCAATTATTCTCGATGATCTGGGGCACGACCGCTCCACTGCGGAATCGCTTCTCGCGCTGCCCTTTCCGCTGACGATTTCGGTCCTGCCTCACTTGCCGTTGTCCGCCGAGGTTGCGGAAGAAGCGCACCACCGCGGCGATCAGATTATGCTGCACCTTCCAATGGAATCGGAATCCGAAAACGGGGGGCCCGAAGGCGCGGCACCCGAACCCATCGAACTACGAGTGGGAATGCATCCCGATCAGGTGGAATCGGCGCTCGCAGGCATGCTCGAAACTGTTCCGTACGCGGCTGGCGTAAACAACCACCAGGGTTCACTCGCCACGGCCGATCGGGAACTGATGCAAGCCTTGATGCCCGCCCTGCGCGCGCGAGGGCTTTTCTTCATCGATAGCCGCACGACCGCCGCTACCGTCGCATATGACGCNNAGTCTTCTTGGATGACACTCAAACGAAGGAAGCGATCCTCGCGCAAATCGAACTTGCCGAGCGGGATGCGCTCCGCGACGGTTCAGCCATCGCCATCGGCCATCCTCATCCTGCGACCATTGCCGCGCTGGCCGAAGCTGTCCCTCGTCTGGAAGCTCGAGGCATCCGCCTCGTCTTTGCCTCCGACCTCGCCCATTAAGGATTGTTTCGCCTGTCATTCCGTACAGGCGAGAGGTCTGGAACTAAAGCTGGTCTCACGCTCTATTCCCTTGGGCAAACTCTGGGTCTAGTCTTTAGTCACAGCCTCCGCAATTGTTTGTTTCTGCGGAGCAAGGAAGGATCCCATGTCCCACTGGATTGGAACCACGTCCCCCGCCGACGCTGGTATGGCGGATTTCAAGGAGTGCCTCAAGTACCTGCGTGACGGAAACGCGAACGATGCGTTGCTGCATGCCCGGCGCGCACTCGGCATTGCCCCGAATAATCCCTTCTACCTTTCCTACACTGGGTTGCTGGCCGCGATTGCCGAAAAGCGTTACGGCGATGGCGAAGCGCTCTGCCAGGAGGCCCTGGGCATGAGGCACAATCACGCTCAGCTCTACCTGAATCTCGCCGAAATCTATCAACAGTCCGGAAGGACACAAGAAGCCATCGACACGCTCGAAAAGGGACTGGTTTCCGCGGGCCGCGACTTTCGGATTCGCCGGGCGCTACAGAAGATAGGTACGCGGCGCGAACCGCTGCTGGGATTCCTGCACCGCAGCCACCCCATGAACCGGGCGCTCGGAAAATGGCGTCACCGTTTCACGGGACCGTCGAAAGCAGCCTGAGGGGAGCGCGCGCGATTCCTTGAAACACGAGTTTACCCCGCGACAAATCCAGGGCGGCACACGCGCATTCGCCAGCTCGAAGTGAGCGAGCGAATGTGCCGGTCCCGGATTTCCCCTCTTATCCATCTCGGATAATTCATTCCAGGAAGTCAGCTTCGAACAAGCGGAAGAAAGTACTGCGTGCCTTTGACGGGCTGGCGGAGACGGCGCAACAATTCCTGCAAATCCTGGTTGCGCTCCACAAAGTCGATTTCAGTCGTATCCACCACCAGAAGGTTTGAGGCGGAATAGCGGAAGAAGAAGTGCCCGTACGCGCTCGCGATCGTCTCGAGATATTCCGGAGAGATTTCCTTCTCCACGGGATCGCCCTTTTTCGAAACGCGCTTCTGCAGAACCTCAGGCTTGGCGTGGAGATAAATCACAAGGTCGGGCGCGGGAATCGATGGAGCGAGCAGATCGAAATATTTCTCGTAGAGCCGCAACTCTTCGTTGTCGAGGTTGACGTAAGCGAAAATTTTATCTTTCTCGAACAGGAAATCGCTGACGATCGGCGCGGCATTTTCTTCCGGCCGGGCCTCGAGCAGTCGCCGGTGCCGCTCGTACAGAAAATACATCTGCGCGCGGAATGCCGAGCCGGGCTGCTCGTCGTAAAAATCCGCGAGAAACGGATTGTCTTCGCAATCGAGAATGCGGCGGGCGTGCAGTTGCTCGGCCAGGGCCTTGGCAAGCGTCGATTTTCCGACGCGAATCGGCCCCTCGACAACAATATGCCTCGGTGCCTTGAAGTCCGGTTCGTTCGACGCCATTTCCTTAGAGAATAGATCCGCCATGGCACCCGATTATATCAAACCGGGCGCATTGCCCGAGCAACTCCCTGGGATTGCTTGGGACTCTGCGCCTTACCAATTCCTGGCGATGGCCGCGACGATGCGAGCGAGAGCGTCCACATCGCGCGTGTCGATCACTTCCGCAGGCGAGTGCGAATAGCGGAGCGGCCATCCGAGCGCGACGTCCACCGAGCCGTACGGGACGAAGGCCGAACCATCATTTCCGCCGGCGGTCACTGCCACTTGCACCGGGATCTGATTTGCGTGCGCGAGCTGCACCAGCCGGTCGACGAGTTGGCGCGGAATGATATTGGATGTGTCCACGGCGCGCACCGCGAAACCCTTCCCGAGTTCCGCATCGGCGAAGCGCTTTGATTCGAGCGGCGAATCCGAGCTCACAATCGTATCGACTGCGAAAACGTAATCAGGGATTTGGCCCTCGGCCGCGAGGCGCTTTGCCAACGCGCCCGCTCCAACCAGGCCCAGTTCTTCTCCCGTGGACCAGACGAAGGTAACGTCGCGGTCCCTCAGCGGACCGCCCAGCGCCCAGACCGCCGAGATCAAAGCGGTGTCACCGACGCGGTCATCAAAGCTGCGTCCATTCGCGCGCGTGCCGAGGAGCGGACGGTAGGCTTTTGGAATTGTGAGCGAGTCGCCCACTTTGATGCCGAGTTTCGCGACTTCTTCGGGACTGCGCGCGCCCACATCCACGCGGATGGCTAACTCTGATTCCTTGGGCCATTGGAAACTCTGCTCGTCCCAGCCGTTTGGCAATTCCAGTAGCGCGTCACGATCGCCGTCAGTGGACGTGTGCACAAGCACGGGGTGGCCTTCGAAAAAGCTCAAATCCATGCCGCCCAGAGTTTCCACTTCGAGCCGGCCGTCCTTCGAAATCGATTTCACCTCGAAGCCGATTTCGTCCATGTGCGCGATCACGAGAATCTTTGGAGTCTTCGAGCCAGCAGCCGCAGTGCCAATATGGAGGATCAGATTTCCAGCGTCATCCGTTTCCGGTTTGGCCCATCCAGGAAGCGAGGCCTTGACGGTCTGCCTTACCGGTTCTTCGTGGCGACTAGCGCCGTAGACGCGCACGAGCCACTCAAGCAGCTCCGTTACAGACTCATGCTTATGCGCCGCCGGATAC
>PKUY01000286.1 GCA_003131705.1 Acidobacteriota bacterium | reverse complement strand
ACGTTCTGGCCGAGAAAAGCCAAGATCAGGTTATTGCTTACTGGCGCCACCGTGAGAAGCCGAGTCTCGCGAAATTTCCGTTCGACATCGTAGTCGCGAGCGAACCCGTAGCCTCCGTAAGTGGTCAGGCATACATCGGCAGCTTCCCATGCAGCTTCGGACGCCAGCAGCTTGGCCAGGTTGGCCTCAGCGCCGCATTTCTCATTGCGGTCGAACTTCGCGGCGGCATCGAAGCGCATGAGATCCGCAGCCTCCACGTGCGCGTAGGCTTTCGCGATGGGGAACTGAACGCCCTGATTCGCGCCAATGGGCCGGCCGAAGACCACGCGTTCGCGCGCGTACGATGACGCCCGCTCCACGAACCAGCGACCGTCGCCGATGGCTTCCGAGGCGACCAAGATCCGCTCGGCGTTCCATCCGTCGATGATGTAGCGGAACCCCTTTCCCTCCTCGCCGATCAGGCTTGTGGCCGGGATGTCCACATCCTCGAAGAAGATCGTGTTCGTATGGTGATTCACCATCAGATCCAGAGGCCGGATCTGCAGACTCCCTTTGACCTCGCGCATGTCTACGATGAAGACCGATATCCCCTGCGTCTTGTCCTGCACGTCGCTGTACGGCGTGGTTCGCGCCAGCAGAAGCATCAAATCGGATTGTTGCGCCCGCGAGATGAAAATCTTCTGCCCGTTGACTATGTAACGGTCTCCCTTACGGACCGCTCGGGTCTCGATCCGTGTGGTCTCTGACCCAGCGTTCGGTTCGGTGACAGCGAACGCTTGCAGACGTAGCTCGCCCCGGGCAATCGCCGGCAGATAACGCTGCTTCTGTTCGTCGCTGCCGTGGCGCAGGAGCGTTCCCATCGTGTACATCTGGGCGTGGCAGGCGCCGGAATTGCCCCCGGAATGGTTGACCTCTTCGAGAATGACGCTGGCCTCTGTTATCCCGAGTCCCGACCCCCCATACTCTTCTGGAATCAGCACCGCCAGATACCCGCTCTCTGTGAGGGCCTTCACGAAATCCTGCGGGTACGCTGCCTTCTTGTCGGTGTCGCGCCAGTAGGTATCCGGAAAATCCCGGCAAAGCGCACGCACATTCTCTCGAATTGCCTGAATATCTTCTGCTGCGGATGCCATGTCGTGCCCTCCCTGCTCTCGAAGCGATCTTCCGCGTTTAGTCAAGCCACATCAGCTTGGCCGGATTGTCGTGGACCATCATCCGAACCTCATGCTCCTTGATGCCGAACGCGAGCAAGGCTCGAATGAACACTCGCATTCCATCAATGCTGTCCATGTGCAATACCTGGCCGAAGTCGCTGCCGATGATGCATCGCTGGGGTCCGATTGCTTTGATGGTGTTGATTGTCTCCATGGGGTCGGCCACGGGTTGGTAAAGGCTGGGAATCATGGGCTGGCAGTAGGTGCCCACGTAAACGCCGAGATCGGCCAACTCCAGCATTTCGTCCAGCAGCAGCTTGTTCAGTTCGAGCAGTGGATGATCCAGTGTGGCCCGCACGCCGAGTTCTTTCGCCTTCTTGGCCAGCGGTAGCAGCTCCTTGAAGTCCGTGTGGCCGAATCCGATACCGACCTTCTTTGCCGCGGCCATCTTCATGATCTCCGCCACTTCCGGCAGCACCTCACCCGATTCGCTGATCAGCCGTACGCCGCCTTTCTCGGGCTGGCCCGCGCCGCGCCAGAACCCGAGCGACGTAAACGTGGGGAACCAGATCATCTTGAAATTGGGATATTGCAGCGCTACGCGGATAGCGTCCGGGTTCATGCCGAAACATGTTCCCGATCCGCCGTAGATTTCCACTCGGTGGGTCAGTTCTCCCTTTTCAATTAGGTAGTCGATGTGACGTTGCGCCAGATAGGCGGCGTTGCAACTGATGTTCCAGTGATCTTTGAATGCGAGAGCCCGCATGCCAGCTTTGGAAGCATCGATGGCGATTTGAATCATGTCCTGAGAGCGATAAACAAAGTCTGGAAATGCATGAATGTGGCAGTCGATCGCTCCTTCGAGAAGCTTGTTCTCGATTCCCGGATAAATCTTGAGCATTTCCGGGTTGTCCTTGAGCATCTGATAGAAATAGTCCTTGGCATTGAGCTGGCGAACCCGCTCAACGGTCAGTACCCGGCCCACGAGAATCTGTCGGGCCGCCTCTGCGTCGGCGGCAAAATCGCACATGATCGTCTCCTTGGTATGATTGGTCTACGTATTTCCCCATGCTTCTACGAATCGGCGGGCATCTTCGATAACTGGCTCGGTCACAGGAACGTACGGAACGATCAATCGCGTGACGCCCGCCTCCACAAAGGGTTTCAACCGATCCTTGATTTCCTGGACGGAAGTCGCGGGAATCACCGGCAATTTGTCCATGTAAGCATCCGTGATCTTGGTGCTGGCGGCTTTGAATCCGCCCGCTTTGAAAGCCTCCTGGACGGCGTTCACTTCCTCTTCGAATCCCGATGCCCTGAGCATGTCTTTGTAGTGGTCAGCGATGTTGTAGAAGGTCAGCACCTGCCGGATGCGCGACCTGGCCATGGCCCGATCCGGGTGCAGGGAAACGCGAACCTTCGCAATGATTTCAATCTTGCTTGGGTCGCGGCCCGCCTCGACCGCCCCAGCGCGGACGCGGGCGGCGATTTCACGAATCGTGGCCGGCGTGGCCATATTGATAAAAACTCCATCAGAAATCTGCCCGACCAACCGCGTCATCTGCGGCCCCAATCCCGCAAGGTAAATCGGAAATGTTGGATGAGACGGTTTCCAGGAAAGCTGGAAGCGCTGTCCGGTCGAATACATTTCCCCTTGGTATTCCACGCGTTCGCCGGCAGCGGTCTTCCGAACGATCTCGATGTATTCCTTGGCACGGCGTAGGGGACGATCAAACGTACCTCCGTGCCAGGCGGCGATCGTTTTGTTGGCCACTCCGAGGCCTAACAGGAGCCTTCCGCCGGAGAGGTCCTGCAAGGTGGCGGACTGGATTCCCAGAGTTACCGGGCTGCGGCCGTAGATGTGATAGATTGCCGTCCCGACCTTCAGTGTGCGCGTGCGCGCGGCAATGCCCGAGATCAGGACCAGAGGATCCGTGCTGTTCGATTCCCCCTTCCAGAAGGCACCGAAACCGGCCTGTTCAATCAACGGCGATAATTCCACGATCGCCGCTACGGGATAGTGTGCGGCGGAGTTCAGCTCAATGTCATAAACCACGGTCTTTCCTCACTTTCGGTGTGAAGCTGTGCAGGTGAGACAGCTCTCTCACCGCAGATACACACATTTCGGATCGATTTCCTCTCGCAACAAGCGCAACTCCTCGGCACTGGGAAGTGGCGTCGTTGGAATGTCATTCGGGATGTGCAACGAGAATCCCGTATTTTCTACTAACTCTTCCAGTCGAATCCCCGGATGCAACGAGAGCAATGACACTGCATGTGTCTTCGCGTCAAATCCGAGAACAGCCATGTCGGTAATCACGCGGCTCGGACCGCCTCCGCGCAAATTCAACTCCTCCCGGCTGCGCCCGTCCACAAAGCCAGGACTAGTCAGGTGGGCCACGGCTAGAGGAAGTTTTCGTTTCTCGTGCCGCATGATCACGATTAAACGTTTGGCCAGCGAGGCGACATCGTTCCCCCCGGCGCTGCCGTTCACATAGCGGATCTTGCCGGACTCCTGCTTCAAAAGCGTGGTATTGACGTTGCCGTAGCGGTCAAGCTCCAAAGCCCCTAAGAACCCCGCGTCAACGATACCTCGATGCAGGTTCATGCCCATCACATCCAGAAAGCCGCTCCAGCACGTGGCTCGGTAAAATATCCGGGAATCGGCCAATCCCACCGGCGTGTCTCTTGGAGCCGGATTCATCACTCCAATCTCAAGAAGAGCGGTAAGTCGCGGCGCGTGCGTGCGCTTGGCAAGCACGCTGGCCACTTCGGGCAATCCGAGCCCGACGATGATGACCTCACCGTCGTGGAGTTCTCTCGCTCCGGCAGCCGCCATAATCTCGGTGGCTCGGATATCGGGCAGTGTATTTCTGCTCTTCGTTCCTTCAGTCACCTTCATCGAATGGATCCTGTCTTCTCTGCGCTTCACTCTTCCGGTCAGTATCCTAGGATGGGATCGGCCCTTAATTCTTCGACCCGCCTCAATCCTCCGAGCTTTTCCAGGTATTCCCAATGGTCGTGGCAACCGAAAACGAAGGCTTTCAAATACTCCTTGAAGCGCTCCGGTTCCTTCGCGTGCTCTACGTACAGGCGCAAATGATCGGCATCGTAGTCGTAGCAGCCAAAAACAGCGGTTGGCAACGCACCAAACGGTTGATGAATGACCGCTTCCACTCGGTGTCCCGGTATGATTGTCCGCTCAGGCGACCTCTGGATATATTCGGTGGGAACAATCTCCTCCGCCACTACAACCAACCGGCGCCCCGCCTTAGCTTGCTCCTCGTTCTCCCAGCGAGGTCCGTTGATCTGACAATTTCCCTCGCGGTCCGCAATCTGCACATGAACCAAGGACACGTCCGGCGTAAGCGCCCTCAACAAGACGTACTCCTCCCCGGTGAAGGGACACTTTGATCGCTTCACATTCTCGGCGCCCGGCCCCGCCTCTAATCGCTCCAAGATCTCGGAAGCAAGCAACGACTTGACGGGAATAAAAGAGAGACCTAGCGCTCCTGCCAAATAGCGAAAGCAAATTGAAAGGCTTGTGTAGTCTTCGCAGTGTAGCGACTTTGTGTCGCGCGCGCGGTTCACGCAATGGACGGGGCCAAATCGGTCCAGCGACCCCCCACCCATGATCAAGTGCCTTACGAGACCAGCCCCCACTAGTAAGTCGGTATCGAGTCCCACAACTCCCTGAGAGACCGTTAGGTCCCGCTTCTGCTGCCGGATTAATTCGTGGACAACTGCAATTAGGTTGCGGGCAATCGCGAAGCCGCCCAACGCAATGTGGCTTCCCGAAGGAATCGTGCGAACGACTTCGGAAACTGACTTAACTTTGTCAACCATACCCGAGATACCAGCCTGTCTGTCGGTGCAGCTGAATCGTGGTTCGGTGCATCGTCGCGACAAGGCACAGCTTACCAAGCAGAAGCGCTCGTCGTCAACAGAAAAAGTGTATCTATTATCATCATATGAGAATTTTTGTCATGGCGTATTACGTGGCAGCTGCTATGAGATAATTGCACTAGACATTAGTTACAAAATGAGCGA
>PKUY01000188.1 GCA_003131705.1 Acidobacteriota bacterium | reverse complement strand
CCTTCTCATGGAAGGAGTTAGCATCCGTCCCCGAATTCAGAGACGAGATACAGATTGCGGCTATCGAAGGTCCGAGCGGAGTCTGTTCCTTATCTCGCTATTTGTCCCACATACGCATACCGCCCCGGAAGGCGTTTCCGTTGCTGCCCAGTCGCGCGCCGAGAGGTAGCCTCTTCAGTTTCTTACTGTTCCCACCACCTAAAACCACATAATCGGCTTCCAATGCGGTCTTGAGACCCTTCGTAACTTTAGCCACATGCTGACGCCACTTTTTCTTGCCTGATCGTTCGAGCCCGCGGGAGCCAAGATAGTCTTCGTAAGTTTTCCCTTTTTTATAGATAAGGTGTGCCAATTCCATAGGCTGGAGAATTCCGTCCACAATCATTGCCGAGCCGAGGCCCGTGCCCAGTCCGAGAAACAACATGCGGCCCCTTTCATAACTGCCAAGCGCCTGCATGGCGGCATCGTTGATGATTTTTACGGGACAACCAAAAGCTTTACGGAAGTTGAATCCCATCCAGCCGCCTCCCATGTTGTGGGGCTCGCGAAGNNCAATGGGGCGGGCTGGACGTCACGAAAAAATCCGGCCGCTTCTTGCCCGCCGACATGGTGGGGCCAGACGGAATTTTGCGCGGCTCTTTTTCCCCCGTCGCAACCAGTTTGATGTTTGTTCCGCCGACGTCGATGACAAGGACTCTTGGAGATTTTACTGTTTGTGTAGCTTTCATGGGCGCTCCTATTATGGTTGCATGAGCCTGCCCTCGCGTGCAGGCACACCACTTAGCGGAGAATGGAGCGTAAGCGCCCTCGCTCCGAGACAGTCTCAGCGCCGGATCTAAATTTTCTTTGCGAGGACTAGAACGATGACAATCAAGAACAGCAAACCCAGCCCGCCGCTCGGGTAATACCCCCAGCCAGCGCTATAAGGCCAAGTTGGTAAAGCGCCCAGAAGGAGCAGTAGCAAGAGGACAATTAGAAGAGTTCTCAGCATTGTTTTTCTCCTCGCGGCGCCAGCATATATCACTAGCCACCTCTGATATCAACGATAATTTAGACTGAGTTATGCGGCAGGACCAGCTGCGTCCCGTCCCAGCCGAAATACACGCGATAGCCAGGTCCGAAATCGACCTTCAGTTCGCTTACACCCTCGCCAACGGCTTTCACGTTCGACGTGTTACCCGCTTCCAGTCGCGTGAGTGCGGGGACGATCTTCGCAGCCGCCGCGGCGTCCAGGCGGTTGAACCATTCCGCATACGGCGACCGATTGGCAGCCGTCTGGTACTGGTGCCGCAAGTACGACTGTTCATGCTTGGCTCCAAGTTCTCTTAGAAGCTCAATTCCAGGATCGGGGAAATAAGGTCTCTCAATTTCACCTAGCGCATGGGCGCGATCCAGGGATAGTAGCTGATGGCAGGCGAGGAAGTTTGCGACGTCTGTGGCTGAGAACATACGAACCTACTTTTTCACGATCAGTACATTCTAAGCAAGGCACATCGCGGACCCAAAGCTGAGAGCAGACCGGCCGGCAAGCGGTAGAGGTTCAGTACACCCGGGAGTCAAAGATGGATGGCCCGTCCAAAGCGACTGATTGTCGGAGGATCGCCCGACCAGTTTTGGGTTTCGCGCAGTCAACCCACTCATCCCCGAGGAAAGTTATGTACGATGGGCATTGTAGTTTTTCCGGACTGCTAGTTACTTTCGGCTCCGAGTCAAACTGGCCGTACCTGAGGAGCCTACCGGCAAATGCAGCGATCCGAATAGCCGTGTCCCGAACCTCATGCCAGTAATCAACGCCGACTCAGCCCTTTGACTTAGGCGAGTCGCTGGATGATTTCAGCGACGAGTCCGCTTGCTCGACGGCAACTCGAGGTTCATCNNCCCGGCCCTATGGGCGGAAATCAGAGCCAAAGGGGACGCGGTGATTATGGGAGTTGGGCATTGAAGCTACTGCTCGCCAGCGGTCGTTGGCCACTGCGTTGATCTGGAATCCACCCTCGGCAAACCCACGGTTTCCATCATCACTGAATACTTCAAGAATCTCGTTGAAGAAAACGCCGCGAAGAAAGGAATGCCTCACCTCCGATTCACCTTTGTCAAGTCACCCGTGTGGGGCAAGACGGCGGAACAGCTTCGAAAAGACGTGGTCGAAGGAACGGATCCTGTAACGAGCAAACCGGTCATGCAGGAGGTCGTTGCCGAACTGACCACGCCCGTGAGCGACGAAGACAAGACCACGCGAACCATCCAGCAATCGGCCGGCCCGGATCATTTCGGCCCCGATACCGAAGAAAATCTGCAGAAACTATTCCGCGAAAAGGGAATGACCGATTACCTCCCCATCGTGCTTCCGACAGAAGAGAAAGTGGACGCGATGCTCAAGGCGACGAGCCACAAGCCCGACGAGATCGTCGGGAAGATCTCGCCCACGCCGGGCGTTTACGAATATTGGTCCTATACCGTGAAGCAAGTCGCCGTCAACGCGGTGATGGCCGGGGCCGATCCAAAATATTTTCCGATGATCCTCGCGGCCGCGGACAAGGAGTCCCTCTCGAGCTCGGACAATTCCTTTGCCGAAGCGGTCGTAATCAATGGGCCAATCCGGGATGAGATCGGCCTCAATTACGGAGTCGGCGCCCTGGGGCCGTTCAGCCACGCAAACGCCACGATTGGCCGCGCATACACACTGCTTTCGATAAACGCTGGGAATTGCGGCAAGGTCGGCGAGACCTACATGGGCGTCATCGGAAATCCCGCGAATTACGTCAACATCGTGATTGCGGAGAACGAAAAAGAATCGCCTTGGAAACCCTTCAGCGTCCGGCACGGATTCAAGCCGGACGAAAGCGTCGTGAGCATCTTCGAAGGATGGGGCGTTATTTCGGCAAAGAACTCCAAATACGCGGTCTGGTCCAAAGACATGAATTTCGCTGGAGAGCTGAAGAATATTTTCAACGACCAGGACCAGCTTTTCGGAGCTGTCGCCGTCCTCAGCCCGGCCGTCGCCAATTACGTCAAGGAAGAGGGCTACGATACGGTCGAAAAACTGACGGACTGGCTCTACAAGAGCCCCGAGGAAGACAAGCCGCATTTCCGGAGTCCGGCGCAGATCAACGTCCTCGTCACCGGATCGTCCAACAATCTCTACTGGGACTACGGCGGGATGCGATACGTCAAGAGCGTCTCGATCGACAAATGGCGCTGACGGCGCCGATGCTACGCCGTAACTCCCGATTAGTCGTGCCGTCACTGGCCAAACGGGGTTCGGGGAAGTATCTCCTCCCTTTTCGCGCAGCCTNNGCCTGATGTTCAAGAATCCCCTTAGTCTGCGGCCTTCTAACTCATTCAAATCATGGAGGGCGATCCGTAGAACATCGGTGTGTCGATCGCAGCAGGAGTGCACCGTGCAGCCCGCCTCATCCACGCAGATCAATCGACTGCTCGTCGGTTGGGGACACGGCGATCAGGAGGCGCGGGATGCGCTTGTTCCCCTGATCTACAAGGAGTTGCGTCGCATCGCACGCCGACATCTCGGGCACGAGCGTCCCGATCACACGCTGCAGAGCGCGGCACTGGTTAACGAGGCTTACCTTCGTCTAGTCGGCCAAAAACCGCCAGAATGGCAAAACCGGGCGCACTTTTTCGGGGTGGCGGCGCAGATGATGCGGCACATCCTGGTGGATCATGCGCGAAACCGTCTGGCGGCTAAGCGGGGAGCGGGAGCACCGCGGCTGAGCCTCAATCCCGACATCGCGCTGCCGCAGCGAGGGGGTTGAATTGGCTTCCGGCGACTCATCTTCCACAATTGCAGACTTCTGTGAAACAGTGGGGTCGGTAGCCACTACGCTGGCCGGTGCTTGTACCATCGCCAAAATTACGGCGTCGATCAAACCGGTGGTGTCCCTCGCCATAATCTTATCCGCGCCAAAAATAGCGTAGTTCCCCGTCTCGAACTTCGGAATACAAAGCGCGAATTGAACCAGGAAACGTCCGCCGAGACTCAGATTCTCCATGGTAGCCGTACGAACGGATCGACTATGTTACGAGGATAGAGTTCAAGCGTGTGGTTTCGGAAATCAAGCCTTGGTTCAAGCAGCCCGATCGTAACGATGATGCAGGCCGCCGACTCGCTCGTGGGAGAGGACATCACCGGAGGCTATGGAACGCAGCCGGTTGTTCGGTGTTCCCTTCCCAAGTCCAAGATGCGTGCGATCCTCGTGGTAGTAGCGGACGTATTCCGAG
Organism: Acidobacteriota bacterium; assembly: GCA_003131705.1. Classification (GTDB taxonomy): domain Bacteria; phylum Acidobacteriota; class Terriglobia; order Acidiferrales; family UBA7541; genus Palsa-295. The sequence goes on along the minus strand of PKUY01000188.1, from coordinate 465 downwards.
AGCAGCCGTTTCAGATGGCGTTCGTCAACTGCGATGATGTGATCCAGCAGATCTCGTCGGCAACTCTCGACCCAACGCTCCGCCACGCCGTTTTGCCAGGGACTCTCGCAGGAGGTGCGGACAGGGTTTATCTTCAGGGATCGAACGGCTGCCGGGACTTCCAACCCATACTTCCCATCCCGGTCGAAGATCAGAAACCTGGGCGCCGACTCGAATGGAAACGCCTCCCGTAGTTGCTGAACGATCCAGAGGCTTGTCGGATGTTTTGTGACGTTGAAGTGCAGGATACGCCAGCGATCATGGCTGATCACGAAGAAGCAGTAGAGCACGCCAAACGTGATCGTCGGAACAGAGAAGAAATCCATTGCAGCAATCGCTTCCCGATGGTTGCGTAGAAAAGCCAGCCAGCGTTTCGCTGGCTCCGGATTTCTCGGAGCCCGTTTCATCCAGCGGGAGATCGTTCGC
>PKUY01000202.1 GCA_003131705.1 Acidobacteriota bacterium | reverse complement strand
TGAAGCTGAAGCGCCCGGGACGATAGCCGCGCTCGCGCGATTCAGGCAGCATCGCGTAGATTTCACGGATCGGTCCAAATACACCCGTATAGGTGGCGGGATTGGAGCGCGGTGTGCGCCCGATCGGGGCCTGATCGATTTGAACTANNTGTCGTTCACCAGCGTCGATTTTCCCGATCCCGAAACACCCGTAACGACGGTCAACAGACCCAGCGGAATCGACACGTCGATATTCTTCAGATTGTTGCCATGCGCGCCCAAGATCGATATCGACTTTCCGTTCGGGCTGCGCCGCTCAGCGGGCACGGGAATTTTCATCTGCCCGGATAGGTATTGCCCTGTGAGCGAAGCCGGATTCGCGGCGATTTCCTCGGGAGCGCCAGCCGCCACCAGATACCCGCCGGCCTTTCCCGCGCCGGGGCCGAGGTCGACCACGTAGTTGGCGCGGCGAATGGTTTCCTCGTCGTNNCGCGAGGGTGCAGGCCGATCGAAGGCTCGTCGAGCACGTAAAGGACGCCGCGCAGTCGCGAACCAATTTGCGTGGCGAGCCGAATCCGCTGAGCTTCTCCGCCGGAAAGCGTTGCGGCCGATCGCGCGAGCGTGAGGTAGCCCAAGCCAACCGCCAGAAGAAAATCAATTCGTTCGGCAATTTCGCCGAGCGGACGCCCCGCAATTTTCCGCTGCCGCAGCGTGAGCCGACTGAGAATCTTGTCCACTGCGGGACGAGCTTCGGTCAGCGCGAGCGACGTGAAGTCCGCGATCGAAAGGCCGGCGATTTTCACCGCCAGACTTTCGGGCCGCAGGCGGTGTTCGCTGCACACCGCGCACGGAACGGGCGACATGTACTGCGTAAGCCATTCCCGGTAGCTATCGGATTTAGATTCGGCCAAGTTATTTTCGAGATGGCCGAGAATTCCCTGAAAGTTTAAGCTTTTTGTCGAGCCACCACTTGAAGGATTCCCGCGCAGAATCAGCTGCTGAACCTTACGCGACAATTTCTCGAACGGAACATCGAGATCGAACCCATGCGCAGCCGCGGCGAGTCGCAAAGTTCGCTGCAAGGGCGTCGAACCCGAGCCTGGGCCGAGGCCGCCTTCAAAGAGCGGTTTCGTCCAGTCGACGATGATCTTCGCGGGATCGAAATCGTATTTCGATCCCAGGCCGTGACATTCCGTACAGGCTCCGTAGGGCGAATTGAAGCTAAAGGAGCGCGGCTCGAGTTGCGGCACGGAAATACCGCAGTCGGGGCAGGCGAGCTTCTCGGAATAGACGTGCTCTTCGCCGCCTACGACTGCGATGGTCACGAGCCCGCCGGTGAGCTTCAGCGCCGTTTCGATGGATTGCTCGAGCCGCTGCGCGATGCCGTTTTTCAGCAGCAGCCGATCCACCACGATTTCAATCGTGTGGTTTTTCCTGCGATCCAGCGCGACCGGCTCGTCGAGATTGACGAGGTCGCCATCCACACGCGCGCGAACGTAGCCTTGCTTCGCATATTTCTCGAGCTCTTTTTTGTATTCGCCCTTGCGCCCGCGGACCACGGGGGCAAGGACCATGATGCGGTCTTCGGGTTTGAGCGTCGTCACAGCCTGCACGATCTGCTCGGTCGACTGCCGCGCGATGGGCTTGCCGCATTGCGGGCAGTGCGGCGTACCGATGGCGCTGTAAACCACGCGGAGGTAATCGTAAATTTCCGTAATGGTGCCGACCGTCGAACGGGGTGAGCGCGTGGTGGTCTTCTGCTCGATTGCGATCGATGGCGAAAGGCCCTCGATCGAATCCACATCGGGCCGCTCCATCTGGTCGAGAAACTGCCGGGCATAGGCGGAGAGGGACTCAACGTAACGCCTCTGGCCCTCGGCATAAAGCGTGTCGAATGCGAGCGAGGATTTGCCGGAGCCGGAAAGCCCAGTGATAACGGTCAGGGTGTTGCGCGGGATTTCCAGGCTGATGTTCTTAAGATTGTGCTGCCGGGCTCCGCGGATGACGATTTTTTTCAGACCCATGGGTGCAGTGCCCACTACAGGCGGGCGCTTTCTACACAGGGTAGAATGAGCCCAGTGTAATCCCTCAACATAGCAAGAGCGCGTCGCGCCGGTCAAGGTGGGGTCGGAACGCCGAGTTCGGGATGTTCGAGCAGAACAGCGAGCCGGGGCCTTAATGCGGAGCCCTGAAATTTGCTGCGTTCTTGCTGCTAGGGTTCGTTCACACCGGGGACACGCCGGATTTTTTACTAGGGACGAGGAGTTTTTACTCTAGGCCGGATGAAATTGCCGTTTGATATCAGCACTTTGACTTTGGTTTTCAGCGTGCCCTATATAGAGCGGTCAGGGGGAGGAAAGCCGAGGATCCCTATAGGGGATTGAGGGCTGGGCCGGCTTCCTTCCCCCGGCTTACGATTTCGTTGCTTCTCTTCCTGCTTCTCCCGGAGGCTGATTCAGAGTCGGTTTCTTCGTTTCCTGTTCGCCCTTCTCCCACACAAATCCCGAAAAAAATTTCCGGCGCAACATTCAAGTCTGTACGAGATTCGTGCAAATTCAGCTAGAATCATTTGCTGCCGAGTTGGGGCGTGGTCCAATTGGTAGGGCACCTCACTGTTAATGAGGACGGTGTTGGTTCGAGTCCAACCGCCCCAGCCAACTCTTCGCAGGGCAGTTATCCCATAAAGACGCGGCGTTAATCCTTAATAACGGGAAAGCCGGCGTCGGTCCAGCCGCGCCACCCGCCATCCATGGAAATCACGTTGCGGTAGCCCATTTTCTGAAGATTGTCTGCTGCGAGAGCGGAGCGGAACCCGCCGCCGCAATAAAGGACTAACGGCGCATCCTTGTCTGGGACAGTTTTCTCGATGTCGCGCTCGATGATTCCGCGGCCAAGGTGGATCGCTCCTGGAATATGTCCGCGTGCCCATTCGACGTCTTCGCGCGTGTCCACCAGGATGATTTTCTCGCCGGCGTCGAGCCGCCTTTTTGTCTCGCGGAAGCTTTCTTCCTTAATTCTCTTTTTGGCGTCGGTAACCAAACCTAGAAATCCCTGAGCGTGTTCCATCGTGTCACCTCGTGGTTTTCATCACCACAAAAACTAACACAGAGTAGTACATGCACGGAAACGAGTTCACTTGCCTGGAATATTTGTAATTTCGAAACTCATTTCATGTCGCGCCAGTTGTGGCCAGCCTTCGTGTCCACTTTCAGCGGTACGCTCAATTTGTGCACGCCTTCCATTACTTCCTTCACGAGTGTCGTAAGCCGCGGCAGTTCCTCTTCCGGCGCTTCAAACAGCAATTCGTCGTGCACCTGAAGGATCATGCGCGATTTAAACTCACCCGCGAGCCGGCGGTCGAGCTCGATCATGGCGAGCTTGATCAAATCAGCTGCGGCTCCCTGCATGGGAGTATTCATCGCCGTGCGCTCGGCAAAATTGCGCAAGTTCGGCTGCGGCGAATTGATCTCTGGAATAGGCCGCGTCCGCCCAAACAATGTTTTCGTGAATCCCGTGCGACGGACTTCAGCAATCTGCGCATCGAGGTATTTCTTCACGCCGCTGTAGCGCTCGAAATACGCGGCGATAAATTTAGCGGCTTCTTTGGTCTCGATCCCAAGCTCCTGCGCGAGCCCAAACGGGGAAAGCCCGTAAATCACGCCGAAATTGATGACCTTGGCGACCCGCCGGTGCTCCCGCGTCTGCGCGAACGGCGCCACGTCGAACACTTCCTGCGCCGTGCGCGAGTGAATGTCTTCTCCGCGGCTAAAAGCCTCGACGAGAATTGGATCCTCGGAGAGGTCCGCCAAAATTCGCAGCTCGATCTGCGAATAATCCGCGGAAAGAAGCGTGGCCCCCGCAGAAGCCACAAATGCTGCGCGAATTTCGCGGCCCAACTCGGTCCGAACGGGAATGTTCTGCAAATTCGGATTGGAGGAGCTCAGCCGGCCGGTTGCCGTGCCCGTCTGGTTGAAGCGAGTGTGCAGGCGCCCCGTTGAGGGATGGATCAACCGCGGCAACGCATCGGCATACGTGGACTTGAGCTTCGCGAGCTCGCGATATTCGAGGATTTTTTTAGGCAGTTCGTGCACCGACGCCAGCTCGTCGAGAAGTTCGGCGGCGGTCGAGCGCGACTTGGCGCGGATCCGGCGCGGCGGCTGCAGATTCAGTTTGTCAAAGAGCACTTCGGCCAGCTGCTGAGGCGAACCGATCTTGAATTCGCAACCCGCCAATTCGTAGATGCTCTTTTCCAGCCGAGTCATTTCTTCCTGCGCCTTCGCGGAAATGATCTCGAGCTCATTCTTGTCCACGCGTATTCCGGCTGCTTCCATGCGGGCCAGGACCGGCGCGAGCGGCAGATCAATTGTTTCGTAAACCTGTGTGAGACCTTGATTCTCGATTTCCGCGCGCAGGATCGGCGCGAGACGTAGCAGAAAATCCGCGCGCTCGCCGGGCGCGCCAGAAAAGCCGCGATTCAGATGGCGCAGGACCACTTCTGCCAGCGCATGATTGCTCGTCGTCGGCCGTAGCAGATACGAATAGAGAATCGTGGCGTGTCGGATTCCGGCCACGGTTTTGGCACTGCCCGCAGAGTCTGCCAAAAGGTGAAATAGCTTCGGGTCGTGCACGACCTTTGGTCTCTTCGGATCGGCAAGCCAATCGCTCATCCCGGCGAGCGTTTTATTTTCGACATCATTCGCGATTGAGATCGCCGTTTCCGGCTTGGTAGAGACTTCGACCCCGAGAATCCGCGTCCCGAATCCCTCCTCATCCGGCTCTTGTGAGTTGAGCGAGAACCAAACGGCGGTCTCTTTGCCCTCCGCCGTCGATTCGAGAAATTTATCCAGCGCCGCGGACGAATCGAGCTGCGCATAATTCGTGGGACGAGCATCCACCAGCGGCGCGATTTCTTTCAGCAGTGAAGTAAATCCAAGCTCGGCGTACAGCGCGCGAAGCGCGGCAGCGTCCGGTTCCTGCAAGCGCAGCGCATCGAGCGAGAGCGGCACGGGCGCGTCGGTGGGAATCTTGGCTAGCTGTTTGCTCAGCCTTACGAACTCGCCACATTTCTCCAGCGCCTCACGATAACTCGCTCGCTTTACTTCGCTGGCGTGCGCCAGTGTCTCTTCGGCGCTGCCATACTGTTG
>PKUY01000176.1 GCA_003131705.1 Acidobacteriota bacterium | reverse complement strand
CCCGCCGACAACGATGCATGCCTGCACTGCCACGGACCCGACACGGTGCCAGGGCCGCACATGCCCATCGCGCAGCACACGCACCACGCACCCACCAGTGCTGGAAGCCAGTGCATCGCCTGTCACATGCCGCAGATCGAAGTCACCCTCGGCGACCAGTTCGTAGCCGCGCACACATTCCGGTTCATCTCGCCGCAGCTTACAAAGCAATTCGGAATTTCGAACGCGTGCAACTCTTGCCACGCGGACAAGAACCCCGATTGGGCGCTCCAGCAGCTTTCTTCATGGCAAACCGTGTCACCCTGGCGCGTCCTGCAGTAGTCGGCAAATCACTGGATTCGCGCCGCGAAAAAAGATCGATTCCTCCAGACGTCAGTCCTGCTAGAATTTGATTTCTCAGTCGGCTTACGCTACGGTCTGTCTGCGCGGATGGGTCTTCGAAATCCGCGTTAGTACCGGCGGTCGAAATCGCACGCTAAAATGCTGCACTTCACCTACGGGGGTGAATCGGATGCCTGACGAAGTGGCTGAAAAAGTAATTGCGACGCTCGCGTCCGTGAAACGCATTCCGGCCGAGAATATCAAGCCGGATACGAACCTTCAGGAAATGGGAATCGATTCGCTCGACGTATTTACCCTTCTCTTTGAGCTCGAAAACACCTTTAAGATCTCGATCCCGGATGACGACGTGCGCTCCATCAAGACCGTCAACGACGTCATTGAGGGCGTCAAGAAACTGCTTGCCGCTGCGCCGCCCGGCACCTCCGTGGGTTCAGCCAGCCCGGCGGAATAGCGGATGGCGGCTCGCCGTGTCGCGATCACTGGTCTCGGTATCATCTCCCCGCTGGGCCTGAACCTCACCGAGACGTGGAATTCACTGCGCGAAGGGCGCCCCGCTATTGGGCCGATTCAGTCCGTTGAGGGGTCACGCGTCGGACTGAAAATCCACAATGGTGCTGAGGTTCGCGGCTTTGATCCCCTGAAACACTTCGAAGGCGGTAAGGACGCCCACCTGGACCGCTTTGCACAGTTTTCGGTCGTCGCGGCGCGTGAAGCTTTCCTCAATTCGGGCGTCGAGCTGACGCCGGAGCTGCGCGAACGGTCGGCGATTGTGTGCGGCTCGGCCGTCGGCGGCCAGGCGTCGATCGAGGCTGGGTTTGAAGATCTGTGGGTACAGGCACGCGGGCGAGTCCATCCGCTTACGATCCCGAAAACGATGGCGAATGCGGGGGCGAGTCATATCTCGATGGACTTGGGACTGAGCGGTCCGGTTTACACCGTTTCGACCGCCTGCTCGTCAGCAAATCACGCCATGGGTCAGGCGTTTCGGCTGGTGCGCGATGGTGAGGCCGATCTCGCGATCACCGGCGGCAGCGAAGCAATGTTTACGGTCGGCATGCTGAAGGCTTGGGAGGCCATGCGCGTGATTTCTCCCGACACTTGCCGCCCCTTCAGCAAGGATCGCCGCGGCATCATTCTGGGCGAGGGCGGAGCGATGATGATTCTTGAGCCCTTCGACGCGGCGAAAGCGCGCGGCGCGAAAATCTACGCTGAGATCTGCGGCATGGGTATGACCTCGGACGCTCACCATCTGACGCAGCCGACCGTGGATGGACCAGCACGGGCGATGCGCGGCGCCCTTCGCGAGGCCGGGCTTGCGCCCGAAGATGTGGGATATATCAACGCGCATGGCACCGGTACGTCGGGAAATGATCCTGTGGAAACACGCGCGATCCGTGCGGTGTTTGGCGCGCACGCAGATAAGCTCGCCGTCAGTTCGACAAAATCGATGCACGGTCACGCCCTCGGTGCCGCTGGCGCGCTCGAAGCCATCGCCACCGTTCTCGCCCTGCACCACGGTATTCTGCCGCCCACGGCGAATTACAACGAACGCGATCCCGAGTGCGATCTGGACTACGTTCCGAACAAGGCTCGCGCCGCTCGTGTGGGAGCGGCGCTCTCGAATTCTTTCGCCTTCGGCGGATTGAACGCCGTCATCGCTTTCCGCGCCGTTTAAGCACCAACCTCATGAATTCGACCGGGCGAATCGCGTTCATTCTTTACACCAAACCCAAACTCACGTACTTGACATTTTATAGTAGCGTGGAAGTGTAATACCGGACGCTACGTAAAGCCCGGCAAAGGAATCGGCTGTGTTGGCCAGTGAAGTACCAGCCGAAGACCTACAAGGGCGATCTGTCGTGAGCGCAAGAACACTTGAGCTGCCTATAGGATTCGACGTCGAAGCGCTGAAGCTGCTGAGCGTCCGCCTCGAAGTCAGCGTCGGACAACTGGGTTTCGGGACACTTCTACTCGACACTGACCGCCAAGTAGAAATCACCGTAACTCGTTGAAAACCCAGAAGGGGCGTGTCGGCTACTCGACACTGAAATAAGAGGTTGGCGAGCGCGAAAAGGAATGTGAAAAAGGACCAAACGGAATGAGTCGTGTCACACGCTTTGCGTGATCGCTATGGCGAGCCCGGCCTTCTAGACAAGGGCGCGGCAATGGCTCTTTGACAATTGAAAGGTTCGGAAGTTCTGGCGATGTCAAACAGTCGCCCTTCGAAAAGTGCGTCTGAACGCCACTCGGCTGGCAACTAGAAGAGGCGCGACGCGAACGGAACGATCATGTTCCAGCCTTGCGGAACGATTTCCCAATTCCGCGTCAGCTCGTCGGAGGACGCAAGCGTGACCATGATGGCGAGCCAGAAGAATCCCGCCAGGATCACAATCCTCGTCAAACCTGTCGCGTACTTCACATGCATAAAGAAGAGGACAACCAGGGTCATCTTCACAACCGCGATCGTGAGCGCCACAGGTGTATTCCATCGGCCAAGATCAATGTAGGCGATCCAGGTCGTGAGCGCGGTGCCAACTATCAGGGCCAAGAAAACGAGGAGGTAGGTGCTGATTGGCACCACGTGCCCTACAGGGCCGTCGTGTTCGGAATGCTCAGACATCAATAGCCAACCTCCTTATTGGTAGCGCCCGCCAATCAAATACAAAAGCGGGAACAGGAAAATCCAGACGATATCGACAAAGTGCCAGTACAGCCCGCTGATTTCGAGCGGCGCGTAATATCGCGAGGAAAACTTATCGCGCGCGGCCATGATCACGAGCACCGTCAGAATTCCAAGGCCGATCACCATGTGGATCGCGTGCAATCCGGTCATGAAGAAATAGAAACACATGAAAAGCTCCACGCCCGGCGCGTGAGCCCCAGAGTTCCAGCTGATTCCCGGCACGATGCCTTCCACGTAATCGGCATACCACTCGTACCGAAGCTTGAGGCCCAGGAACAACGCCCCGAGGAACATGGTCAAAATCAGCCAGAAGATAATCTGTCCTTTGCGCTTTCCGGTCTGCGCGGCGCGGATCGCTAGGGCCATCGTCAAGCTGCTGACAATCAGCACGACGGTATTCGTCGCGCCGAATTGAACTTTCAGCAGATGGCTGCCTGCCTCGAACGACGCAAAGTGAAGCGTGCGAAAAATAATGTAGGAGGTGAACATCCCTCCGAAGAACAAAATTTCGGTGACCAGGAACACCCACATGCCGAGGTTCCCAGCCTCGCGCTGCTGGGTCATGTCCTCGAACTGGTGGGCGAATCCCGGTGGATGCGCGCCGTGAGCGACCGTATCAGACACGGGGGACCTCGGGAGTTGGATAGTTGTACGCATCTTCGGTCACGATCGGAATTTCCTTAAAATTCTCGGTGGGAGGAGGAGAGGAAGTCGTCCACTCGAGTCCCTTGGCGCCCCAGGGGTTCGGACCGGCCGGAGGGCCATAACGCATCGACCATGTCAGATAGATGAGCGGAATCAGATAGCCGACGCCAAGAATCGAAGCGCCCGCCGATGACATCACGTTCAGCACCTGAAACTCCGCGGGATACACAGCGTAGCGCCGCGGCATTCCCAGGTAGCCGAGAACGAACTGGGGGAAGAATGTAAGGTTGAATCCCACGAAAATCATGAACGCCGCAAAACGCGCCCAATAGTCGGGATAGAGACGCCCTGTAATCTTCGGCCACCAGAAGTGCATTCCCCCGAGATAGGCCATCACGGCACCTCCCACCATCACGTAGTGGAAATGCGCGACGATGAAGTACGTGCCGTTCAGGTGCACATCGGTGGCGAGAGCGGCCAGAAACAATCCCGTGAGACCGCCGATCGTGAACAGGCCGACGAACCCGAGCGCATACAACATCGGCGCCTCATAGGAGATCGAGCCCTTGTAGAGCGTCGCCGTCCAGTTGAAGACCTTGACCGCCGAAGGAATGGCTACCAGGAAACTCAACGCGGAGAAAACTAGTCCCGCATACACCGACTGGCCGGTGACGAACATGTGGTGGCCCCACACGACGAAGCTGATCACAGCGATGGAAAGGCTCGAAAACGCGACGAAGCTGTACCCGAAAATCTTTTTCCGCGAAAAGGCCGTGATCAGTTCGCTGACTACGCCCATGCCGGGCAAAATCATGATGTACACGGCCGGATGCGAATAGAACCAGAACAAGTGCTGGAAGAGCAGCGGGTCGCCGCCCACCGCGGGGTCGAAAATCCCGACGTGCAGGATTCGCTCAAGCCCCAGCAGAAAAAGCGTGATCGCGATTACGGGCGTTCCGAGAACGAAAATAAGGCTGGTCGCATACATGGCCCAGATGAACAGGGGCAGACGGAACCACCTCATGCCTGGAGCGCGCATTTTGTGGATCGTGACAATAAAATTCAGGCCCGTCAGAATCGAGGAAAATCCCGCGATGAAAACGCCGAGCGCCACAGCGACAACGTGGGTGTGCGAGAACGAACTGCTATAAGGCGGATAAAAAGTCCAGCCGGTGTCCACGCCGCCCGAGAGGGTCGCGTACAGAGCGAAAATGCAGCCGGTGACAAAAACGTACCAGCTCAGCAGATTTAATTTCGGAAACGCCACATCGCGGGCGCCGATCATCAGGGGAATCAGAAAGTTTCCGAGCGTGGCCGGAATCGACGGGACCATGAAGAAAAACACCATGATGATGCCGTGTGTCGAAAACAGCTTGTTATAAGTTTCCGGCTCAAACAGCGCGCCCTGCGGCTCGATCAGATGCAGCCGCATCAGAACCGCCGCCCCGCCGCCGACAAAAAACATGAGCGTTGTCGTCGCGAGGTAGAGCAGACCGATGCGCTTATGGTCCTTAGTGAGAAGCCACGATCGTATGCCGTAGGTCGCGTTGAGATAGTTCACGCTGGAATCGGCAGGGGCTTCGTGAAGATCTGCAATGGCCATGCTCATTTACCACTCGTCCTTTCTTCCGAGCCGAGCGATTTCACGTACGCGATCAGCTGGAGCATCTGTTCTTCGTCGACCTGCCCCTGGTACGTGGGCATTATGGCCTTGTAATTTGGCATCTGAACGGAGTTGGGCGTCAGGATGGCTTGGTGAATCAGAGTTTCATCCACGACCGCCGTCTGTCCGTTCGACATTCTTTGCGGCTTGCCGTAGAGGCCGGCAAGCGATGGGCCCTGGGCGGTGTCGCCACCGCCGTGGCAGTTGCCGCAACCGAACTGGCTGAACAACTGTTCGCCCTGCTGGGCCATCGATTCGGTTTTTTCGCCGCCTGCGAGCCACGCGGAGTAATCGGTCGGCGTCATCACATATATCCAGCCGATCATCTGCGAGTGGTTGGTGCCGCAGTATTGCGCGCAGAAGAGATGGAACGTGCCGGTCTCGGTGGGCTGGAACCAAATCGAAGAATAGCGCCCCGGCAGCACGTCCTTCTTCACGCGAAAGGCCGGAATATAGAAATCGTGAATCACATCCTGCGAAGTCATGGTGAGCTTGACGGGCACGCCCACGGGCACATGCAGCTCATTAATTTCGCGCGGACCCTCCGGGTGCTGAAGGTGCCACATCCACTGCTTGCCGATGACGAAAATCTCAGTGGAGGCGTTGGGCGGACGCGAATTGCGAACGTAGAGTTCCGAAGACCACACAAACAGGACGACGCAAATGAGCGAAGGAATGATCGTCCAGGCAAGCTCCAGGAACATCGAAGTATGCGTTTCCGGCGCCCGCTCATCCGGCGAGCGGCGGCGATACTTAATCATGAAATAAAAAATGATGGAGAAGATCAGAATGGTGAAAAATGCAGTGATCCCCGAGAGGATAAGATACAGCTTGTCCACGCCATCAGCGATCGTAGAAGCCGCCGCCGGCTGTAACGGAATCATCGCGGCGAGCGCGATTGAATTCAAACCGGATTGAATGAGACCCATCATCACCGTTTCTTTATGATCCTTTGCAAGCTTTACGTGCGCTCACGCGCTCGTTATATGCCTCTCCCCCGCAGCGTGTCGTTCTCGCCGCGGAAGAGCACAATCAACAAAATCCCACCGATCAAAATCGTCAGGAATCCACTGATCTGAATGACGCGGGAAACGATTAGCCCATATTTACCGGTGTGGGGATCGTAGTGATAGCAAAACAGCAGAACCTGATCCACCGGCGAGCCGATCTTTCCTTCCGATGCTTCGTCCAAACCCAGCCGCAAGTCGCGCGCGGGATAGGTGATGCCGTAGAAATAACGCGAAATCTTGCCTTCCGGCGTCAACAGCATGATCGCGCTGGCGTGCGCGTATTGCTTTGAATCAGGATCGTAGGCATAGCGGAATCCAACAGAGTCCGCGAGCTGTTTAATTTGGGGCTCGTCGCCCGTGAGAAAATGCCAACCCTGCACTGCGCCCGGCCGCCCGTACATTCCCGCATACATCACCTGCTTTGCTTCGGCGAGGACCGGTCTTTCGGTCGGGTCGATGCTCACCGTGACAACATTAAAATCCTTCCCGATCTCCATGGGAATCAGTTGGAGGCTGCGATCAAGACCGTTCAGCACCTGCGTGCAGAGCATCGGGCAGTTGTAATACACGAGGGAGAGAATCATGGGCTTGCTGCCGAAATACTGCGCCAGTTCAACCGGATTGCCGTGCTCGTCGCGAAATGTCAGGTTCAGCGGAATCGAATCGTTCAGTTTTTGATCGATGCCGACTTCCTTGAGCAGCTCGGGACGCACGCCGATGTTCTGCATCGGATCCGTAAACTGTGCGCCGGCCCTTGAGGGATAGACCAGCAGCGCAGACGCGATGATCGCGCCCATGAACCAAGTCCGCGCCGAATTGTTTCGAAGCTGCACTTTTTACTCCGCTCTACCTTTTACTTCCAATTGCTTCCAACGAATGGCTGCCTTACGCTCTTTGAAGCTTAATGCTTTGATTCGCCGCTCTCGCCACCTTCAAACACATTTTGTTTTTCGGTCACGTAATCGCATTGACCCTGGACGTCGGCGCCTTCCGGAACACTCGCCAGGGCCGTTGGCGCCATTGCTGCGCCAGTGGGCACTTCAGCGGCCGAGCGTGCCGGCAATCCACGATCGAGTACCAAGTCCATCGCGCGGTCAATTGGAATGCGCGGNNCGCGCGACGCCGCTTGGTTGGTCCACCCAACCGTAGGTGGTAACTTCCCGCTGCTGTGCCGCGCAGTAATCCACCAGCTCTTGGTGCGGCTGACTCTGCAACCGCGGACTCGGCGGAAGCATGCGATCGGTTGCTTTCAACATGGGCGAAGCCATTTCACCCATGGGCTCGACCTTCTTGAAATAGTTAAACGAGAACTTTATGCCCACAAGCGTGACGGCAAGAATCACGGCCATCCAGAACGCGAATTGTAGCAGGCCCGCGATGTTGGCATCGCGCGTCTCATAGCCGGGACCACGGCCGTTTTCAGCGTCCTGGTGTTTGCGCGGATCTTTAGTCGCCATGCTGAGGCTCCAAGACTGCTTCAAATCGTGGATCATGCAGCGGCAGCAGCGGCAACTTCTTGAGCTGGCCTAGAAATGCCGCGAGCCAGAGGCCGCCGATACCGATCACTGCACAGATATCCAGAAATCGAAACTGAGGAGCCGCCTGCTCGTAGGAAGGAACCACCAACCAATAGACATCCACGAGCGTCAGCAGCACCATCCAGCCTGCGACCATGGCCAGCGTACGCAAGCGCCTTTTGATGCGGCGCTGCAGCAGTAGAAAAAACGGGAAAAAGAAATGGAAGAGCAGCAATATCACGGCGACGTATGCCCATTTTCCGAAAGCGCGAACCATGTACCAAGGAATCTCGTCCTTGAGGTTGCCCGCCCAGATGATCAGGAACTGCGAGAATGACATGTAGGTCCAGAGCATCGTGAACGCCAGCATCAAGTTACCGAGATCGACGTAGCGCTTCGGCTCGACGCAATCCTTCAGAGGCTCGTGCTCCGAGAGGACGCGTAGCATCACGATCGAGAACGCCATGGCCGCGAGCAAATTGACGACCATGAAAAGCATCCCGTAGATAGTGGAAAACCAGTGCGGCTCGAGCGACATGACCCAGTCAATCGCGGCTCCCGACGCCGTGAGCGCCCACAGAACCAAGCCCGGCCCAGCGAGCGCTGCCATGCGGAACTTGAGTCTAGGATCGGCGGTGCGATCCTGCTCGACAGACCATTTGTTAAGGAAGTAAGCGAGCGTAATCCAGATCGCGAAATAGATCACCGTGCGCACGGTGAAAAAAGCCGGATTCAAGTACGGGCTCTTGTACTCAAGAAGCGCATCAGCAGCCACATCCGCCGGGCGCGCCCAGGAATAAATGCGGGACATCCCAAACAGAATCGGAATAAACAGAATACCCATGAACCAGATCGTCCGCGAGCCGGCTTCGAGTATTCGGCGAATGGGATAGCCCCACCAGCCGCCCGTCAGATGATGGACCATCAGAACCGCGAGGCAGCCCAGAGGAAAAGCGACGCAGTAGACGTAGGCGAAAATATAGGACTGAAAAAATTCCTGCCAGCCGAAAGTGTCTTGCGCGCGGGAGTGGAGAAAGCCCAGGATCACGGCGACAATTAGACCGATTACGCCGAACGCTAGCGCCGCCCTTTGTGCGCGATCGATCGGCGGCCGAACTGTGTCCGACGAGTTCATTGCGATTGCTCCGCTGATTGCTGTGTTAAGTTCTGGCGTTCGTCCGCCGGCACATCCTGGACCGTCGCGTTCCGGCTCAATTGAAGGACGCGAATGTAAGCGGCAATCCTCCAACGATCCGCGGGCTCGATACGCGCCGCATAGCTATACATCACGCCAAATCCGTTGGTCATGACTTCGTAAAAGTGTCCGACAGGAGCGTCGCGCAGCCGCTGAATGTGGTATGAAGGCGGCTGCGGAAATCCGCGCTGGACGATCATGCCACGGCCCGTGCCCGTGTAGTCATGACAGGGCGTGCAATAGACATTGTAGCGTTCACGGCCGCGGTCGAGATCCGCGCGCGTGATCGGAAACGGAAACTTATTCGAAACGACACCGTTTTCCCGACCCGCATAAAAAAGTTCATCGAGGCGCAACTGCCCGCGAGCAATTGTGCCGGGAATCGGCTGGCGCTCGGAACGGCCATCCGCAAAGAAATCGGTCGGCTGATACGGCAAATACTTCGGCTGAAGATGCATATCCAGCCGGCAGCCGAAGAGCAGCATGGCAACCGCACCCAGGCATACGATCGTGAGACCGCGAGCGAGCGAACGGCCCGATGATGCGTGGCCGCGACTTGCGGTGCCGCTCTGTCCGAGTTCAATTCTCAATTTCAAATACTCCACGCGGGTGCAAACCTTCTAAAAACGCTTTCGTCTGCGGCAGATCGAATTTCTTGTCCCGGGATTTTATGCACAAAAAGAAACGATCCGACGAAGCAAGCGCAAATCGCTCGACGTTGAACGTCGGGTGGTACGGCGTCGGCAGTCCGTTCAGAGCGAGCATTCCGAACACGGCCGTGAGGGCCGCACCCAGGATCGTCAGCTCGAATGTGATCGGAATCCACATCGGCCAGCTATTGAAAGGTTTACCGCCAATGTTCAGTGGGAAGCTGATCACGTTTGCGTAGTAGCACATTCCGAAACCAGTGCAGCCACCGCCCAATCCGCCGAAAAAAACCATGAACGGAAGAACGGTCCAATCGAAACCAACCGCTTCGGCCAGACCCTCGACCGGAATCGGCGAAAACGCATCAATGCGCCGGTAACCGGCTTCGCGCGTGCGATGCGCCGCCTCGAGCACCTGCTCGGGCGTCTCGAATTCAGCCATCAAACCGTACATGGGCTTATGGTCCATGATGCCAATGCCGCTCTCGTGCGGCGCTAGTCGCGAATCTCCGGATTGGGATTCCGTACGCGCGCGAGATAGGTCGTGCGCGGCCGGGTGTTCAATTCTTCAAGCAAGCCGTAATTGCGGGTTTGCGCTTTCAGCTTTGAAACGCGGCTTGCAGGATCGTTCACATTCCCGAACACGATCGCTTCGGCGGGGCACACGCTCTGGCATGCAGTGACAATCTCGCCCTCGCGAATGGTTCGATTTTCCACTTCGGACCGGATCTTCGCCGCGTTGATCCGCTGGACGCAGTACGTGCACTTTTCCATCACGCCGCGGCTGCGCACGGTGACGTTCGGATTGCGCATGCCGTAAAGGCTCGGCGTGTTGTAATCGGAGTAGAGATAGAAATTGAAACGGCGAACCTTGTACGGACAATTATTTGAGCAGTACCGCGTGCCAACGCAACGGTTGTAGGTCATGTCATTCAGGCCTTCGGAGCTGTGCGTGGTGGCTCCGACCGGGCAGACGTACTCGCACGGCGCGTTTTCGCACTGCATGCAGGGCAGCGGCTCGTAATACACCTCGGGACTCTCGAGGTTGCCGCGGAAATATGTATCGATGCGAATCCAGTGCATCGCGCGGCCGCGGGCTACCTGATCCTTGCCAACAACGGCGATGTTGTTTTCCGACTGGCAGGCGACCACGCACGCGTTGCAGCCGATGCAACGATTCAAGTCGATCGACATGCCCCACGCATAGCCTTCGTATTTGTGACCAGGATACATGGTCAATTCCCTGCCATTGATGAACGGCTCCGCCGGATCCTTTGCAAAGTTCGGGTTCTTCTGGAATTCGTCGAACGTGGCGATGCGGACCAAATCGCGGTTGAATGCCGCGTTGCTCTCTTCTTCCGCCGGGTGGCCTTCGGTGTCGATGGTGTATTGCTGCTGCGTGGACGCGAAATAGTATTTCTGGCCTGTCTTTTCGATCTGAAGACCACGCGCCATCCAAGCGCCCGACGAAGTACGGAGAAGATAGGCGTTGAAACCCGGGCCCGTTCCGATACTACCGCCGAGACGGCGACCATAGCCCAGATGCAAAGTGATGGACTTGTCTGCGTGGCCGGTAACCATGTACACACCGGCATGCATCTCGCGGCCGGCGAGCCGAAGCGTGACGTAATCACCCGTAGTCAGGCCTAACTGCTGCGCCGTAGCAGGGCTGATCATCGCGGCGTTGTCCCAAGTGAGGCGTGTGATGGGCTTCGGAAGTTCCTGCAGCCAGGAATTATTGGAAAATTCACCATCGCCAATCGCTGGATCGGGACGGAAAACAACCTCAAGTGCGTTGGCGTCGCTCTGCGCCACTTGCGCGCCGCCCTGACTTGCAATGTCCGCACGGGGCGCTACGGAAATCGCGGGCAGTGCGGTCCCAGCGAGCACGCCGTCGTGCAGCGAGGTCTCCCACAATGCTTCGAAGGCTTTGTCCTTCTCCGGACGTTGGCCTTGCCAGTAACTGCGAACCAGATCGTGGCCGGATTTTGCGGCGTCGCCAGTGAAGAGCGCGATCACTTCATGGGCGGAATGGCCGTCATAGAGCGGCGAAATCAGCGGCTGGATGATGCCCACGGTCCCATCGAACGCGCGAGCGTCGCTCCAAGATTCGAGGTAGTGCGAGGCGGGAGCGTGCCAGTGGCAAAGCTCTTCCGTCTCATCTTTGTAGAGGCCGTGATGCACGCGCAGCGTCGCTTTTTTTAGAGCTGATGCAAAATCAAAATCGGCAGGCGCGTCATAGACAGGATTGCCGCCGAGGATAACCAGAAAATCCACTTTGCCGGCGTTCAAATCGTTGACGAGCTCGCGAAGCGACTCGAGTTGATTGACGGGATTCGGTTCAAGCGACTCGGTGTAAACGACCGTTTTACCGACGTTGCCAAGCGTTGCGTTAATACCATGGGCGAGCGCGTGCACGAACGCGGGCTGATGCTCGCCCGCAATCACCAGAGACGATCCGCGGTGAGCGGCCAGATCGAGCCAGACGGCGCTGACCCATTCGCTATGAATTTTGGAGCTTGCGTTCACGCTGGGCGGAACGGAAATGCCCGCCAGAACCGCAAGCTGGCGCGCGAGATCGTCGATATCCGCGGAACACAGCGGGAGGCGATGATCGGATACGGCGCCGGTGTTCGTCGTCATGCTTTCGGCGACGTAAAGGCGGTTCAACTTCGACGATGGGCCCGCGGAAAGATCGCGACGCGAAGCAAAATCGCGCGCGTAGCGTACGTGTCCCGGACCAGTGGAGAGGAAATCCGCTTCGAGCGAAACGATCACGTCCGCCTGATCGAAGCGATACACCATGTTGACCGGCTTGCCGAAAGCGAGGCGCGCGCCTTCACGCGCGGAATCCCCGCCGCAGGGCTCATACTGATGCCACTTGGCTTCCGGATACTGAGCGAGAAGACTCTTGATCTGCGCTCCCAGCGTCGGAGAGGTGATCGTCTTCGTCAAAAGGCGCATGCCCGCGCCCTTCATCGAGAGGCTCGTACGCGCGTTGCCCATCTGCCCGGCAAAGTCCGCCCAACTCGTGACGCGGCCTTCGTGCATAACGGTCTGCGAGCGGTCGGGATCGTAGAGCGTCAGGATCGAGGCCTGCGCGAAGATATCGGTGGCGCCTAGGCTGCCGGGGTGCTCGGGATTGCCTTCGATTTTTGTGGGCCGGCCCATGTGGCTTTCGACCAGCAAGCCCGTTGCGACGCCCGCTTGCGGCATCGAAGTGGCATAGAAAAGTGGGCGCCCCGCGACGATCTGTTCGGGCGGGTGAACGTAAGGAACGATCTTCTCGGTTGGCAACTTCGTGCAGGCGCTCAGACCTGCCATCGCGGCCGACGCGGCCATCAATTTCAGAACGTCGCGACGGTTAATCGCATCCGCGTCTTTTTCCGCACTGCCTGCATTCCCCGGAAATTCGTTCTCAAGAAATTCGCGATATTGCGGCGTTTCCGACAGCTCTTCCAGGCTCTGCCACAAACGGCGGCCGCCTGCGCCGGCAAGCTTCGTGCGCGCGAGGTCGAGATCGATCGAATTCTTCGGGCTAGAGTCTTGATTCATTGTTTAGCTTTCACCGGTGACACGTCGAACAGGACTGCAGGCTTTGAACGTTATATTCCTGCCGCAGTTCGCGGCCCATTGCGAGCTGATCGGTATATTCCTTGCCGTCGAACGCCACTGCGTGGTGTTTGGAAGGCGGCTCGTAAAACGGATTGAACACTTCAGCCTTCGGCCGGAGATTTTTTTCCGGCTGGCGATGACAATCAAGACACCAGGACATATAGAGAGTGCCGGCGCGGTAAGTCAGAGGCATCTCGGCAATCTGTCCGTGGCACGTGGTGCAGCCGACACCTTTGGCAACGTGAATACTGTGATCGAAATAGACGAAATCAGGCAGCGCATTAACGCGCGTCCACGCGAGAGACGTGTTGTCGCGATAGCTCGCGCGAACCGGCTCAAGCATCGATGAGTTCGTCCAAATCTGCGAGTGACAGGTCATGCAGGTCTGCGTCGGCGGCACGCCCGCGAACGACGATTTCTCGACAGTGGTATGGCAGTAGCGGCAGTCGATTCCGAGCTCGCCCGCATGGTGACGGTGGCTGAAGGGCACGGGCTGTTGTCGCGCCATGTTCTGCTCGGTGTACCACGGAGACATCGCGATCGCGTAGAGCGCGTAACCAAGCGCGCCAATGATCACGACCGCTCCATAGATCGTGAACCTCGAGATCATGTTCGTGCTGCGATGGAATATCTGTGGCATCTATTTTTTGTGTTTTATGCGCGCTTCTTCATTCGTTTCATGCACCAGCGCGCGCGCTTCGACGATCGAAATCATCGGCAGGAAACGGATAAAGAGATAAAACAGAGTAAAGAACAGCCCGAACGTGCCCACGTACGTGGCCCAGTCCCATCGCGTGGGGTAGTACATAGCCCACGACGAAGGAATGAAATCGCGATGCAAGCTGATGACGATGATTACGAAGCGCTCGAGCCACATTCCGACGTTAACGACCAACGAAACGATGAACAGCCACGCAATATTCCGGCGCAATTTACCCGACCAAAGCGATTGCGGAATCACGATATTGCACGCAATCAGCATCCAGTAGAGCGGCCAGTAGGGGCCTTTGAGACGGTTCAGCATCATGAAGCTTTCGTACTGGCTGCCGCTGTAAAACGCCATGAAAGTTTCCGTGACATAGCCATAGGCGACGATCAGACCCGTGGCGAGCATCACCTTGGCCATGATGTCGAGATGGCGCTTCGTGATAAGATCTTCCAGGTGATAAATCTTGCGCACGGGAATCGCCAGCGTCAAAACCATGGCGAAGCCGGAATAAATAGCTCCGGCGACGAAGTAAGGCGGAAAAATCGTGCTGTGCCAGCCAGGAACGAGCGCGATCGTGAAATCGAAGCTCACTACGGTGTGGACGGAAACGACCAGTGGCGTTGCAAGACCAGCCAGCAGTAGCGAGGCTGTCTCATAGCGGGACCAGTGCACCGCCGAGCCGCGCCAGCCCATCGAGAGCATGCCGTAGACAATCTTTGAGACTTTGGTTTTAGCGCGATCGCGCAGCGTCGCAAAGTCCGGAATCAATCCTACAAACCAAAACAGCAGCGAAACGGTCAAATACGTTGATACCGCGAAAACGTCCCATACGAGAGGGCTGCGGAACTGCGGCCACATCCACATCGGGTTGGGATACGGCATCAGATAGAAGAACAGCCAGGGGCGGCCCATATGCAGCAGGGGAAAGGCCCCCGCGCACATCACGGCAAAAATCGTCATCGTTTCCGCAAAGCGGTTGATGGTGGTGCGCCACTTCTGGTGCAAAAGAAGAAGGATTGCGGAGATCAGCGTGCCAGCGTGGCCGATTCCGATCCACCNNTCCACCAGACGAAGTTGACGATGGCAAAGCCCCAGGCGGTCGGGACCCTAATGCCCCAAATCCCCACGCCCTTCACCATCAGCATGGTAATGACGAGGTTGAACAACATCAATAAGGCAAAAGAGAAGAGAAAACCGAAAACCCACCCAGGCGTCGTCGGGCGAGTCAGCACGATCGCGCTGATTTTATCAGTTACGGTTTCCAGAGAATGGCCTGGAGCAATAATCGGCTCAGGCTCAGTAACCGTGGCTAGGTTTTGAGAACCCTCAGAACTCACGCAATGTCCTCTGCTGATGGCACCGCAACTTACAAACCTCTAGAGTCGTACGTTGGGGATCATCGCCACACACCCTGTGAAGGCCGTGACCCAATACTACGAAGCAACATATGAATTGCAAGTCGTGCTGATTACTTTATGTTTTCCGGAGCCCAGCCTCTCCGCTGCCGCCCCGTGATTCATTTTGGCGCGTCGGCTCGATAGCTGTGACCTGGATCACGTCAGGCCGTGACGTGAGTCACGCCCGCTAAAACCGTAACAGCATAAGACCCAAGACGCCGATACGCAAGATGAAATGGAAAAAATATTTGCGATAGAGGAGTGCCGTGGGGATTCCTTGCGTCAGAACGAGTAGTGACGACGATCGCGCGAGTTGAACTGTGCAACTTAGGGCATGAGAGGCAAGTACGACCGGCACGGACGCGAGCCCGGTTGGTAAGATCGAACTGTGCGTGCCGCAACGCTACTCGTCGTCTGCCTGATGCTTGCCCCGTCGTCATCCGCTACTGCGGATACGATCGTCCTAAAGAACGGGCGCCGGATTGTGGCTGAGAATGTTACGCAGGACGGCGACCGCGTCACCTACCAAACTCCCGCGGGGGAGCTTTCCATACCGAAATCGATTGTGGCGCGCGTGGACCGCGACGATTATACCTATTCGTCTGCATCAGGCGCAAGCTCTGGGCTTCCCGTTTCCGCGCCGCAGGCAGAGCCGGTACGCGGATATGAGGAGGTTGCGGGACTGGCAGTCCACAACGACTCGATTGACTACAAGTATCTGGCGAGCCTCGAATCGGATGCCAGATCGCATTCCGCTACTGCGATTGCGAAAGTCTCAGCAGCACATTATGCCGCCGCGCAATTTCTCTTCGGCAAGGGCGACACCGACGCTGCGGTCGATCAGTATCGGCAGGCGCTTGTTTTTGATNNATCTCCGCCAAAGCCAATTCACGGCGGCGCTTGATCCGTTGGAACGCGCGCGGCGGGTCGCTCCCGATTCCGCAGACGTGGCAAAGCTGACGGGGTGGGCCTATTACGGCGCGAACAAAATACCCCAGGCCATTGAGGAGTGGAAGCGTGCCGAGCGGCTGCGTCCGGACCAGGAAGTCGAACAAGCCCTCGCGAAAGCCGAGCGAGATAAAGCCGAGGAAGAAAGCTATCGCGAAGGCGAGACTGCCCACTTCGACCTGAAATATCACGGAGGAGCAACGCCAGACCTGGCTCGCGGAATTCTGCGCGCGCTCGAAGACGATTTTCGCGACCTGGAATCGGAACTGGATTACGCGCCGCGCGAACAGATCGGCGTCATCTTATACACCGAGCAGGCGTTCGCGGACATCACGCGCGCGCCGGGATGGGTGGGCGCGCTCAACGACGGACGGCTCCGCATTCCCGTGCAGGGATTGACGCAAGTGACTCCCGAGCTCGCGCGTGTGCTGAAGCACGAACTGACGCACAGCTTCGTCGGGCAGAAGTCCCACGGACGCGCACCGACGTGGCTTCAAGAAGGCGTCGCGCAGTGGATGGAGGGACGCCGCAGCAGTTCCGCGGCAGCGGCTTTGGTGGATGCTGTGGGCGAGGCCACCGCGCCGCAGTTCGGATCGCTCGACGGCTCGTGGATGGGATTGTCCGGGAATTCGGCCGCGTTTGCGTATGCGTGGTCGCTCGCGGTGGTTGAATCAATCGTTGATGCCGGGAGCGTGACCGATATCAGCCGCTTGCTCGACCGGCTCGCGACCTCAAGTTCGACCGAAGCGGCCCTGCAACAAACCCTACATCTCGACTATGCCGACCTTCAACAGCAAACCCTCGCCTACCTAAAGCACGCTTACGTCCGCTAGTTTGCACGAGGCATTCCCGCAGCAGAGCGACGGTCTATGCCGATGCCTTCTCGATGGTGTGTCTATAAGGATGCGAGAAGCCCGGCAATGAGAGCAGCGCGGGTTGGAAGATCGCGAATGATGACGTGCTCAGACGGACTGTGCGCGCCGCCGCCAACTGCGCCAAGGCCGTCGAGCGTGGGCACGCCGAGGGCGGCGGTGAAATTTCCGTCGGACCCACCTCCGACGGACACCTCGCCCAGGGGAAGATTTAATTCGCCCATTAAGGACTGCGCGCGGCGAAGAAGTTGGCCAACAGCGGCGGTGCGTTCGAGAGGCGGACGGTTCACTCCGCCCAGCACCTCCAACTGCGCGCCGGGCAATATCGGCCTCAAGCTGCGAAGCTTTCGGTCAAGACCAGGGGCGTCCGATACGCGCGCGTAGCGAATGTCCACATGGGCGCATGCATGCGCAGGAACGACGTTCGAAACTGTCCCGCCCGCAATTACGGTGGCCTGCACAGTGATTCCGCGCCGCGGGTTATTCATCTTCATCAGCCGCGCGATTTGCAATGCAAGTTCGTGAACAGCGTTGACTCCAGCTGCGGGATCGAGACCGGCGTGAGCCGAGCGCCCCGTGACAATGATTTCGGCTGTGCCCACGCCTTTGCGAGCGGTCTTCAGCTTCCCTTCGAGGCCGAAGGAAGGTTCAAGCACCAGGACAGCATCGCTCCGACACGCTTCGCGCTCCATTTCTCGTCTCGAAGTATCGCTGCCAATTTCTTCATCGGAGTTCCAAAAGAAAACGAGGCGCTTGCCGAGAAATCTGGCCGGCGCTCCGTGCGCGCTCTTGGGGAGACCAGAACTGACTTCTTTGAGCGCGTCCACCGCAAACAGCGCCAGCGCAATGCCCGCTTTCATGTCGAATATTCCCGGCCCACAGGCGCGTCCGCCCGACACACGGAACGGCATCGCCGGGAGCGTACCAAGCGGATAGACGGTATCGAGGTGGCCGAGGATGAGGATTTGGCCCGTGGGGCAACCATCACCGAGCCAAAGCTCCGCGCGCACATGATCTCCGCGCTTCGTCTGGCGCAGAAGGCGGACCTTCGCGCCGCGGCGCCGCCACTCCCTTGCGACCATGCGTCCGAATCGGTCAACCGCGGCTTTACTGTGGCTGGGCGATTCGCACCGGACGAATTTTCCGAGGAGCCGGACTATCTCCTGCTCGCGGCTCCGCAATTCACGGCGCAGGGTTTGCATCAGCGGGCGGGGTTGATCCATCGGCGGTTATGCTAGCAGCCGCACTCGGCCGCGGCAACTTCGATTGGGCCGCCGATTCCCACCTACGATGGATTCGTATAGAATTGTTCGACTCATCGGCAAGAAAGTTCACAGCGCGCTCCGAGGTCAACGATGCTACTCGACGTCAACGCAATCCAGAAGATACTCCCGCACCGCTACCCATTCCTTCTGATTGACGGCATTGAAGAAATGGAACGATGGAAGCGCATTGTCGGAATCAAGAATGTCACGATTAACGAACATTTCTTCCAGGGGCATTTCCCCGGAAAGCCGATCATGCCGGGAGTACTAATCATCGAATCCATGGCCCAAACGGGTGGATTGCTACTGCTCCAGGAAATTCCCGACCGCGAAAAGAAGCTGCTGTATTTCGTTGCGATCGATAACGCGCGCTTCCGGCGTCCCGTGGTTCCCGGCGATCAGTTGAAGCTGGAAATGAACGTGGTCGCATGGCGGGGCAGCTTCTGCAAACTCGAGGGACGCGCCACCGTGAACGGAGAGATGGCCGCCGAAGCGACGCTGATGTGCAAGATGGTTGACCTCGAAACTGAAATGCCGCCCACTGCACAACCTGCCGAGAAAGCACAATGAGCGATATCGACTCGCGGGCCATTGTTTCGCTGGCAGCGCGGTTGGGTAACGGCGTTCGAATCGGTCCTGGCGCGGTTGTAGAGGACGAAGTCGAGCTGGGCGATGGCTGCATTCTTGAAGCTCATGCGGTAGTTCGAGGGCCCTCCACTATCGGCCGCAAGAATCATTTTCACTCGTTCTCCGTCATCGGCGGTGATCCGCAGGATTACACATACACGGGCCAACGAGTATCGCTGGAGGTCGGCGACGAAAACGAATTTCGCGAATTCTCGACGGTAAACCGCGGCACGGTGAAGGGCGGCGGCGTCACACGGGTAGGCAGCCACAATTTGATCATGTCCTACGCTCACATCGGCCACGATTGCGTGATCGACAATTACACGACGCTGATAAACGGTGCGCAGCTCGCCGGGCACATACACGTCGAGGACTACGCCACGGTCAGTTCGTTCTGTCTGCTGCATCAGTTTTCCCGCATCGGCTGCTACTCGTACATCGGGGCGGGTACGGTCATTACGCAGGATGTCGCCCCGTTTTCTATGATCGTTGGGCCGCGCGAAAACCAGTGCTACGGCATCAACAAAGTCGGGCTTGAGCGGCGCGGCTTTTCGCCAGAACGCATCAAGGCCATCGAACAGGCGTACCGATATCTTCTGCGCTCGAAACTCAATACTTCGCAGGCCGTCGAGAAAATGCGTGGAACCCTCTCTAACTCCGAGGACGTCCAAACCCTTATAAAGTTCATCGAGTCGACTACCGAACGCGGCTTGACGAAATAGGAGCTGCATGGCCGCGACCGCAGAAAACACTTCGGGAGACTGGGGACTTATTGCCGGAAACGGCGATTTCCCTTTTCTGGTGCTCGAAGGAGCGCGCAGCCGCGGTATCGAAATGGCCGTGATCG
Source organism: Acidobacteriota bacterium (assembly GCA_003131705.1). Taxonomy (GTDB): domain Bacteria; phylum Acidobacteriota; class Terriglobia; order Acidiferrales; family UBA7541; genus Palsa-295. The sequence continues at coordinate 4,104 of PKUY01000176.1, read as the reverse complement.
CCATTCGCGAAGAAGCTTCGCCTGCGCTGGAACGGGTCGCGAAGCGATTCCACTGGATCAGCCTGGGCGAACTGAGCCGCGGAATCGAGTTGATGCAGCAGGAGGGTGTGAAACGCGCAGTCATGGCCGGTCAGGTGAAACACAATAAGATTTTCAGTTCGATTCGGCCCGACTGGCGACTGGCTAAATTGCTGCTTTCGCTTTCGACAAAGAATACCGATGCTTTGATTGGGGCGGTCGCCCGCGTGTTGCGAGATGAAGGCATCGAGCTCGTGGATTCGACGACCTTCCTGGGTTCTTTGCTTCCAGCGGTGGGGCTACTGACGCGTCGCGCGCCGGATGAAGCGGAATTTTCCGATATCGATTACGGAAGGCGAATCGCGCGGCAGATCGCAGGGCTCGACCTCGGACAGACCGTCGTGGTGCGAGATCGTGCATGCGTCGCCATCGAGGCCATGGAAGGCACGGACGAAACGATTGAACGCGCCGCACGCATCGCGGGAGGGCAGCGGGTCGTCGTGGTGAAAGTAAGCAAGCCGCGGCAGGACATGCGATTTGACGTGCCGGTGATAGGAATGAAAACGATCGAGGTCATGCGCCGTTCGAACGCAACAGCTCTCGGAATCGACGCCGGGCGAACACTGCTCTTCGAGCGGGACGCTTTAATTCGAGCTGCGGACGAAGCCGGTATCGCGATACAAGCGTTCGCGCCTGAACCGCCTGAGCTAAAGACGAAATCGTGAGCGAAAAGTTGATTCGCGTGGCCGTCGTCGGTGTGGGAGGCTTCGGCCGGAACCACGTCCGCGTGTGGCGCGGGCTTGAGGGCGCCAAACTTGTCGGAGTTATCGACACGAATGCCGAGCGTGCGCGCGAAATAGCTGCGGAATTTGGTACGAAGGTGATCTCCGATCTCGACGCGTTGACTGCAGAGCACGTCGATGCCGTCAGCCTGGCTGTGCCGACGAAGCAACACGCTGCAGTCGGCTGCCGCCTGCTCGATTTAGGGATGGACGTGCTCGTCGAAAAACCGATGGCCGCTTCTCTCGAAGAAGCTGACCGTCTGATTGCCGCCGCGAAGCGCTCGGACCGAGTGCTGCAAATCGGCCACGTCGAGCGGTTTAATCCGGCGGTTGCGGCCGCGCAAAAAATCGTATCGCGCCCCATGTTCTTCGAAGTACATCGCCTCGGCATCTTCACGCCACGCAGTCTCGACATCGACGTCGTCTACGACGTAATGATCCACGATCTCGATATTCTGCTTTCGCTCGTGCCGTCAACGGTGGTGGACCTGAAAGCCGTGGGCATTCCCGTGATTACCGATAAAGTTGATATTGCCCATGCCCGAGTGGAATTTGACACTGGCACGGTCGCAAACATCACCGCCAGCCGTGTTTCCACCGAGCGAGTTCGCAAGATGCGTTTTTTTCAAGAACACGAATACATTTCTCTCGACTTCGCGAGGCAGGACGCTCTCCGCATTCGCGTGAAACCGGGCGGCATACAGCCGGAAATCGGCTTCGAGAAATTGCCGGCGGCGCAGGAGGAGCCCCTCCATGCTGAATTGCGCGCTTTTCTTGAATCTGTTCGCACGCGCAAAACTCCCGTGGTGGATGGTGCCGCCGGCCGTCGCGCCCTGGAGCTTGCCGATCGCGTAATGGCAGGCATCCTCGATCACGGTAGGCGCGTCCAACTGGGTGCCTTCACTCCACAGGAAATTCGATGATTCCGCGCACCTTAGTCCCGGTCAATTTGCGTCCCGTCACCAAGGACGAGGCGGCGAGTAAAGTCGCGCACCGTCTAACGACATACATGGACGATCGGACGGTTGTGCCATCGGGAGTTTCCGAGGCGCCGCCGCTCGACGGAAAAACCAACATCCCCGCGCATCTTCCCCTCGGCGTTCTTGTCGACCGGACATTAGTGCCACGCGGTATGCCGGCCACTCCGCTCGAAAAGCTTCTGCGAGCGCCNNCCGCTCGACATCGTCAGCTCGCGCACGGTGGTGCCTGCGCACATCGAACCGCTCACCGCACAAGACATCAAGGAATTTGAGCGGCCAGTCGAAATGACGGACGAGCTTCGCGAAATCGTCAATCCCGACATTTTCACAACCGGCGACGCGAATTTGCTGATTGAGCCGGAAGAAAAATCAGACAAGAAGTCTGACTTCGTAACACGGGTTCTTTCGGTCGCAGTGCACATCGCGTTGATCGCTTTTCTGGTTTTTGCGCCAAAGATTTTTCCCACACATGTCCCCACGCAGGAAGAGCTCGAAATGGCGCGCAAAGAACTCAATTTCGTCTATATGCCGCCCGAGAAGCCCGAGCCTGCGCCGCCGATCCCGAAATATCACATGGATAGCAAGACGCTGAACCGGGTCGCTCCGCCGATCGAGCATCCGCAAATTCCATCGCCGGTGACTCCGGAGAAGCTGCAGCCGGAACTTCCGGAAGCTCCCAAACCCCAAATTCCGGTGATTCCAACGCCGGCCCAGCCAACGCCGCCCACCCCTTCTCGATTGGAGCCGGTATTGCCAGCGAATCCGCAGAATCCGAACCATCTCAATCTCCATCTGCCCACGTCAACGCCAGGACGAACGCTTGACAGTCAGTTGGACGATGCGATTCAGCACGCAGGCCGGGCGCCGATTTACGGGGGCGGAGCCGCCGGCCCTAGGGGAGGCGGTGGTGGACCAGGAATGGGTAACGGAGTCCAGATACTTTCGGACACGCAGGGCGTGGACTTCACGAACTATATCAACAGGCTGCTTGCGACACTGAGACGCAACTGGATAGCGGTCATGCCCGAGTCGGCCAACATGGGAGACAAAGGCGTTGTCTTCACGACGTTCCAAGTCAATACGGACGGCAGCGTTCCGGCGCCTGATCCGGAACTTGAAAGGACATCCGGAAAAGAACCCCTCGACAACGCCGCGATGTCGGCCATCCACGCCTCGAATCCGTTCGAGCCGCTGCCTGCGCAGTTTCACGGTCCTTTCCTAAAACTGCGAATCGCCTTCATTTACAATATTCCACTTGAACAAGTGAATCTCCATTGAGACCGAGCCCAGCGCAAGTCGTTGGGGCCCTTCTACTGGCTGCGCTTGTGCTGATTGCTCTCTTACTGCGGTACTGGAACTTTTCGGGATGAGCGATCTAGCGCGGCTCGTAGTGATTCTCGGGCCGACTGCTTCCGGAAAATCGGCACTTGGGATCACGCTCGCCGAGCGGCTCGGCGGAGAAATCCTGGTTTGTGATTCCACGCAAGTCTACCGCCATTTCGATATCGGCACGGCAAAAGTTCCTCTCGCCGAACGGCGCGGCATTCCCCACCATTTGATTGATCTTGTGGAGCCGCAAGAAATATTTACGGCTGGCGACTATCGTCGGCGCGCGCGCGAGGTCCTCGAGGAACTGCGCGGCCGAAAAAAAATGCCGATCCTCACGGCCGGGACGGGACTGTATCTTCGCGCGCTGCTTCAGGGTCTATCCGATGCACCGGAACGTTCCGACGAACTCCGAGATCGCTTGCGCGAGAAATCCAGCAAGCATGGTCTGGAATACTTGCATCACATGCTCGCGCGATTGGACCGCGAGGCAGCGGATCGAATTGCGCCGCGTGACACTCCGAAAATCATCCGCGCGATCGAAATGCGCGTCCTCGCGGGAAAATCCGTAGGCGAAATTCACGGCGCCGGCCGGGAGGGTCTCGAGGGCTATGCCATCACGAAGATCGGCCTGCAGCCTGACCGCGCCAAACTCTATGCTCAAATCGATGCTCGGGTACGAGCCATGGTAGGTGCGGGGTGGGCGGATGAAGTTCGCGGCCTGATACGCATGCGTGTGCCGTCCGACTCAAAGCCGTTCCAGTTCATCGGATACTCGGAACTCTGTCAGCATATTGAAGGCAATCTCGATGAAACCCTGGCGATTCAGCAAATCCAGCAGGCCACACGGCGCTTTGCCAAGAGACAACTTACATGGTTCCGCAAAGAGCCCGACGTGCATTGGCTCCCCGGCTTCGGCGACGAGCCAGCCGTTATCTCCAAAGCCCTGAAAATCGCACAGGCGGATTTCCTGAAAACTGTCGTTAGCAAGTTAAAAT
>PKUY01000289.1 GCA_003131705.1 Acidobacteriota bacterium | reverse complement strand
ATATTTTCCGTCTGGAATTGTGGCCGATCCGATGGCGTTTACCAGAGTGTAGGACTTTCCCTGATAGCCGTAATCGTTTTGCTGCCACTCGACTCCCTGTGGCAGATTATTAATATCGAGCGCGATCTGAATTGGTTTGTACTGTGCGAGACCAACATTCATCAGGATCAGTGTGCCGCCGATGGCAAACGACGAAACCAGCACCCCGATCACGAGCGCGAGTTGCTGGCTCGCCGGCGTCGCACCAACTAAGTAGCCTGTCTTCAAATCCTGCGATGTGGCGCCGGCAATGGCCGCCGCGATGCAAACGACGCCGCCAATTGTCAGCGCGAGGACCGCGTAAGAATTCGCCGTCCAGTGGACGACAAGAAATACGGCGCAGGTGGCCATCAGCGTCGCGATGGTCATGCCGCTGATCGGGTTCGACGAATTCCCGATCAGGCCGCTGATGCGCGAGGCCACGGTCACAAACAAAAAACCGAACACCACCACAAAAGCCGCGGCGATTAGATTTGCAAAAGCGCCCGCTTGCGCTCCCGGAATCGGTTTGAACTTCAGCAAACACCAGATCATCGCCAGGATCACAACGGAACCGACAACGACAACACGCATGGAGAAGTCGCGCTCGGTCCGGCTGACCGCGGGCATTGAATCCTGTTTTGCGCGCGCGTCTTTCAGTCCCGCGGTGAGCGCGGCGACAATCGTAGGCATCGTTTTGATCAGCGTGATCAAGCCCGAAGCGGCGACGGCCCCTGCGCCAATCGGCTTGATGTAAGTTCCCCAGAGATCGTCGGGCGACATCTGCGGGATGGGCATGGTGCTGGGATAAAGCGCCACGTGCGGTGCGAGCGACCCAAAGAAACGAATTGCCGGCATCAGCACCAGCCAAGAAATCACGCCGCCCGCGAAAAGCGTTCCGGCGACGCGCGGTCCGATAATGTAGCCGACTCCGAGATATTCGGAGGTGATCGCGGCGCGGAACGACGCGCCCGGCAGCCATTTCGGCTGATAGTCCGGCTGGCTGGGCCACATGCCGAGCGTATTCATGCAAAAGGTGTAGACGCCACCGAGCCCCAGTCCCCAAAATACCCGGCCGGCAAATGAGCCGCCGCGCTCTCCGGCTACCAGGACGTCGGCGCACGCAGTCCCTTCCGGAAAAGTAAGGTTGCCGTGCTCTTTGACGATGAGCTGCCGCCGCAGCGGGATCATGAACAGCACGCCGAGCGTGCCGCCGAGCAGCGCGAGGAAAAATACGCGCCAGTATTCCGTGTTGAGCGAAAACCCGAGGAATATCAGCGCGGGCATCGTGAAAATCACGCCGGCGGCAGCGGATTCTCCGGCCGAGCCCGTGGTCTGCACGATGTTGTTCTCAAGAATCGTGGAGCGGCCGAATGCCCGCAGAATGCTGATCGAGAGAACAGCGATTGGAATGGACGCGGAAACAGTGAGCCCGGCGCGCAGACCTACATATACCGAGACGGCTCCGAACAGGATTCCAAAAAGCGCCCCAAGCACCACGGCACGAAGGCTGAATTCGCGGATGCTTTCTTCCGGCCCCACGTACGGATGAAAATCGCCCGGCGGTGCGGTCGAGCTCCACTGTTTGGTCGCCACTCGCCCCTCCCTCGGTGTCTGCACTCGCATAGGGTCCCGGTTTAGCGGCCCGCATTATTAAGTAGGGCAACGTAGCACCAGACGTTCGCCCAGGCAAGGCTCATTCGGGCGCCGCATAGGCTCGGGAGCGGACTGGGTTTTTAACTAACCGCCGATTAGCATTCATCTAGCGGGACTGCCAGTGCTAGAACGCCCGGTAGTTACTCCGAATGCACCTACCCGCGGGGACATTGACATCTGCTAGCCGTTACGATAGCGTAGCGAGCCATTCACCATTTGGGAACGACAATGAGCTGTTCGCCGCTGCTTCGCCGGGCGCGATCCCGGTCGTTACCCGCCTTCTGCGGCGTAAGGACCAAGGAGTCTAGCGTGAACCAAGCCCAGCGAACCTTTTGCGGTATCGTCATTTTCCTTGTGGCACTACTAGCCTCTCCCCGTTGCGCGGTTCCGGCCGAAGATTGGCAACCAATCGCGCCCGAGGATCTCAAGCTGAAGGACAATCCAAAACAGGCGGGTGCCGACGCGATGGTGCTATATCGCCAAGTCGATGTGGACGCCAGGAACGCTAGCGTCAACAACTATCTCCGCGTCAAGATCTTCACCACGCAGGGCGTGACACAGAACGCAGACGTTGAAATCCCGTACAACAAGGCCCAGGAATCCGTCCAGGGCGTGCACGGCCGCACCATCCAGCCTGACGGCAGCATTACCGAGTTCGACGGAAAGACATTCGACAAGGAGATCGTGAAGGGCAGCGGCATCAAGTACCTAGCGAAGACGTTCACGATGCCGAAGGTCCAACCGGGCTCCATCATTGAATATAAGTATCGCGAGCAGTATGACGACCATTATTACTGGTCGCTCGGATGGACCGTGCAATACAATCTCTACACGCGTCTCGCTCGCTTTTCGATTAAGCCGGATGATTCGAACTACGCCTTTCCCCTCAGCTCGCGGTTTTACAACTTGTCGGCGAATGCGGCGATTCAGAAGCAAACGGGCAATCTATACACTCTGGAAATCAACGATCTCCCCGGCATCGAAGAAGAACCATTAATGCCCGCCGCGAGCGCTCTGCAGGCAAGAGTGGAGTTCTACTATCGCGACCAGAACGAGCCCTCCAGCGAGACGCCCGACCAGTATTGGAAGCGAATCGGCAAAAAGTGGAACGAGGACGTGGACCATTTTGTGGACAAAAAAAAAGAACTCGCGGTAGAGGTATCTCAGGATGTGAGCAGTAGCGATCCGCCGGAAACGAAACTGAGAAAGCTGTATGCGCGCGCGCTAAAAATACGCAACTTGAACATGGAAGACGACAAGAGCCAAAAAGAAAACAAGCAGGAACAAATCAAGTCCAATAACAATGTGGACGATGTACTGAAACATGGCTACGGGCGTGTTTTCGATATTAATTTTCTGCTCATCGGCTTGGCGCGAGCGGCGGGATTTGAGGCTGCAGACGTTCGCGTGTCCTTNNTTCCTTGGGACGAAGCGGCGGCAAGTGGCGTGCGCATGAGCAAGGATGGTGCCGAAATGATCATGACACCCGCGTTAGTGTCCGCCAATGCGACGATCGTGCGCCACGCCGATATAGCTCTCGACCAGACCATGGAGATGTCCGGAAAATTACAGGTCGATTTCACTGGATTGGACGGCGCTTACCTGCGTCTCGAGAGCAGAGACGAAGACGCAAAGGGCCGACAAAAGGTGGTCGAGGACGAAATCAAGGAATGGCTGCCGGTTGGATCGACGTTCGAAGCTTTCACCATCAACAATTGGGATGATGTGGAGCAGCCTGTGCACGTTGAAGGATCAGTCACGATTCCCTCTTTCGCCAAGGGCATGATGCAACGGATGCTGATACCGCTGGAAATTTTCACGACGACGGAAGTTGGATCGTTCCAATCTCAAAAGCGGACGAATGAGGTCGACTTCGCTTATCCCTACGAAAAAATCGACGATCTGATCATCCATGCTCCGCTGACATACAAGGTTCAAGGCGTGCCAGCACCGCAGAAAGTTTCTCCCGGGCCTATTTCTTACGAAATTGAGACCACTCAGCAAAAGGACGCCGTCGAGGTCAAGCGACATCTCGTCATTACCGGCATACGTTATCCGAAAGAATCTTATCCAGGGCTGCGCAATTTCTTCAGCATCGTGAGAACAAATGATAATGCCTCGCTCATGTTCCAGAACGCGCAATCAGCCAACAATAATTAGCCGCCTCGCTTTGCTTTTATTGAGCGTCGCCACGGTGCTGGTGTGTTTCTCGCCGCGCGCTAGTGCAGCGGATTCGGCACCGGACTGGCTTCGCGCTGCGGCGCAGGAGAAACTGCCTGACTACTCTGGCGACCCCGTCGCTGTGATACTCCTCGACGAACAGCAAACGACCGTGCAGGGCAATGGCGAGATCGACACGCGCCACCGACTGGCTTACAAGCTTCTGCGTCCACAGGCGCGCGATAACTATGGCTATGCTGCAGTAAAGTTCGACAACGAAACGAAGGTTACGTCCTTTAAAGCGTGGACGATCACTTCGACCGGGCATGAATTTACCCGCAACGAAAAGGACTCGGTGGAAACAAGTCTGTCGAGCGACGAACTGTTCTCGGACGACCGCGCGAGGGTGCTGCGGTTTGACGAAGCGAACCCCGGCAGCGTTGTCGGATACGAATACATCCAGAGGCAGCGCCCCTTCGTTTTCGAGGATGATTGGTGGTTTCAGGACACGATCCCGGTAAGGCGAGCTCGCCTTGTGCTGCAACTTCCGCCAGGATGGGAATACTCAGCGTCGTGGTTCAACTATGCGAACCAAAAACCCCAAGAAGCCGGATCCAACCAATTTACCTGGGAGATCACCGACATTCCCGCCGTTGACCTCGAACTTGAGATGCCTCCGCGCGAAGCAGTTGCCGGCTGGCTCGGCGTCAAATATTTCCCCAGCGATCCGGCGCAACGCGCGAGAACATCCGGTTCGTGGAAGGATGTAGGGCAGTGGTACAACAACCTGACTCAAACCAGCCAGAATCCTTCTCCTCAGATCAAGGCAAAAGTCGTGGAGCTGACTTCCGGGATTTCGGACCCGCTTGGGAAGATGCGAGCGCTGACGGAATACATGCAGCGCCAAATTCGCTACGTCGCGATCGAGATTGGCATCGGTGGTTTCCAACCCCATCCTGCAGCTGACGTTTTCACGCATCAATATGGCGATTGCAAAGACAAGGCTACGCTACTGGCGTCGATGCTTCACGAAATCGGCATCGCGTCTTATTACGTAATCATCGACAGCCATCGGGGAATCGTGCGGTCGGACTATCCGTCGCTAAATTTCAACCACGTGATTCTCGCGATCCAGCTTCCGACTAATATTGAAAGCAACTCGATGTATTCTATCGTGAACGACCCCAAGCTCGGCAAGCTGCTGATCTTCGATCCCACGAACCCGTACGTACCGCTGGGATACTTACCGACGTACCTCCAGACGAGCTACGGACTGGTTGTGAGTCCCGATGGAGGAACCCTTGTTCCCATGCCCCTTTTGCCTTCCGCGACCAACCGGTTGCTGCGCACTGCAAAGTTTAGTCTGACTCCAACCGGCGATTTATCCGGCGCAATTCAGGAGGTGATGTGGGGAGCTCCCGCGCAGGAGCAGCGCGAAGTATTTATGGAGGTTCAGCCCGGGAAGCGCGCAGAGGTTTTCGAGAATTTCCTGAGCGGCTTTCTCAACAATTATACGCTGACAGGCGCTTCGCTCGGAAACCTGGAGCGGTACGATCTAAATCTGGAGCTTGATTACAAGTTTGTTTCGCCCGGCTACGCGACCGCCGCAGGCAATATGTTGTTCGTGCGCCCGCGCGTGGTAGGCGACAAGTACACCTACCTTCTGAACCTGTTTGCCGAAAAGAAACCGCGCAAATACCCGATACAGTTCCAGGAGGCGACGCGGCAGGACGACGTATTTGATATCACGCTGCCGGCGGGCTTCGTGGTTGACGGGCTTCCGCAGCCAGTGCAAGCCGACTGCGACTACGCTACGTACCACAGCGAAATCAAGGTTGCGGACGGTGTGCTGCACTACAAGAGGACGTTTGAAATCAAGGACGTGACGGTTCCGACGGAAAAACTTCCCGCGATTCGCGATTTTCTGCAACAGGTTGCGGCGGACCAGCAGTCGGCGGCGGTGCTGCGACGTACGGCACCCTGAAGGTTTTCCAAGGGTTCCTTTAAGGCCCTCGTTCTCGGGCTCTTCAGGATTTCGGGGTCAGGCGTTCGCGGACGCGGTCGCTTAGAACTTTTCCGTCGATGGCTTTGCCTTCCAGTCGCGCCCGCGCCGCTTTGATCACGGCACCCATCTGCTTGAGCGAGTCGGCGCCCGCTTCGTTAATGGCGGCTTCGACCGCGTGGCGAATTTCATCGTCACTCGGAGCGGCGGGCAGATATTCCTCGATGATGACAATTTCCTTGGCTTCCTTCTCCGCCAGATCTTTTCGTCCGCCTTTGGTGAACTGATCGACCGATTCACGGCGCTGTTTGACGAGAGTCTGAAGAATTTGCAGAGACTCCATGTCGTCGAGCGGGCGCATTTTCTCGATTTCCTTGTTTTTGAGCGCGCTCTTGGTCATGCGGAGCACGCTGAGCCGTAGCTCGTCCTTCGACCTCATAGCCGCGGTAATGTCATTCTGGATGCGATCGATGTAACTCATTCGATTCCCTCTCCCGAAGCCAAAGATATCACACGCCGCGCGGCTCGCGCGCGGAATTGACACGAGCGTGTGCGCCCGATAATCTTGTCGCCCATGAAAATCATCGTCGCAGACAAAATTAGTGAACGCGGACTGGCTCTTCTCCGCGAAACAGGATGGGAAGTTGTCAGCACAACGGCGGCAACATTAGCGAACGAACTCGCGAATGCCGACGGGCTGGTCATTCGCAGCGCGACGAAGGCAAACGCCGCGCTGATTGAAAAGGCCGGAAAACTCCGGGTGATTGGTCGAGCCGGCGTGGGCGTGGACAACGTGGATGTGGAGGCGGCGACGCGGCGAGGAATTCTGGTGATGAACACGCCGGGCGGAAATGCGGTCAGCGTGGCCGAGCATTCTTTTGCGCTAATGCTGGGCTTGGCGCGCGCGGTGCCGCAGGCGAACGCCTCGACCCAAGCCGGGAAATGGGAGAAATCCGCGTTCTCCGGAACGGAGCTGCGCGGAAAAACTTTGGGCCTCGTCGGTCTGGGACGCGTGGGAACTGAAGTCGCGCGACGCGCTCGCGGACTTGAAATGAAAGTGCTCGCGTACGATCCGTACGTGACCGCGGCTGCCGCGCGCGAAGTGGAAGTCGATCTGGTCACGCTGGATGAACTGTTGCAGAAATCGGACGTGGTGTCGCTGCACACGTCGCTGAGCGCCGCGACTGAGAAAATGATCGATGCGGCGGCGATTGCGAAGATGAAGAAGGGTGCACGGCTGATCAATTGCGCGCGCGGCGAATTGATCGACGAAGCGGCGCTGGCGGAGGCGTTGAAGTCAGGACATCTCGCGGGCGCCGGGCTCGATACGTTTGCACTGGAGCCGCCGAAAGATTCTCCGCTGATCGGCTTACCGAATTTGATTGCGACGCCGCACATCGCAGGGTCGACGGCCGAGGCGCAGGAAGAAGTGGGAACGGCTATCGCGCTGCAGGTGCGCGATTATTTGAAAGATGGATTGATTCGCAACGCTGTCAACATGCCGGCGCTTTCTCCGGATCAGTATCGGCGGCTGCGGCCCTATCTGGAGTTGGGCGAGCGGCTGGGAGCATTCGTTGCGCAAGCGGCGCCATCGCAAAGTTTCAGCCGTATTCGCATCCGCTACGCGGGCGAACCTGCGGAGCTTGGTTCCCACGTGATTCGCAGCGCCATGCTGAGCGGCGTTTTGAATTCTGTGCTCGATGAGAAAGTGAATCTCGTTAATGCGTCGGCAAAGGCCGCGGCACGCGGTCTTGTGGTCGAGGAGTTGACGCGGCAGCGCGAGCACGGATTTCCGAATACGATTGAGGTCACGATTGCCGACGGAGGGCGCGAACTAACGCTGGAGGGTACGGTCGGACAGGATGGCTCGCCGCGGATTATTTCGCTCGATGGGATCGATCTCGATGCGCCGCTCGAAGGCACGCTGCTGCTCACGCGGAATGTGGACGTTCCCGGAGTGATTGGGCGAATCGGAACGGCGCTCGGCAGCATGGGGATTAATATCGCGACGTTCGCTTTGGGCCGACGTGCACCTGCTGGCGGCGCGGAAGCTCTCGCGCTGGTAGGTCTCGACGGAAACGTGAGCGCGTCCGTGGTGCAAAGCCTTCGCGCGCTGCCATCGGTCACCGAGGCTCGGCTGATCCTGCTCCCTGCTGCGCATCAAGGATGAATCCCTGGGAACTTTTGTGATGCCGTACGTCAACGGCCTTCCGATTCAAGTCGGCGGAACAAAGATCGATCGAAGGCTTGGTGTTGAAACTGACGATCGAACAGGGAGAGCCGCCGCAATAAACTGCGGGAAATCGCGCGGCTGCAGGATTTGTTATTCGTATCGCAAGGCCTCGACCGGGTTGAGACGCGCGGCCTTCCACGCGGGATACACGCCGAAGAAGATTCCGATCATGCCCGCGACAGAAACTCCGAGACCTACGAGCATGAATGAGACCGCGGCGGGAAATGAAGGAAACGCCAGCCTCACGACGAGAACGATGGCCGAGCCGAAAAGAACGCCGATGGCTCCGCCGAATCCCGCGAGAGTCACTGATTCCAGCAAGAACTGAGTCAAAATGTTGGCTCGGCGCGCGCCAATGGCTTTGCGCAGGCCGATCTCGCGCGNNGAGCAGCGCCACCGAACCCACCGCCATCATCACGATGAAAATTCCGCTCGAAATCTGCTTCCACAAGTCTAGGAAAGTGTCCGTGGTCATGACCGCAAAATCATCGTCCTTGTCCGACGGCAGCTTGCGCATGCGGCGCAGGTACTCGCGCACTTCGTCGACGACGATCGGAAGATCGTCGGTCGTGTCCGCTTTCGCGAACAGCATGTAGTCTTTGAACTCCGGATGGAGTCTTCGCATCGTCCCGAGGGGAACGATCGCGATGTTGTCGTTGGGATTCTGCCCGTTGCCGAGGGCTTGCTTCTGCTTTTCGAGAACGCCGATCACGGTGAACACCTGGCCTTCGACGAGGACGTCCTGACCTATCGGGTTTTCGTGGTTGGGGAAAAGTGTGTTGGCGGTATCGCTGCCGAGGACGACAACGTTAGAGCGGTGTTCCTCGTCCGTGTCGTTCAGGAAACGGCCGAGTGCCAGCTCGAAATCGCTGATCTCCGCGATGGCGGCGACATCGCCCTGCAAAATCACGTTTGACGATCGATAGTTACCGCGGCGCACGGTGCTCGATCCCGATCCGAAACTGAGATTCTGTATGTCAGCAAGAGGTGCCGCTGCGATTACGTGCGGAAGTTTCGCCAGGCCGTCCGCCCATTCTGCTTTGAGCTCCTTGCGCTGAAGTACTGATGCAGGGAGGCGTCCAAGAGTAGCCCATGAAAAGCGGTAGCAGATGACGGTACTCGACCCGAGCGACTGGACTTGACCGAGCACGTTGGAGTTCAGGCCGTTGATGACCGCACCGATCACAATAATCGTGGTCACGCCGATCATGATGCCNNCCAGCGCGAGCGCCAGCGATTCCTTAAGTTCCCCCGACCTGCGTCTTCTGGCCATCCTTATATCTCTACATCTCTTTTACGCTACTCTGGCCAACTCCTGGGGTAAAGCGGCCGAGAGTTTCCTCAGCCCTTTGCCATCCAGATAGGTAGCCCATATCTCGGAAACCTGCTTACTTCTTTCGCGCGTGCGACTTTGCAGGAAATTGCACGAGCGGCTACAATGCAGAGGCAAGCATCTAACAAATTCGAGCACACCACAACTACGTAACGGCAAGGCAAGAAACAACAAAATGAACGTCGAAAGAGTCATCGATAACGTCGTCGCGCGCTTTATTGGGACGAAGCATGAGCGCGACGTAAAGCGCATCCAGCCGCTGGTGGAGGCTATCAACGCACTCGAACCGGAGATGAAGAAACTCTCCGACGAGCAGATTGGCGCGCGGACGGTCGCGCTGCGGGCCGAGGTACAAGCGCGATTCGAGGGCCTCGAGCGAGACGATCCCGACTACAAAGCGAAGATGCAAGATGCGCTAGCGCCGACAATCGTGGCCGCGTTCGCGGTGGCACGGGAGGCCGGGCGCCGCACCATGGGCATGCGGCACTTCGACGTGCAGCTGATCGGCGGAATTGTCCTGCACCAGGGCAAAATCGCCGAAATGAAAACCGGTGAGGGCAAGACGCTCGTTGCCACGCTGGGTGCGTATCTGAATTCACTCACCGGCAAGGGCGTGCACATCGTCACGGTGAACGATTACCTGGCCCGGCGCGACGCCGAATGGATGAGCCCAATCTACAAGATGCTGGGGCTGACAGTGGGCGTGATCGTCCATGACTTGGACGACGTGCAGCGCAAAGCCGCATACAACGCCGACATCACCTACGGCACGAACAACGAATTCGGCTTCGACTACCTGCGCGACAACATGAAGTACGACCTGAAAGATTGCGTGCAGCGCGGGCACCACTTTGCGATTGTCGACGAAGTGGACTCGATCCTGATTGACGAAGCGCGCACGCCTCTGATTATTTCCGGTCCGGCGGAAGAATCCACGGACAAGTACTACCGCATCGACAAAATTATTCCGAAACTGATTCAGGACATCGATTACATCGTCGAGGAAAAGCACAGGACCGCGACGCTCACGGAA
>PKUY01000413.1 GCA_003131705.1 Acidobacteriota bacterium | reverse complement strand
TGCCCGAGGTGTAGATGATCGTTATAGCGTCGTGGTCGGCGTGATGAACCGGTGCGGAGGCGAGTCCGGCTTCTCCAGAGAAAATACTCTCGAACGGTGCAATCTCCGGTGCGGCGGGCCAACTTCTTCGCATCTCGTCGCGTAACGCTGGATCCGGGCAACAAATCAACGAGGGCGCGCAGTCCTTCATCATTCCGGCCAACTCGGCAGGAGCTTGGCGGGCATAGAGCGGCACGACGATCAAACCCTCGGCCATCATCGCAAGATCCAGTGCGGCCCAGCGGATGCTGTTGGGAGCGAGCAAGCCGCAGCGATCGCCTCTTTTAAGGTCGCGCCCGGCAAGAAAATTTCGCGCCTGGCGGACCAGCGCCAGCAATTCGCCGCCTGTAACCGAAACGATTTGGCCGTCGCGAATCTCGCGGAGGACGGGCGCGCTGGCGGCTTGCTCCAGCCGCGTGAAAATTCGTTCGAGGAACGTCATGCGGCAAGCACTCCGCTGTGCCTTTCGAGCAACTGTCGCAGAGCGGGGCCGAGCGGAGGAAGATATTCCTCCCATCCGAGCACGCCCGTGCGAACTGGAAACTCCGGATACTGGCGCGAGACGCTGTCTTCCAAATAAACGCCCATGCGCGCCATCATTTGCAGATTGCGCACCACGCATCGGCCCATGGCGCAGCGGACTTCGTCGGCCCCCGCGTCGAGCGCGCCAAGCGCTGTTACAATTTTGTCGGCCAGATCAGGCTCGTCCACCCGCATCAGCAGATGTTCGTGACCGCGCTCGCGCATCAGGTTACGAATGCGTTCGTCCATGGTGACGCCCACCGAGAGCACGCCCCCGGGCATCGAGCCGACGATCGCATGGAAACGCGAAGACAGCATGCGGTCGCATTCGCGAAGAATGCTCACAATCTCGTACATATTGAAATGATCGGAGGAAAAAAGTGGCGCGCCGCCAATTTTGTCGCCGATACGCGCGCAGGAGTCCCGGTCGAGCATCTCCATCGCCACGAGAATCGGAAATACATTTCGTGTCTCGCGATATCGACGGACGCCTTCAGCCATTTCGGAAAGATACTTCTCGTACGCCGCGTCGACGGCAGGACCAGAACGGTGAAAGTAGATCGTGCGGTAGTAGCTTTTTTTGTATGCGCCGGCAACCGAGTGCGCGAGCCATTTCGTAACCGAAGCGCTCACCGGCCAGAAGAAGGGATTGATGGGGCAGATCGCGAGCACAGGTGTTTTGCCGTCCCAGCCCGCGTCGCGCAGGGCTTTGCGTCCATATTCCGGGCCAAGCGGTTCAAATGTCCACGCGGTGTCGGTGCCCAACTCGGTGGCTACTCCCAACTTGCCGAGAACTTCCTGCGATTCGACATTGCGCGTGATCACCAATGAATCGCCGCAGTAGCGGCGGCACATTTGCTGAAGGAACGGGTCCATGTCACCCGCTTCCGCGCCGTATGCAACGCTGAGCTTGTTCTGCGCCGCGGCGATTCCAAGAGCGCCAATCATCATGGCGGTGAGGGCGTTGGCAAATTTGCTTTTGAACATCGAACCTTCGCACGCCACCACGCCGTGGTTCTTTCTGACTTCGGAGTGTAGGAACGGCGGAAAAACATCGGGGAGGCGCACCTGCCGTGCGTCGCCGAAATATCCGCGCGTTAATGCGAAATCTTGCGTCATCACGCTGAGGTCGATATTGTCCGCACCAAGAATGCGGCGCATCTGCCGCAGGATTTCCTCGACGCGCAGGTCCGAGCCGGTATTGCGCATGCCATTGTAGCCGGCACAAAGCAGTTTCAGCTTTTCGCCCGGTTTCCAGGCGTGGCCTGCGCCCAGCGTCCATTCGAGCTTGTTCAGCTCGATCAGGGCGCCGACCCATGCTTCGAGGACAAAATCCATCATCGGTGTGAGTCCTGCGCTGCGCCCGCCCCCGCCCGCTGCGTCGCGGGTTCTGGCGCTCCGCCCGGAGGCAATGCCCGGTAGGGATATGCAAATTTATTTTCAGTGCTGAAGCGCAGCAAGGGATAGCAATATTCCGAAAACGGCGCGGGTTTCACGCCCATCTCTGCAACCACGCGGCAATTGTCGAACACGGTGTTCCAAACCAAGTACGGAAGGAAAACCTTCAACAGTCTTGCCAGGCCGCCAATTTTTCCGGCGCCGCCTGCGAGCGCATTGATCATTTTTGACGACGGCCCCCCCAGGCTCGGAACAAAAACAGGTCCGTGCTTTCCCTGAGCCTTCGACAGCGCGGTGGTCAATTCCTGAAAAGTCTCCGAGCCTGCGCCTGAGGATAGATGGTAAATCTCGTGCGCCGGCTTCTCCTTTTGATGCAGCGTGGCGATGGCGCTCGCGACATAGTCCACAGGAACGATATCGATGCGATCGGTAGGGCGGAAGGGAAGTGCGGGAAGTCCGGCGAGGAAGACGAAGGCGCGAACCATTTCGAACTGGTTCGTTTCCGGGCGCCGGCTGTCGCCGAGCACGATGCTCGGACGAAATATCGTGCGCGAAACATCCGGGAGCAACTGGCGGACCATGTGCTCGCAGAATTTCTTGGTCCGGGCGTACGGATCGTAGTCCGAGCGGCTCCAATCGATCGATGTGTCTTCCGCGACGACCTCATTAGATCGATGGCCAGCGACGGCGACGGTACTGACGTGGCTGAAGCGCCGCAGGCCGTGCTCGTCACGGGCGCGAGTCGCAAGCTGGATCACTTCGAGCGTCCCCCGAAGATTTACGTTCAGGCAGCTTTTTTCCGACTTCCGATTGAGCGAAGCGGCGCAATGAATGACGGAGTCGGTGCTGCGGACCAGTTGGCGGTACTTGTCGTCAGGAAGGCCAAAATATGGTTCGGTCAGGTCACCCAGAAATATTTGGATACGAGAATTTAGATACTCATCAAACTTCGCGAAACCCATGTGGAGCTGGAAAGCATGCCAGAGGCGCGCCCGTGCTTCCTGCGGGTCGCGTGCGCGAACCAGTAGGTTCAGCGGATCGCGGTTGCCCGCGCGATGATCCGCGAGAAGATTCGAAGCGACATGGGCACCGATATAGCCGGTGCATCCGGTCAGGAAGATGGCCACGGTTTTCGGATGTTGATGTTAGGGCGTCACTGCAGGAGATGCCTCCGCCGCTCCAGCGGCGCTCGCTTCGGTGCGGGCCGCGAGAGACACATTGCGCCGTGGGCGAGTCTCCATTGGACGACCCTCGATGAGAGGATAGCACCACTTTCGCAGCGCCGGAATGTGGACATTGATCCAGTAGTCCCACCAATCGATCGATCGAGCGTCGTAGCCGAAGCTGCGTCGTTCCTCAACCGGCAGCGCCGCGCTCAGCCTTTCGATATTGGCCGCTTCGAATACATGATCGTTGTAAAGAATGAATGGTTCGAATAGAGCTACCAGCTTGATCACCCTTTCCAGGTCACGCTCCTGGCGCGCCAGGGGTGGCCGCACGAAGGGGATCGGCTCAACGCTGCGATTGATCGCCTGCACCAGGATCTTTTGCGCGGGAGCGGAAAGCTTGTCATAGCGCGTCTTGGAAACCGGGATCGCGTCGAACTTCAAGCGCAGCCGATGCTGAAAATTATTCTGCGAGCGGTAAAACTTTCTGTGGCCGAGGCCAGTCAGCTCAATCGACCGGCGCATGTTGCACGGATTGGTCACCGATGTCGCAAGCTGGTAGACGCTCTGATGCCGCCGCTGGACGAGCGCCGCCGCGATCAGCGTCATGCCCCGGCAGACCAGATCGACAGGAATCAGGTCCAGGCATTTGCTTTCGTTCGTGGGTAGCTGGCGAAAAAACGTTCCGAGGAGATAGGAAAGCGATGCGGACGTGTTTACGCCCTCGTTCCATCCGAGGAAAGGCTGTTCGACCGAGGACTCGACGATGGACGGCCGTACAACGGCGATGGCGGCGCCCGGCGTCGCGTCCAGGAAATTGCGAATCAGCGACTCGGACAAGCTCTTCGTGAACGTGTATGTGTTGGGCCAGCCGAGTTCATTGGCGCGCTGCGTTCCCACCTCCATCATGGTCTGGCGCAGCCAACGGACACGATTTTTGCGAATCTGGTTTTCGAGCGCGGCGCCGTGCAGGTCCTTTGCAGCATGCTTCTTTTCGAGAGCTTGTTGCCGGATCCGCTCCGTGATTTCCGTGGAATTGGCGCGAGCCTCCGTCTCGCGGATCAGCTCCTCGAGCGAATGCCATTCCTTTTCGGCGTCGAAACCTTTCACCCCACGGGGAGTGTAATTCCTTGGAAGCTCTTCCAGGATGCGGCCGTCGCGCTGTCCCACCGCATAGCAGCTGGAAAGATGCAGCAGGGCCGCATGATCGCACTCGCGAACGAAATCCAGCAGGTAGGCCGTCGCGCGCAGGTTCATCGCGAGCGCATCGCGCAGGTCGGGATTGAAGTCGGTAAGCCCGGCGCTGTTAATGATCACATCGAGGGAGTGACCGAGTCTTTGTCGCACTTCCGGCGATAGGCCGAGACCCGGCTTGCTGGCGTCTCCACTCACGACCTCGACGCGTTCGCGCAGGAAGTCTCTAAATCCGTCACCGTGCCGCGCGGCCAGAATGTCGAAGACGGGCGATTCTGCAACGATCCGCTCGAAACGCTCAAGAGCGGTTGCAGTGCGATGGCTGCGGATCAGCAGATAGACGCGTCCGATTTCCGGCAGCTCGCTGAGAAGATTCGCGAGCCAGACTTTGCCGATGAATCCCGTCCCGCCAATTAAAAGAATCGTTTTCCCGCGCAAGCTCTGCCGGACGGACAAGGGCGCCTTCCCGTCTCGTGAATCGAAGTGGACAACAGGATGGTCCGTCTTTGGCGCCGGCCGCTGAGCCCTGCGGACGGCCGCGTCCAGAACTTCCGGGATCTTCGTGAATCCGAGATCGCGCAGCAGTCGCTCGCGCGAAATTCTGCCGTCAGCGTAATACGTCCCAAGGTTCGCGAACGCGCCGCGGGGACGAATCACCGGGTCGAGCAGGCGGCCGGTGGCGATCCCGTCGCGAAAATCGAGGCGGTTCGAAAGAATGCGCTCGACGCCCAGATGGTTAGCGAGGGGGCGCATCACGTGATCAAGTCCCTGGCTGACGAGCACCACTTCCGCGCCCGAGGCTATGACTTCCTGGAGCTTTTCAACGCCCGGCAGCTTCAGCCGCGGCTTCAGAAAATATTGGAAGAACTCCTCGCCCAGAAGATCGAGGCGGTCGCGGCTCTGATGTCGCAGAACAGCATGCAGCAATCGCGTGGCAAAAACACGGTTTGTGGCATAGAGGAAGGGTCGTGCAATGGCGAGAATGCCCATCGCTCCTCGACGGGCCCACCGGCCGAGGAAGCTCTGCGCGTTCCACGCGAAGAAGCCAACCGGGCGAACCGCCGTCAGATTCAGCCNNCAGGTTTCGCGAGGAGATGACCGGAGCTGCCTTTCGCGGACTTGTACAGCCGGGTTCGAATCAATGGACATGGACGACGGCATAGTTGGGTGATCGAACGTGAGTTGCTACAGCCCGAAATTATCACGCCCGCCACTCGCAATCAAGCCACGTGCCCAGTCCACCTAGTCTACCGTCCGAGCTCAGGTGTGAAGACCCTAGGCATTGCTACATTTGCGGTCTCGGACCGTATCGCCTTCGAATGGTCAGGCCTTATCGCAGGGAGAAAAGAAGCTAAAGAAGCTATGGGTACAAAAAAATTGGGGCGAGCCCGATAATCCTTGCGAGCTCACCCCATTTTTCTAGTTGGGACGATGTTAGTCCGCCGCGGTTACCTGCTTGGACTGAACAATCTCCGCGATATTCAGACCCAAACCCTTCGCCACTCCCGTCCCGTAAGCGGGATCGGCCTTGTAGAAGTGGTGGACTTGCAACTCTTGGATGCGTTTTGGAGCCCTGCCGAGGCTGCCCACGATATTACCAACGAGCCTTTCGCGCTCGTCCGGAGGCATCAGACGGAACAGGTCGCCCGGCTGGGAGTAGTAATCGCTGTCCAGTCGGTGATTGTGACGATCCACGGTCCCCGAGACCGCCTTCGGGCGCTCGCGATACGCCGCATCTTCTTTGGGACCGCCAAAACTGTTTGGCTCGTAGTTCGGCGCTTTGCCATCGTTGCCGTCAAAGCGCATCGCTCCGTCTCGAGCATACGTGTGAACCGGGCACTGCGCCTTGTTCACCGGTAGGGCGTCGTAGTTCGTTCCCAGGCGGTAGCGGTGCGCGTCCGGGTAGGAGATCAGCCGGGCCTGAAGCATCTTGTCGGGCGAATAACCCATTCCCGCGACGACGTTCTTCGGCTCGAAAGCCGCCTGCTCCACTTCGGCAAAATAGTTCTCGGGATTGCGATCGAGCACTAGCTCGCCGACTTCGACGAGCGGGTAGTCCTTGTGCGGCCATACCTTTGTGAGATCGAAAGGGTTGATGCGGTAGGTTTCCGCTTCCTTTTCAGGCATCACTTGGATGGATACGCGCCACTTGGGGAAGTCGCCCTTCGCGATCGAGTCGAAAAGATCGCGCTGTGAGAAATCTGGATCGACGCCCTTCATCTCCTGAGCTTCCGGACCGGTAAAGTTCTTGATCCCTTGTTTGGTTTTGAAATGCCACTTCACATAGAACAGTTCATTCTTGTCGTTGATCAGGCTGAATGTGTGGCTGCTGAAACCGTCCATGTGACGGTAGCCGTTTGGCGTGCCCCGGTCGGAGAAGAGAATTGTCACCTGATGCAGCGATTCGGGCGAGAGCGACCCAAAATCCCACATCATCGTGGGTGACTTTAGATTCGTCTCCGGATCGCGTTTTTGCGTGTGGATAAAATCGCCGAACTTCAGCGGATCGCGGATGAAGAACACGGGCGTATTGTTCCCCACCATGTCCCAGTTGCCTTCTTCTGTATAGAACTTCAACGCAAATCCGCGCGGGTCCCGCTCCGTGTCGGCGGATCCCTTCTCACCTCCGACCGTGGAAAACCGAATGAAAGTCGGCGTGCGCTTGCCGACCGCGGAGAAAAGCTTGGCAGTCGTGTATTTCGACATGCCGGGATTGTTGCAGACGAAATAGCCGTGCGCTCCCGAACCTTTTCGCGTGTACGACGCGCTCCGGAATTCGCTCGCGATTGAATTGGGCCATTTTTTCGAAAAGCTGGAAATCCTCGAATACGATCGGACCGCGCGGGCCCACCGTGAGCGAATTCTGGTTATCGCCCACGGGCCGTCCAACGGACGTAGTCAATTTGTCTTTATCCTCAGGCATGTGGCTCCTCCGGGACCCAGACTACAGACTTTCCGCTATATTCATCCAATATATAGTTCGCATAGAATAGATAGGAAGCCCCTATAGGAGGTGCTCATGGAGCTTGACCAGTTGCGCTACTTCTGTGCCATCGCCGATGCGGAGGGATTCAGCCGCGCCGCCGAACGCGTGCACGTCTCGCAGCCATCGCTTTCGCAGCAGATTGGCAAGCTCGAAGACGAGCTGGGCGCTCGCCTGTTCGATCGTCTGGGCCGCACGGTGCGCCTCACGGAACTCGGACGTGCGTTTTTGCCGCATGCGCGGGCGGTGCTTCGGGAACTCGAGGCCGCCACGGGTGACGTGCTCCAGCGCAAGGCGTCGATCGGCGGCACAATCCGAGTCGGCGTCATCCCGACAATTGCGCCATATTTTCTTCCGCCGCTTCTGACCGCGTTTTCCCGCAAGCATGTGCAGGCTCGCATCACTGTTGTGGAGGAGATCACGCCTCTTTTGCTGGAAAAACTCCGTGCCGGCGCAATGGATGCCGCTGTTGTGGCGCTGCCGCTGCCGCCGCGCAGCCACGAATTCGAAACGTATCCTTTGCTGAGGGAAAAGCTCTACGCCGTTCTTTCCAAGCGGCATCCCCGAGCCGGCAGCCGCGCGCTTTCCCTCGAGGACTTGCGCGACGAGCCTTTCTTGCTGTTGCGAGACGGCCACTGCTTCCGCGAAACGGCGGTGGCTGCGTGCAAGCGCGCCCATCTCAATCCGCAGATCGTTTTCGAGAGTGGTCAGTTCAGCAGCATTCTCAGCATGGTGAGCGCGGGCCTGGGCGTTTCCATCGTTCCGGAGATGGCCATCGAAAAGCGCCCGGGATGCCGCTTTATCGCGCTCGCGGACGACCGCGCCGCGCGAACCATTGGAGCGATTACGCTGAAAGGGAAATCCACCACCCGCTTGCAGGCAGCGTTTCTCGCGCACCTTCGCGCGTCCGCACACGCTGCAGCCACTCTCGGAGACCAGCCGGACTCGACNNGTACCCGACGCCATCTTTGAATACCGTCTCGATATTTTCGATGTTCTCGATTTTCTGCGACGGGTCGCCCTTGATGACTATGAGGTCGGCATTTTTCCCGGCTGCTATCGTCCCGATGCGGTCCGCCTCTCCGAGGTACTTCGCTCCATTTTCCGTCGCGATGTGAATGGCTTCGCTGGTGGTAAAGCCCGCCTCCACCAGCAGTTCTACTTCGCGTTGATCGCCGAAGCCGGCCAGATCTCCGCCGATGCCGGTCGGGTCCTCGCCCGCCATCAACGTGCCTCCGGCCTTCACGAACGCGTACTCGAACTCCATCTCCTTCTTCAGTTCAGCCGTCCAGGGCGACGTCTCGGAACCGTACACCGCCCGCAGGCGGGCTGTATCTTCGCGGCTAAGCTTCCGTTTCAGAAACCGGGTGCGGGCGTCGGGAGAGAGCGCGTCGAGAACACGCGGCTGTNNTGGCGCGCGACCAGGTCGAGAATCATTTCATGCACCGGGCCGGTGTTCACGTCGAGCGCAGCCATAAAAGCCCCGTCCCCGGGCCTGACGGCCGGACACTCGCCCGGCTTCTTGCCCGGCAGGAACTCGTAATCCTCCAGGAGTCCGTGTTCCAAATTGTCGATGCCGAGCGCCGCCGCTTGCCGGAATCCAATGGAGCAGAGGTGCCCCGTCACTTTGGCTCCGCGGTTGTGCGCCGCCGCAATGGCTGCAGCGAGTTCGTCCGCCGTGATGAAGTTGTAGGCTTTGAAATTGTCAGCGCCCTCGTCGAGCCAATAGTTCACGGTCCTCACGGCATCTTCCGGGCCGGTTAGCTGGTGGAGCTGCAGGATGAGGGCGCCCTTGCCTTCTAAGTAAGGTCCGGTAACGTGCATGTGGGGCCCGGGAGACGCGCCGGAGTCGATGGCCTTCTTGATTTCCAGGTCGGTGTAAGGCTCGAGAGATCCAGCCGTGCGAATGGTAGTGACGCCTGCCGCCAGATACAGCCGCGGGAAGCTGAAGGCCATCTCGCCGTAGACAGCGGCATCCCCCGTTGGGTAAAAGAGGTGGTCGTGCATTCCGACCAAGCCGGGAATCACTGTGTAGCCGTGTAGGTCGAACACCTGGGCACTCGACGGAACGGCCGTGGAATCGCCGCCGAGAGATGTAATCTTGCCGTTCGCAATGATCACTGTCTGATTCTCGCGCGCGGGTGCGCCCGTGCCGTCGATCACGCGAACGTGGGTCAAAGCAACCGTCGGCGCACTGATCGTTACGAATTGCTGAACCTCAGGCGCGGGGGTCTGTCCAAACGCCACACTCGCAATTACGAGAAAAGCTGCCATGGCCGCCGCACTTCTGCGCATAAGGAGTCCCCTTGAGGCCAATTGGCCTACGATTGTACAAGAGAGCGGCCTTAGCTATGGCCCGGTTTGTTGAGCGGAGCCCTGCTTCACGGATGCAATCCATTCGTTCGTTAGCGCATCCAGCACGTCCAGAGGCATCGCGCCTCCGCTCAGCATTTCGTCGTGGAAGGCGCGAATATCAAACTTGTCTCCGAGTTGATCCTGCGCGCGTTTGCGCAGTTCCAGAATCTTTAATTGGCCAATCTTGTAGCTAAGGGCCTGTGCCGGCCAAGCCATGTACCGATCAGTTTCAGCCTGAACGTCGGTCTCGTTTTCCAGGGAGTTATCGTGGAAGAATTGGACCATCTGTTCACGCGTCCAGTGCTTGTAGTGAACTCCGGTGTCCTCCACTAGCCGTGTCGCCCGGAATAACTCCGATGCGAGGCGTTCAAAGTCATTATTCCGGTCTTGATAAAAGCCCAATTCCTTTCCTAGTTGCTCGGCATACAGACCCCAGCCTTCACCATATGCGTTGTACTGGCCGTGAAGCCGAAACTGGGGGAGACCCATCGCCTCCTGCTGGATCGATAGCTGCAGATGATGGCCGGGCACGCCTTCATGATAGGCAATCGATTCCATGGCGGGCAGAATGCGGTGCTCAAAATCCCCGGTGTTCACAAACACCTTGCCCGGACGCGAGCCGTCGGGCGTTCCGGGCACGTATTCTGCGCCGGAAGCTTCCTTTTCGCGAAAAGTCTCGACTGGAACCACTTCCACTCTCGTCTTGGGCAAGCGTCCGAAAAGCTGAGGTAATTTCGGCTCCATCTGCCCGATGTAGCCCCTGAAAATATCGAGAATCTGCTCCCGCGACGTGCCCATCATTTTCGGATCGTTTTGAATCGCGACGCTGAAACTCTTCCAATCGGCGAAACCTTGCTGTTTAGCGATAAGGGTCATTTGCGCTTCGGTCTGTTTGACCTGAGCCAGCCCAAGCTCGTGAATTTGCTCGGGCGTCATGTCCGTTGTCGTCATTGTTCGGACGGCGGCGCGATAGCGGGCGTCTCCATCGGGCAGCGCCCACAGACCCGGTTCGGTCCGCCCTTTCGGGGCGTAGTCCTCCCTCACGAATTTTCCCAGTTGGGTGTAGGCAGGACGCACCTCTGTGTCGATCGCTTTCACGATCGCATCGTGCAAGCGTTTCTTTTCGTCGGCAGAGATGCCGTCGGGAAAGTTGGCGATGGGCGACGCTAAGGGACTCGTTTCACTTGCAGGAGCGGCGATTGCGTCGCACTGCGCCGCTACTTTTTCCAGGAGAAACTTCGGCGGCATCAGGCCATCTTTTTCTCCCAGTTTGAGCAACTCGATGACTTGTCCGAATGCCAAGGGGATCTCATGCAAGCGCGCGAGGTAATCCTCGTAATGTTTCGCATTGTCCAAGGGCACGATAGACGGAAGTTGTGCAAAGGTGAGTTGAATTCCATTGATCTGATCGAGCGGCATTTCGTAGTTCTTGAGCGCGATGTCTTCCAGCTCATCGTCGAGCCTGCGCGCCAGCAACGTCTTGTTAAGCTGTTCTTGTTCGGGGAAGCCGGTCGCGTCTATGGCGTTCACGCGAGCCAGGAATTTCTTCAATTCCTTTTCACTTTGCAGGACATGACCGGCCGACAAGTCGTCGATCCGATCGTTGTACTTGTAGTCTCCATACTCGGTAGCATTCAGCGGGCTGTCGCGGAGCTCGAATTCCCACTCCTCGGCGATCACGTTTTTCAACCGTTGCCTCCGCGCTTCAATTCGGCTCCGCGCAGAGGCGTGCTCCGGACGCGTCTGCGCGTCAGAAAAACTGCCGGCCAGCAAGACACAAACAAAAGCTGCAAGAATGAGAACGCGAAACGTTTGCCGCATGGGTCCCTTTCCCGTTGCTGCGTTGTGTTCGGTCGAAGGCTGTCTGAAGTGCCGCCCGCCAGTCTACATTGAGTGGAATCGCCGACCCTACGACTCAGCTCCATTCGAAAACTCAGTGTGCAGAATCGCCCGGACCTGTCTCTGAAAGGGAAGTTTGCTTTCCTCCGGGGATTTGCATCTCGTTCTGCAAAACGCCGGTAGGCCAGAGTATCCGCACCACGTCGGCCGCCCCTTCGGGGCCCAGGCCCGCGAGGATATTTGTTGGACCCTGGCCGAGATAGCCCGAGGAGCCCGTAATTTCCCACATTTGGCGCCGCGCACCAGCAAATATCTGAATTCTCGTTCCGATGCCCATCGTATTATCGGGGTCGCCGCTGAGCGCCAGTTGGAGCCAATTGTTTTTGTTGCCTCCGGTGCTTTTCAGCAGGACCGGAGGAAGATTATTCTGCGTAATTAAGAGACAGGTGGAACCGTCTCCGTCGGCGTCGAATGCAAGTACGCCGCGCGGGTTACGGAGCGCGATCTTGTCCAAGCCGGTCTCGTGGGTGACGTCGCGAAAGATGCTCTCGTCGCCAGTGCTTTCGTTTCGCAAAAGCACGATGCGGCCTTCTCCGGCAAACGTCTCACCGACAGCGACTAAGTCAGTCCGGCCGTCATTGTCGTAGTCGAGTGCTGCGACGCCCCAACTGCGCATCCATTTCGGCTTCGCCAGCGGAACGCGCTCGAAGGATTTTCCCGCCACGTTTCGCCAGATGCTCAGTCCCGGCGGCGCCCAGTGCGTGAATGCCAGATCCATCCAGCCGTCATTATTAAAATCGAGCGTCACGACCCCGGCAGCCGGCCCCGCCATGCTGATCGCCCAAGGAGATGTGGCGCGAAATGCACCTTCGCGCGTATTCATCAGTACCGTGGGAAATTTCTCCCAGCCCGTCACCACCAGATCCACAGCGCGGTCGTTGTTGATGTCGGTTCCGACTGCGCCCACCGACGCCGCGTTTCCAGCCAATCCCGACTCCTTCGTCCAATCGACGAAAGTCCCGTCCCCTTTGTTGCGCCACAGAATATTCCCCGGCGGCGTGGCGTCGTCTGGAAATGCAAATGGCTGGGTGGGAGTCTCGATCGCGAAGTCGTTGAACTTCGTGACGTAAAGATCGAGGTCGCCATCCTGGTCGAAATCGATGAACGTCACACCCAGGGCGAGGCTGCCTGCCGCATCATTTGACCGAACTCCAGCTGCGTCCGTCACGTCCTTGAACGTGCCATTGCCTTCATTGTGAAAGAGGGTGATTCCCCCGCCCGAGCTGACGGCAAGGTCAGGGTGGCCATCATTATCATAGTCCCCCACGGCGCAGCCCATTCCCTCGCCGTGGAATTCGAGATTCGCCGCCTTCGTCACGTTCGAAAATCTTCCCTTGCCAATATTTCGATACAAGGCCGCATTACCCTTGCCGTCCGCGTCGACGAGAAAAATATCCGGCTGGCCGTCGCCGTCGTAATCGAAAACGCACGCGCCGCTTCCCAAAAAGTGCGCGAGCGACTGCGGAGCGTCTCCCGAAACAGACGCCTTACTGGTATTTCCGTTAGCGCGTTTTCTTTCGGTCAGCCGCCGGCGCGCTGCCGCTGCGAGTAACGGTTGTGAAGGGAGTCCTGAAAGGGAAGTCACGTTGACGAAGTGCACCGGAATCGCAGGCCCCGCCGGAACCGGCGGGGCTGTCATCTCCTCTGCCAGCGAATATTTTCCCTGCTCGCCGTAAATAAACCGGACCGCTTTGCCCAGTCGATCGGCGGTGATGTGCTGAAATCTTTCGAGATGAGCCTTCGCTCCATCGGCGTCACCGGCATGCTGCTCCGCCTGTGCCAGGCCGTATTCGGCGGACGCGTGGAAGGGGTCGAGCTCGATAGCGCGTTTGAAGGCCGCGATTGCCTTGGCATCCCGCTGCGCCTCCGCGGCGAGATAGCCCAGAAAATACTGCGTATCGGCATCGCCAGGATTCAGGTCCGCGGCCTTTTGAAAATCGTCTTCGGCAGGCTCTCGGTGCCCGAGAGCCTTTTCGAGCAGCCCGAGGTTGAACCACACTCGCGGGCTCTGCGGATCGCGCTCGGCCGACTTGGCGAGAATTTTCCGGGCATCGTCGTAGTGCTGCATGTTCAGCAGGGCGATGCCCACGTTCAGGCAGCCGATGTCTGATTCCGGGTTCATGACGCAAGCTGTCTGGAATTTTCCCAGCGCCTCCGAATATTGATGGCGGTCCATCAGCGCCAGCCCCAGACTGTTCTGCCGGATCGCCTCGCTGTAGGTAACTTGAGCCCGTGCCTGTGAGGCACTCCGACCCGCCGCAGTGGCGGCCGGCTTTGCCGGCGCTCGGCGCGTGCTGTGCTGGATCGGCCCGGCCACGGAGGCCACGCTACAGGCGAGCGCCAGAGCGAGCGGCGCGAGTTTGAGGCATCGCTTCGGGAGGGTGTTCGATCGCTCCGGCCGAGTGTGAAATCCTCCACTCAATTGGTGACTGTTGACCGGCGACTCGTTGCTCGCGCGCGAGATTTGCGGCACCCGCGAAATGTTGCGATTAGAGCGAGCCTCGATCGTTTCTTTGCAATGAGTTAGACCGGATTGTAATAACGGGATGTTGCGATTANNGAAAATCGTAGAAGGCAGTGACAAGTGGCAAGTGAAGCGCAGGGCCAGGCGAGAGGCTTGGCGTATGGCGTGGCAGGGGCTGGCGGTGCAGCGGGTTCAGCGGCGCCAGACCGACACCGAGCCTGGGAACGCCATTCTTCTGAATGGCGCTCCGCTGGCC
>PKUY01000291.1 GCA_003131705.1 Acidobacteriota bacterium | reverse complement strand
TCACGAATGCGGAATCGCTGCTTTGGTGGCATATTCGTTGTGACGGGAGCAGGGGAAGCGTATGATGCGACGCGAGCAAGAGCCCAAATCAGAAATTCCGGGCCAGATTGCGGAGGCCCAAGTGTCACTGTCATTTAAGAACACTGCACGCGCACTGGTTGTGATCAGCTTGATGCTGCTGATCGTTGTCCCAATTGCCTCGGCGCAAACATCCTGGGCGACGCTGGATGCGCCCCCATCGGGAATCGCGCCTTCCGGAGATGTTCTTCGTCCCGGCCACCTTGGCCGCCAGATCGGAAACGTCGAGCAAACCATGCATTTCTATTACGACCTTATAGGACTAGAACTTCGCGGAACCCGCGACCAACCGCGTCCATTCAGCGCGCATCGCGGGCTGCAGGAATTTGTGGAGCTCGGCCAGGACGTGTCTGATCCCTATGACGCATACAGCCGCGCGGCTCTTCTTCCCATTCCGGGGACCGCCGCAGCGCCGGGCGGGCCTGAAATGACGATTGAGGCCATCGAAATAAAAGGAATCAGCTCTCGCCAATTCAACCCACCGTTGAGCGATCCAGGCGCCTCGTACCTGGAACTCATCGTACCGGACCTTGAAAAGACGCTGGCCCTTCTGAACGCTGAGCACTTTCCTGTGATCACTGTCGGCGGAAACCCCGTAGAGCTGTCCGGCTGGCCGGGTATGACCGGCAAAATCCGCGCGGTGTTCGTGCGCGATCCTGACGGATACCCGGTCGAACTGATCGAGGAGACTCCCGCGCCGGCGACAACCGGCGCCCCCGGCAGCAAGGTTCTAGGCGCACGCGTCACCGTGGTTGTCGACGATCTCGAAAAAACATGCCGTTTGTACCAGAGCCTGGTGGGACCCGACTTCAAGTTTTGGGTAAGTCCGTCGTTAATGGGCGACAAGGCGTACGAGAACCTGACCAACACGACCGGCCAGTTCCGGTTGGCCATGGCGATGGTTCCCGGCTCTCCGGTAATCATGGAGTTCATCGAATACAAGAAGCACAACAAGCATTTCGCGCGTGGATACTTTCAGGATCCGGGCGCAGCGCATTTTCTATTCTTTAGTAAAGACGATGATGTGATTATGCCGCGGGTCAAAGCAGCCAATCTGCACACTCTGAGCAAGTCGGACGTGCCGGTTTTCATCGGTCCGACGACACGCTCATTCTTCGTACCGGATCCTCAGGGGTTCTGGCTGGAGTTCATGGACAACGGCGTAAGGACGGACGCGACGGCGAAATAGGGGCTGAGACCTGCTGCTAACCTCCCCGTGCGCTCCTGGGACACCGGCAAAGCAACGGCCTTCGGATATTGCGGCACTGTCATCAGTGGGTACGGACGGGGACGCGAATACAAGATGCGCTGCAGGCGATTGCCTTGGCGAATGGTTTACGACGAGGCCCTTCTCTGTGGAGCCGCGACGGACAAAGCACGATCGCGTCGTTGCCGCTGGCGCCACATACCGCTTATCGACGGAACGAGTTGCAGGCGATGTACGTGAAATTCGAATCTGAGATAGAGAAGCTAAGCCAGCGAGTTCAGGAGCAAGCAGAGAAACGTCCCGGAGCGGGAGTGCTGATGACTCATCCAGGTGGGGGGGCCCATCACGGCATTGGCTACCGACGTCTTTCTGGGCGATCCAGCTCGGTTCGCTGACAGCAAGGACCTGGCTAGTTATGTGGGGATGATCCCGAGTGAATATTCCAGTGCGGGTCGACAGCGGTTCGGCGGGTTAAGCAAACAAGGCAATCCGCTGTTGCGATTTCTCTGGGGTGAGGCTGGGGCGCATGCCGTACGCCGAGATCCGGAGTTGAAACGTTTCTACCGCCGCAAATTGGTNNACTATAACGAGTTCTGTCGTCGTGGACAGATGCAGCAGAGAAGCGGTGACGCCTGTGCAGGGGTGCCTGGAACGCGCTAGGGTGCGAACAAGCCACCGGCCGATTGATTAGGCTACCTGCCTCCCTACGGGGAGTTCGAATAACTCATCATGGTTGATCGTGATCGAAGAGATGGTTGGTGGGCAANNCTTGCAACGGCCGGCGTCGTTAAAGATAGCGCGTTAATCGGGAGTCAACCGGGATGCGTGCAGCAAGATCGAATTGGATTAGGCCATTCAATGGTATTTTAGCCGTATGTTCGAGCCCGTTTTCTAAACGGGCCAGACTGGTCGTATTTGCTATGCGCTTTAAAGCAGGGGCGCGTGGCGCTGATGAAATCGGCGTCGATAATTTGCTGGTTGGATTGATCAGCGGCCATCTGAGGCAACACAAGAAACTAGAACAATAAAAAAACCAGAACAATAATGACGAACCCAGATAACGAGCGCTTGTTCGACTATGTGATCGTCGGAGCCGGGACGGCAGGCTGCGTGCTTGCCAACCGGCTGTCGGAGGATGAAGCGATCCGCGTCTGCCTCATCGAGGCGGGGCCCAAGGATGGGCATCCCTTCATCCACGTGCCGGCCTTAGTTGGCGCCGCGCTCGCGACGCCGAGCCTGGGCTGGGGCTACTGGACATCGCCGCAGCGATACCTGAATGGACGGAAGATNNGAAGATTCCAATTCCGCGGGGGCGCGTTCTTGGCGGTACGAGCTCGATCAACGGCATGGTTTATATGCGCGGCAATCCCAAGGACTATGACGATTGGGCTGCGGCGGGAAACCGAGGCTGGAGCTATCCCGAGGTGCTCCCCTATTTCATCCGTTCCGAGAACCNNCAATGAAGCCTTTGACGGCTCTCCTTATCACGGCAAAGGGGGGCCGATGAATGTCATCAGCATCAAGCGGCCCAACCCGCTCAATACTGCTTTTCTCGAAGCGATGCAATCGCTGCAATATCGCCGCCGCGATGACTTCAACGGTCCGGATACAGAGGGTTATGGCCCACGCCAGGCAACGATCAGAGGCGGTCATCGCGAATCCGGAGTGACAGCCTTCCTGAGGCCCGCAATGAACAGGCCAAACCTGGCAGTGTTAACCGGGGCATTGGTCACGTGCGTCATCGTTGAAAATCGCCGTGCGACCGGCGTCGAGTTTCAGCTCGGCGGAGAAACTCGGCGGGTCGCCGCGCGCCGCGAGATCATTGTGTCGGGCGGCAGCATCGGATCACCTCAGATCCTGATGCTCTCGGGCATCGGCGACGGTGCGGCACTGCGGGCTCTTGGAATTTCAGTCAATCAGAATCTGCCTGGCGTCGGTGCGAATCTTCACGATCATATCGCGAGCTCGGTGCAGATGGTCACGTCGAACTCCACCTCGTATGGTATCTCGCTTAAGGCACTGCCGCGCGGAGCCTGGAACATTTTCGAATATTTGTTGCTGCGCCAAGGGCCATTCGCCGGCAATGTCTTCGAGTCCAACGCTTTCGTGAAGACAACGAACGGCCTTGATCGGCCCGACACACAGGTCGTCTTCCAGCCGGCGCGCCGCAATCAATCGACATTCCCGCTGCCGCTTGGGCACGGCTATGTCCTCAGCGTCGTTCTCTTGTACCCCAAGAGCCGTGGTCGCATCGCCCTATCAAGTCCGGATCCACGTGCGGCACCGATTATCGATCCCAATATCTTAAGCGTGCCCGAAGACTTCGAGCCGCTCGTGCGCGGCCTCAAGCTGGCACGCCGAATATTCGCGACCCCGGCCTTCGCCCCCTACAAGGGGACCGAGTTTCTGCCCGGTCCAACGGTTGAAGGCGACGACGCGCTCAAGGATTATGTCCGTGGTACCGCTGCAACGGTCTATCATCCGGCCGGAAGCTGCCGTATGGGTGTTGACGACGCCGCGGTCGTCACTCCCGAACTCAAGGTCAGGGGAATCGATGGTTTGCGAGTCGCCGATGCCTCGATCTTTCCTACCCTCATGGGCGGAAACACGAATGCGCCCGTGGTGATGGTTGCCGAGAAGGCTGCGGATATGATCCTGGGGCGGGCGCCGCTTGCGCCCCTTCAACTACCGCGAGATCGCTAACAACCCGGAGGAGTACGCCATGGCTGTCGAGCACATCAGAAAGTGGAAGATCGGAGACGTCGAAGTCGTCCGCATCGTCGAGGTCAACGCGCACGAGGATCCTTTCGAGGTGCTGATGTCCGGCGCGACGCCAGAGGTCGCCAAGCAATACGATTGGCTGTTCCCCAATTTTGCGACGCCGGATGGCCGCATGAAGATCTCGTTTCAGGCTTTCATTCTGCGCTCCGGCAAAGAAAAGATCATGATCGACACCTGCATCGGTAATGATCGCCAGCGCGAGTACCCAATATTCACGAACATGCAGACCTCGTTCATCGAAGACCTGACCGTCGCCGGATACGCGCCGGAAACGGTTGCAAAGGTCTTGTGCACGCATATGCATTTCGATCATGTCGGCTGGAACACGCGCAAAGTGAATGGTCGCTGGGTGCCCACCTTCCCGAACGCACGTTATTTGTTCGGCCGCAAGGAATACGACCATTGGCAAATGCTCAAGCGCACGGGCGGGTATCCTGACTTCACGCATTTGGCGGACTCGATCGATCCGATCACCAATGCCGGCCTCGCCGACTTCGTCGAGCCAAATCTCAAGATCACGGATGAAGTCACGCTCGTGCCGACCCCTGGACATACGCCGGGCCACGTCAGCGTACATATTTCGTCAAAGGGACAAGAAGCCTTCATTACTGGCGATATGATGCATCATCCGATCCAGCTCGCCGAAACCGACCGTTTCGGCAATTTCGACATGGACAAGGAGCAAGGCTTGAAGACGCGCAAAGCCATGTTCGAGCGCCTTGGCGACAAGAAAGTATTGGTCATCGGCAGTCATTTCTCCGAGCCGACCGCCGGTTACATTGTCCGCGACAAAAAGAATTGGCGTTTCGAAGTTCAATGAATGTAACGAGCTACGGTTCTCTCTGTTGCGGGAAGTGAAGCATCGGGATGCCCCAATGACCTGCGATCTCAACAAGCAAACGGTCCTGATAATGGGCGTCGGCCGCGGGGTGGGAACCGAGGCCGCTGCTTCAGCCGTCTGCACACGTTCTTAAATTCAATCGGGAGCGAAATAATGCCGCGTCTCAAAGGGCAGGTTGCGTTCGTCACGGGTGCCGGGCGCGGGATTGGGCAGGCTATGGCCCTCGCGTTCGCAGCGGAGGGGGCGATTGTTGGTGTGGCGGATATTGACGGTGTTACGGCCGCGTCAACGGTGCGCGAAATCGGAAGAAATTCAGGGACCGCTCGCGCTTTCCCAATCGACGTCAGCCGGCGAGACGACGTGCTCCGCGCCGTGGATCAGCTCGTTTCCGAATTCGGCCGCCTTGATATTGTGGCCAATAATGCGATCGTGTTCCGTAACGAACCCGTCTCGGAGGTTCGGGAGGACACGGTCGAGAAGATGATTTCGGTAGGATTGAAGTCGATCTTTTGGACTGCGCAAGCGGCTCTGCTGCACATGGATCCTGAGCGCGGCGGCGTGATCATCAACAACACCTCGCCCGTAGCAGATCTCGGCGTTCCTCGCGCAGCCGTCTATTCGGCAATTAAGGGCGGGGTATCGTCCTTAACTCGTTCGCTGGCCATCGAATTCGGCCCCCGCCGAATTCGCGTCAACGCCGTATGCCCGAGCACGGTGCCGACGCCGGGTGCGCGCGAATTGAACAACAATGACGAGGCCCTGTACGAAACTCGGCGGCAACGAACGCCACTCGGCCGCCTGGGTACTCCCGAGGACATTGCGTCCGCCGCTGTATTTCTCGCTTCAGCGGACGCCTCTTTCATCACGGCAGCGGTGTTACGAGTCGACGGCGGGGCCACGGTGTACGGCGGGGCTTGAGGGCCATAGAGTAGTGCCCTAATTTCGAATCGCGCAGCGTATCCTTTCAGCGGCGCGGCCCGGCGGGCATGTTCTTCACCAGCCAATCGGAGATGTTCTGGGCGTAGGCTTCCGCGATGGGGCCCGGCGTCAGATAATGGCTCGCGCCCGGGACCCAGATGAGGTCGCGCTGCGGCGACGCTGTCAGGCTGTCGTAAATCGTTTTGGCATTCGGCGGAAAAGAAATCTCGTCCTTGTCTCCGTGGATCACCAGAGCCGGAACTTTGATCTGTGGTCCGTATCGGATCGAGCTTGGCGCGCTCTTGTCGCTTGACGCGCCGAAGAAGCCGATCATGGCCTGCGCAGTCCCCATGAAAGATCGCCCACCCGGAAACCAATCTTCGAACGCGACCGGTTCCTGTCCCTTGCCTTGCGCGACAAGCGCGCGGGCGCGTTTGAGCATGTCCTCGAGGCGCTGCCGGTTCGCTTCGGTCGACCGGATTTGAAACTCCAGATAAGGCGACGGGATCGAAGCGATGAAGCCGACGGCCTTGATTGCGGGATCGTTTCGCTCGGCCATGTACTGCGCCATGCGAGGGCCGCCGAGACTGATCCCGAAAATCGCAATGCGGCTGTACCCCCCCGACTTGGCGTAGGCCACGAACGCGGCGATGTCCTTCACCGCGTCAGTGCGNNGGTAAGGATAGTTGTAGGAAGCGCGCATATTGGAAATCAGAAAGCTGTAACCCTTGGCGGTCAGTCCGGTCGCGAGGGGATAGTAGTCGTGCATAGGTATTAGCGCCGCACCCGTGGTGGCGCCGGGCACCAGGATGACCAGCGAATCGCTGGACGTCTGGTGTTCCCACAGGAGCCCGTTCAAAGCTGTTTTGTCTTCTGTCTCTACTCGAATGAGATCCAAGCTGCCCCCTCTGTGCGACCCATCGGCATGATGGCGGACATAACCATCGCGAATGGCGCTCAATATATGCCATTCAAGCCCGTTCGATCAACAACCTCCGATAGGTCAGATTACCGGAGATTTGAAGTAGCACTTCACTTCTCCGCCACGTTAATCGGGCACAGGGACGGGCTGATATTGTCCGAATCAAGAAACTACCGATTACCGGAACGCGATGCGCGGCCGAGGCATTCCTCGACGGAAAGTCGATTTGGGAAAGACAACTTTTGCGCGAAGTCAACTTGCCGGTTCATCGGTTAATGGGCATGGTTAATGCGTTTCGCGCGCGCATGGTGGCGCAACTCCTCGATGAGAGCACGCTGCGCGCGCGTCGGGAATCGCTGCCTCAGTTGCACCAGGCCAACACGGCGGCCCATATGGTCGTCGCTGAGACGGACGAAGCGGCAACCGGAATGTTTGCTCACCGCCATCGCGGGAACCACCGACACGCCCATACCTGTCGCTACCATGGAGAGAATAGTTGAAAAATGGCCGCTCTCGAAAATGACGTTGGGATCAATGCGGGAGCGCCGACAGGCCGATAAAGCGTTTTCGCGGAAACAATGGCCTTCCTTCAATAAGAGGAAGGGCTCGTTGCGGATCTCGGCGAGGCCGATCGCTTTGCGCGACGCGAGGCGATGGGATTCAGGCAAGCAGGCGAACAGGGACTCGCGAAACAGTTCCTCGAACTGGAGTTCTTCGCCGCGAACGGGCAAAGCCAAGAGGACCAGATCCACCCGGCCGTGGTGCAGGTGATCGAGCAAGCCGGATGTGATGTCCTCGATGACGCGGACTGATACGCCCGGATGGCGGCTGGCAAAGGGGGCCAGAACCAGTGGGAGGAAGTAGGGAGCAATCGTGGGGATGGAACCGACGTAGACAGTGCCCACTTCGATGCAAGATTTTTCCTGGATTTCAGTGCGGGCCTCGTCCACCCGCCGAAGAATGGTCTCGGCTCTGGGCAGAAAGGCCTTGCCGGATTCGGTGAGCCGCGCGAAACGCGGGAATCGGTCGAAGAGTCTGGCGCCCAGCTCGTTTTCGAGCTTATGGATCTGCTGCGAAAGCGAGGGTTGCGCGATGTGCTGATTTTCGGCCGCGCGGGTAAAGTTTCCGGTTCTGACGACTGCGCAGAAATAGCGCAATTGATGCAGTTGCATGCGTTATGCGTGCCTCCCAGCGCTGCGACACTTTTGAACTATGGATTCCATGGGTTACAAATATTAGACTTTTGTCTCGAGNNTGGAGGGCCAAACGATGGCTGACAATCCAGTAGTGAAGCACGGAGACGTCACGCAGCGCGTGGGCGTGGAAGTGATTCGAGCGCGCGGAGTGGACGTCGAAAAACTAATCAAGATGCTCGTGGCCAACGCGGCGGCAGAGTTCGCGAGCACCTATTACTACTATACGATCCTTCGGATGCACCTCGCGGGCCACGAAGATTACAAGGAGATTTGCGAAGACGCGCGGCTCGAGGACCGCGCCCACTGGGAGCTGATTGTACCCCGCATCTACGAGCTGGGCGGTGGACTGCCGAACGACTTGAAGGTGTTCCACGACCAAGCCGGATGCCCGGCAGCGAAACTGCCCGATCCGCCGACGGCCGTCAACATCTTGACGTTGCTGCTCGAATCGGAGCGGTGCGCCATCCGGAGTTGGATCCAGATTTGCGACCTGACGTTCGGCAAAGATCCCCGAACCTACGACATGGCCGCCCGCATCCTGAACGAGGAGATTGAACACGAGGCCTGGTTCATCGAGCTTCTCGCTCACGAGCGCGATGGCAAATCCATCCCGTCCGGCCATTTCCGCCGCGGCACTCCCGGCGAAGCCCCGTACAGCAAGAATTGCGGCTTCTATAACCCATGAAACAGCCGTCTCATTTGGGGGTTGTGTGTGCCGTAGCCGCGAGCTCGGGCTCCCACAGCCCCGGATCACCCGCGATTTCTCGGGAAGGAGAGTTCTATTAAGGAATCGTTCGAGGTGACGCTCGAAATGCCGCGCGGACAGCGCGTGATCACAGTGAATGCAGAGGATCACATCTGGGATACCGCGCAGCGAGCGGGAATCACTCTCCCAGCGATTTGCCATCAGGGACGCTGCCTGACATGCGCCGGGAAACTGAGAGTGTCTGGAGAATTCGACCCTAGCGACGCAGTCGGATACTTCCCTCAGGACTGTGAGGCCGGTTTTATCCTGCTCTGCACCGCCCGGCCTCGCTCAAATTTGCGAATTCGAACTCACATGCAAGCTGCAATGCGGGCCCACCGGCTGAGGTGCGGATTGCCTGCGCCGTACACGTGAGAACGGCTATAGAGGGGAGCCGCGTTGAGTGGACGCGATACTCAGGGCGTGTCCCACTCCCCTCTCCGCGACGTAAACGACATAGCAGGACTGTTCATATCGGACGGTGTCGGGATACCCCAGCATCGCTATATCGCCTTCAATCGACTCATGACCCGTGCGACATCTTTGCTGATTGTCAGATAACTCCGCGCCTGCTCCTTCAAGGTCCGTACTCCCTGCTCACCGTGATAGACCGAGCGGATTATGTTCGAGCGCAGCAGCTCGGCCAGCTTCCGGGCATCGATGCGGTCACTCTTGCTACCTTCTTTCAGATAGGCATTCCGGCGGGGATCACACACGACCAGCTCGGCGACATGTGGCTTCAGCAGGTCATACAACCAGGCGGCCCAGGTACCTTCTTCCAAGGTGACGTGCAGGTTTCCGCGCAGCCCTTTGAGAAAATCGATGATGGTGATGGCCTTGGTTTCGATGACGCATTCCATCACCAGCTTGCCAGAGGAATTTAGAACCGCGATTGAGATCGCTTCCTTGTGAACATCCATCCCGATATACTTCACACTGCCCATTGAGGGCGTTCCTTCGTAGTGGGGTTTGAAGCCGAACACTCCAAACCTACTCCATAAGGGGCGCCCTTTTATATCGC
>PKUY01000306.1 GCA_003131705.1 Acidobacteriota bacterium | reverse complement strand
ATTTTAACTTGCTAACGACAGCCCGCGAACCATTTGGCGATCCTCGCCCTGCGGGAATTGGGAACCACCAGACGTGGCTTGATAGTTTGCGGAAAAAGGCGATGAAGCGTGTCTTCAGGCGCTAAAGCGCACGAGCAAAGTCGAAAGATTTTCCTGAGCGCTGAAGCGCTCCTCCCCCCGCATGAATGCGGGACTCCCACCTAAGAACAGCTAGCTTACCTCGGTATTCGTTTGCGATTTAGGAGATGAACTCGAGGCGCCGTGGCATCGGAGGAAAATCGCGCAGCCGAACGCGGCACAAAATCCTATTGCGTATTGGGATTCTTGCCGGCGGATTCCAGAATCTGGCGGGCGAGGAAATTCGTCACATGCGCTTCGTCGCGTGCTTCCACCAGATACGCCGAGCGGAGGAGCTGTTCCTTGCGCGTGCGCAAGGCTTCGCGAATGGCCTGTTGCACCTGCAGATCGGCCAATTCGCGCTGGCCTGCGGTTTCTTTTGCGATCAGCTTCAGAATGATGTAGCCGCCATCCTTCACGTGGATCGGCTGCGTGGCCTGCCCCGGTTTCAGGGAAAGGACTGCCTTCTTGAGCATGGGGTCGGATTTGTTGAATGACGACTCCGGCTGAAATCCCAGATCGCCGCCGGTGGACGCGCTCGGATCCTCCGAATAGTCCATGGCCAATTCCGAGAAATCGGATCCGGAATCAAGTTTCTGCGCGAGCATCGCCGCTTTGTGGCCGGCCTCGGCTTCGTTTGCGGCTTTGTTATTCTTGCGATTGTGAACGGTCGGATCGGGCCGCGGAGTAATCACAATTTGCGCGATGTGGTATTGCGGTTCGGCCACGTTGAATTGCGAGCGATTTTTATTATAGAAGTCCGCGATGTCCTGATCCGTAATCGAAATTTTCCCCACGACTTCGCGATTCAGCAGCTTCTGAATGGAAAGCTGCCGCCGAATATCGTTTCTCAAGTCATCGACGGTGAGGCCCGTTGCCTGGAGCTTTTTTTGAAACTCTTCCTCCGTATAGGGGCTTTTCGATTCCGTGAATTTGTCTTCGACTTCGGCGTCGCTCGCGACCAAATTCATCTTGTTGGCGCGCTCGAGCAGGATTTCGCTGTTGATCAGCTCGTCGAGGATGCTGAGTTGGAGCGAAAGAGCTTCTTCCTGCGAAGGCGTGGGAGCTTCGGGAGTCACGCGCGAGCGGAAGATCTTTTCGACGTCACCGCGAGCGATTTCCTTGCCGTTCACGGTGGCCCAGACGCCGGGCCCTGGAGCGCTTTCCCTTTTGCACGAAGCCGCGAACGCGCAAGCGGCCAGCGCTGCAAAAACCAGCATTTTGCGCGGCAAACGGAGCTTCGTCGTCATGGGGAACTGTTTCAGGCGGCCTTGGTAACACGGCCGGCGCGGATGCAGGCAGTGCAGACTCGAACCTGTTTGCGCGCGCCGTTGATGACAGCTCGCACGCGCCGCAGATTGGGATTCCAGCGGCGCCGTGTGACGTTGTGCGCGTGGCTGATCGTATTGCCGAAGAGCGGCTTCTTGCCGCAAAGTTCACAAGCGAGTGCCATGTTTACATTGCTCCAAACCG
Organism: Acidobacteriota bacterium; assembly: GCA_003131705.1. GTDB lineage: Bacteria > Acidobacteriota > Terriglobia > Acidiferrales > UBA7541 > Palsa-295. The sequence continues at coordinate 8,701 of PKUY01000306.1, read as the reverse complement.
GTAGGATGCTCGAAAAACTCGAAGATTTATGCTACCAGAGAATGCTTCGAGTACGAAGTAATTTGGCGCACGAAATTGCTTCCGGGTGGCATGATTCTAAGGCCTTATCACTGCCGAAAATGACGCCGAAGGGCAGAAAAAAGCCCCGTCCTCCCCGATTTTCCGGGAAGGACGGGGCTGTGATTCCGTCCTTGATCTAGCCGCTGCCTAGAAGAGGAACTTCACGGCAAATTGAATGATGCGCGGCGTTGTTGAGGTGCTGGTGACTCTCCCAAAGTTCACCGAGTTCCGGTCGTTATAGGTTGCCGAGCCGGCGCCTGGCGGGTTGAATTGAGCGTGGTTCCAGATGTTGTAGAACTCCGCCCGGAATTGCAAGGACGTGCCCTCGGTGATCTTCGTGTTCTTGATGAGGCTCATATCCCAGTTGTGCTGGCCGGGACCGTTGATGATACCAACGGCTGAGTTCCCGAAGCCAGTGCCAGCACCTAAGAGTGGGGCACCAGGATCACCGGGATCGGTAGGACCGAAGGTCCCAGGGGCCCGAGGCAAAGCGCCGCAAGCATCGTTAGGGTTAGGAGTTACCGGATTCGTCACGCCACCAATGCACGGCTCTGTGGTGAATGCGGCGCCATTAATGTAGCCCTGTTGCGTCGGGCAACCGGTTTCCGAGGTGGGGAGTCCCAGTCGGCAATGGATATCACCCGGAGTCGACACTGGGGTTCCCGAGTGGCAAACGCCCAAGGCCGTGCAGTTAACAGGATTTGCGAGTTCGGCGCGGGAGTTCGCTGACGCTTGGCCGTAGAAGATTGATCCACCCGCACCGTCTTGGATCGAGAAAGGTTCTCCGTTCTGGATTGTGGTGACGCCGGAGATGGTCCAACCGCCCAGCGCTTTGCCGGCGAATCCTTCCGTATGCTTCCAGGGCAGGTCATAGCTATAGCTGATGACCAGCCGCTGGGCGCGATTGAATGCCGACAGACCATACTGCTGACTAAGATCCAGTGGATTGTTGAGGTTTGCACCACCCGAGAGCACGTTGCCAGCCGCCGAGATGCCACCGCCGGCTTCGGACGCGTTAACGTTCGTGATGCTCTTGCTCCATGTATAAGCCGCCTGCATCATCACGCCATGCGAGAAGTTATGGCGCAAGACAGCCTGCAAGCTGTTGTAGAGAGAGGCTCCATCCGTGTTCGTGCTTGCGAAGCCCCCCGCAGCATAACCAAGATAGGTGACCCGCCCTGGGACGTTCTGAGTAGTGTTCGCCGTAATGGGCGTGACGTTAGCCGGATCGTTAAAGGGGATTGCTGAGACAAGCTTCGAGTTCTGTATGTCCGTCGGCCCGTTTAGAGCGCCTGGCACCAAGTGGGCAATGTTGATATCGCGTGACCAATCGTAGAGCCTTGTACCATGCGTTCCCACGTAGCCGATGTCGGCCACCCAGTTCGGGGCGAATTCATACTGGATGCCCAAGTTGTATTCCTCGATAAGAGGAGTCGTCATTTTCTGAGAGTCTGACGTGCTGCCCAGGGATGAACCGCCTACACCGCCGAATGGGCTGTTCGGATCGCCGTTACCGGGCAACGCCAAAGTGCGCGGCGTCCAGCCGAGAATTCCTGGGTTAAAGGGATTGGCAAGGGTTAGACCGAAGGTCGCTGGGAAAAACCCGCCCGCGCCGTTTGAAGCATAGGGTGGATTCCCCTGCTGGTTATCCACGAGGAGGTTGCCGTACACGCGATCGTAAAAGATGCCCCAACCGCCGCGCACGACGAACTTGCCTCCGCCCATTGGCTGCCAAGCAAAGCCCACGCGTGGAGCAAAGTTAGTAAGAGGGCTTCCGGGAAACAATGTCTTGTTGCTGTTGACGAAAACACCGGTCGCACGNNGGATAGCCGAACACTACGCCAGCCGGTGCGGTAAATCCGCAAGCGACGGGAGCAACGCTGGGATCTCCGCAAATGGCTTTGTTCGGATTGTAATTGGATGGCACCACGTACCCTGCCAAGCTGCCAACGGAGTCAGGAGCAAGATAAAAGGACCCGGTGTTTACCAAAGCCGCTTTGTTGCTCCAACTGTTAGTAAAGAAACCAGTTGTGTCGTCTGGCCACCCGTTGTATTCCCAGCGCACGCCAAGGTTCACCGTGAGGCGCGAGCTTACTTTGATGTCGTCCTGGACGAAGGTTGAGAATGCGTTGACCCGATTGTAGTGCAGGGGTCCCGTGGGCGGGGTGCGGGTTGCAAAATTGAACAACACGCCTCCGAAAGTCCCGGGTGAGCCGCTGGTCAAGAAATCGGCGGTGTTCCAAAAGCTCATGTCGCCTCTGTTAACCGACGGCAGAGTCCAATTCCACTGTGTGCGCTCGTATTCGAAACCCGTGCGGATCGTGTGTTTCCCGTGAGTCCACGAAATCTGATCGGCATATTGAAATTGATTGATGTAGTTTGTGTTGGCAGCGAAGAAATTCCCGCCAGCAGTCCACCCGCCGGAAGGCCCCCCGACGCCGGCGGAGCCGAAGATCGGGATAAGGGTTGCCTCTCTGTTCGTGCCTGGTGGAAGAGTAGCGCATGGGACGCCGTTGCCGAAGATCGAGGCGATGCCCACGTCGCAACCTGTCAACGTCACGTCGTCCTTGCTGTTCGTTACATTGCGCTGGAACGAAATCCGCGCTTCGTTCACGAAGTTACCGGTCAGCACAGACGTGAGCTTTAGGACCCCTTCATGGGTCGTATAGGTCGCGCTCTCCGGGGCGCCCGGCAAACACGATCCAAGGCAAGTGAAGCTCTGGACTTGCGGATCGTTGGCGAAAAAGTAGCGCTCAGAAAGCGTGTGCTTACTCGAGATGATGTAATCGCTGTTGGCCAGGAACTGATCTTCATTCGCACGCACCGGTTGCGAGATGTTTAGGATACAACCTGAATCAATTACGCCGGGTATAGCCAACGTGCATCCGCTTGGCGCGCTAGGAACGTAAAACCCCTTATTCAGTGACGTCTTCGGACCCGCGGCCTGAAGGACGTTTATGGCTGTTTGGCTGATATTCGAACCGTTGGCAGCGACCGGCACCCCATCAATGAANNCGAATATGCTTCCAAGATACTGCGCATATGTTTGACCAGCGCAGCCATCCGCGCGGGTGCCGCACGAATTGGTGAAGGGCAGAGTCGTGACGCCCGGCGAGTAGCCGGTTGCAAAGCCGTTCGAGCCAATCCCATTGAGCTGCCGGAATCCCTGATAGGAGCCAAAGAAGAACAACTTATCCTTTTTGATGGGACCGCCGATCATACCGCCGAACAGATTCTGCCTCAGCACCTGCTGCTTGTTTGGCGTGCGGGTTTGGAACTGTTCAGTCAGCCTGAAAAGATAGTCATTTGCATTCAAGGCTTCGTTGCGGAAGAATTCCCATCCGCCGCCGTGAAACTGGTTCGTGCCGCCCTTGGTGACCACGTCCACGCTGGCGCCCGGGTTGCGGCCAAAGCCAGCGTCGTATTGAGACGTCTGAATCTTGAATTCCTGAATTGCGTCCGGGTTCGGAATGCCGATTCCGGCGTAGTTGCCAGACTGACCCGCGCCGCCGCTGGCGTAGTTCGTAATCGATGCGCCGTCCATTTGATAGTTGTTCTGATCGGAGCCCGCGCCGTTCACGTTGATGTCCTGCGTGCCGTTTCCGATGGCGGATGCGCTGGCAACGTTGGCAACCACGCCGGGCGAGAGGTCGATAATCTGCGTATAGTTACGCGTGCTCAGGGGCAGGTCGGTGACCGTTCTCGCTCCTACGAGGGTTCCTACCGTGGCGTTTTCCGTTTGCACCTTTACGGCAGTGGCTTCCACGGTGACTTCCTGTGTTTGCGCGCCGATTTCTAGTTTCTGATTCTGCACGGGAGTTTCCGTGACGTTGATCGTCAGAGAGGTAACCTCGGACGTCTTGAAACCTGGAGCAGCAAACTTCACCGAGTACACGCCCGCCGGCAATAGCGAAAACTTGTACACACCGGAGGAGTCGGTCACGTCCGTGCGCTCCTGACCGGTACCTTTATTGGTCGCCGTCACAGTAGCGCCCGTGATAACCGCGCCTGACGGATCGGTGACAGTCCCTGTCAGCGCGCCCGTTCCAGATGTTTGCGCCAAGACTGGGGAAATACAGAGGAACAAAATTGCGAAACAAACGAACAGCGAGAGGACAAACTTCAGACATGCCAAATTCTTACTCATCGAACCCACCCCCAATAGATTAATTTCTGTTTCCACCCAAACCCAATTCCGAACTTGTTGCTAACTTGTCGGATTAGTTAGACGGGAAATATCACAGTTTACGGAGGCATGTCAAGCAACAACTGGAAACCGTGCCCGCGTCTTCGATGGAGGGGTCCGGTACTCCATACCAGTTTCTGGGGTTAGCGCTTCTGACCGACAAGGCCGGCGATCGTATCCATCAGATCGAATTTCGTGAGCACTTCGAGGTTGCCTTCCTCCATCTCGACGAAAACGGCGGGGCTTTCGTGGCTGAGGAAGTGGGTCACGCGCTCGACCGGCGCGTTCGAAGGCACTTGCGGCAGCGGCGCGCCCATTACTTCGCGAACGATCAGCTTGCGGAGATCCTTGCCCTGAAGCGCGAGGTTCAGAATCTGGTCCTCAAAGACCGTGCCGATCGATCGCTGATCCTCGAACACCGGAAGCTGGGAAATATCCTGCTGCTGCATGGTCTGCAGCGCTTGATAAACGGTGCGATTCGGCCCCACAACGATCAAGTCCCGGGTTTTGCCATTCTGGCGTTTCACACGGATTACGTCGGCGGCCGTGAGCGTGACCTCTGTATCTGCGTATCCGAGCTCGTGCATCCAGCTGTCGTTAAAAATTTTGCTGAGATAGCGTGTCCCGGAATCGGGTAGCAGACCAACGACCATGTCCCCCTTTTCGCAATCCTTTGCGACGCGGAGCGCCGCGGAAACGCAGCCGCCTCCCGAACCGCCGGTGAAAATCCCCTCGCGCTTCGCCAGGCGTCGCGCCCACAGGAAACACTCCTCATCGTTCACTTGCAGAATGTCATCGAGCACCGAGAAATCCATGGTGCCCGGCAAGATATCTTCACCGATTCCTTCCACCGCATACGTGTGGGCCTTGCCAACGTTGCCGGTCTTCACGTACTCGTAGAAGAGCGAGCCTTTTGGATCGACTCCGATCACCTTTAGCTTCGGATTTTGTTCCTTGNNTCCCCTGGTTTTCATACTGATTGGGGTAATAGGCGTTGGGGATTTCACGCGCCAGTTTTTTCGCCACGGAATAGTAGCTGCGCGGGTCCTCCGGCTCGACGGCCGTTGGGCAGACGATTACCTGGGCGCCGAACGCTTTCAGTAGATCGATTTTTTCGCGCGACTGCTTGTCCGTAATAGTGAAGACGACCTTATATCCCCGAACCGCCGCAACCAGCGCCAGGCCCATTCCGGTGTTGCCGGAGGTTCCTTCGACGATTGTTCCGCCGGCTTTCAGCAGCCCTTTGCGCTCGGCTTCGTCAATCATCTCGACGGCGATGCGCNNGGTATTCAGCCTTCACATACACTTCAGCGGGCATGTCTTTGGCGACGCGGTTCAAACGTATCAGGGGCGTATGGCCAATCGCCTCAAGGATGTTGTTGCACTTCACGGGTGAGGTCTCTCCTGCTACTTTTTGCTTCGAGTAGCTTAGAGACTTCGCGAAACTCTGTCCAGCAGCAGTTTCCTTTGAGCGCGCGGATCCACCCTCACAAGCTGATTGCCCGAGCGTGCTATGCTTTTCGCAACGTGCCGCCCACCGAGCCAAAGACCGAAATTCTTTTCTACGACGGCCATTGCGGCCTCTGCCATGGCGCGGTGAAATTTGTGCTGAGGCACGATCGTTCGGGTAATGCTTTTCGGTTCGCTCCGCTGCAAGGACAAACTTTTCAATCGCGCGTGCCCGCCGATCAGCGCGCAGCTCTGCCGGATAGCGTCGTGGTGCTGACCGAGGAAGGATCGCTGCTGGTGCGCTCGAACGCGTTCCTTCACATTCTTCGGCGGCTGGGCGGCGGCTGGCGGATTCTGGCAGCCGCGCTTCGCGTGATTCCTCGGCCGGTGCGCGACTCGGTCTACGATTTCATTGCGCGAATTCGGTTTCGCATCTTCGGACGGCGCGACGAATTGTGCCCGATCGTACCGGCGGATCTGCGGGCGCGCTTCGATCCATGATCTTTGATGGAAGGCAAAAGAATGGGAGGAAAAATGAAACGGCAGAACATTTCTTCAGGTACAGCCTGGGAGCCCATTGTCGGATACTCGCGCGCCGTGCGCGTGGGCCCATACGTTCATGTGTCCGGAACGACCGCCACCGACGCGCAGGGGAAAATTGTTGGCGCGAACGATCCGTACGCGCAGACCAAGCAGGCTTTGCGAAACATTGAATCGGCGCTCGCAAAGGCGGGCGCGGCGCTGTCCGATGTTGTGCGGACACGGCTGTTCGTGACGCNNGCGAGATTCGTCCGGCAACATCGATGATTGAGGTGAGACGCCTGATCGCACCGGAGATGCTCATCGAAATCGAAGCCGAAGCGATCGTGGCCGAGGGATGAGCGAGCAGTGAATCACACTCCGGGACCTCGTTCGCTCTTTGGGGGGGCAAACAAAACGTGCAACGCCTCGGTGTTTTCTGGCACCGAGGCGTTGCATGGAAATTTCGCGAAACTGTCCGACGCCTAGAAAAGGAACTTCAAGGCAAATTGGACAACGCGCGGCGGCACCGAGCTGCTTGAGATCGCGCCGAAGCCGGTAGCATTCACATTGTTGTTAGGCGGGTTATATTGCGGGTGGTTCCAGATATTGTAGAACTCCGCCCGGAACTGGAGGCTGGTGCCTTCCGTAATCTTCGTGTTCTTGATCGCGGAGAAGTCCCAGTTGTGCTGGCCGGGGCCGCTGATGATTCCGGTGCCGGAGTTGCCCCAGCCTGTAGAACCACCAGATCCAGCGCAATCGCCCTGCACCGTGCCTCCAATGCATGGCGGATGCGTGGGAACATACGAGCCGCCTGGACCGGTGAAGCTACCGAAAGCGAGTGGGTTAATCCAGCCTTGACCGGGCGTTCGACTCGCAGGCCCAATATTAGGACTAAGGAATCGCTACTGAAGCGAGTTACGCAACTGCTTACAGAATTAGTCGTGATATTAGAGAGTCGGCAATTTACAAATGGTCGGAGAAATATTTGAAATTGCTTGAGTTGTGGTGCAGAACCGAAATGCACGCCAGGAGCAAATGCGCCCGCCTGAAGGCGGCCGCTCCGACACCCTGCCCCGGAAAGTGAGCGGGGAACTAGGAGGCGGTTTCGGCGCTGGCGCGGATTTCCTGCCAGCGTTTCGGGCGCTTCTTGGCGTCGAGAACTTTCTTGCGCAGGCGAATCGATTTCGGCGTGACTTCGACGTACTCGTCGTCGGCGATGAACTCGATGGCTTTTTCGAGGGTCATATCGCGCGGCGGGATGATGCGGATCGCTTCGTCCGCCGAAGACGAGCGCATATTGGTCTGCTTCTTTTCCTTGGTGATATTCACGTTCATGTCGTCTTCACGAGCATTTTCGCCGACGATCATTCCCTCGTAAACTTCAATGCCCGGCCCGACGAACATTTCGCCGCGTTCCTGAATGCCCCAGATGGCATAGGCCACGGAGGTTCCCGTGCGATCGCACACCAGCGCTCCGGTGAGGCGCATGGCCATATCGCCGGAATATTCGGTCCAGCCTTCGAGGATGGAATGAATGAGCGCGGTGCCTCGTGTGTCCGTCATCAACTGGCCGCGAAGCCCGATCAATCCGCGCGAAGGAATACTGAATTCCATTCGCACGCGGCCCGAATTGTGGTTCACCATTTTTTTCAATTCGCCGCGGCGAGTGCCGAGCGATTCCATCACGATGCCGATAAATGTTTCCGGACAATCGATGATCAGCGACTCGAGCGGCTCGAGGCGGCGGCCGTTCTCGGTGCGCACCACGATTTCCGGTTTGCCCACCATGAGCTCGTATCCTTCGCGGCGCATGGTCTCGATCAGGATGCCGAGCTGCAACTCGCCGCGGCCGGNNCACGCGGAAAGCGTCGGTCGTGCCGGTGTCTTCCACGCGCAGCGAGACGTTGGTGAGGAGCTCGCGTTCGAGTCGCGCGCGCAAGTCGCGAGAAGTTACGAACTGACCTTCGCGGCCCGCGAATGGCGAAGTGTTGATGGTGAAAACCATCGTGAGCGTTGGCTCGTCAATGACCAGCGGCTCGAGCGGCGTTGGATTTGCGAGGTCGGTGATGGATTCGCCGATCTGGATGCCTTCGACGCCCGCGATTGCGACGATATCGCCGGCGGAAACTTCTTCGGCTTCGTCACGATCCAGGCCGCGGAACGTGAAAAGCTTGGTGATCTTCGTCGGATGAACCGTGCCGTCGATTCTGGAGATCGCTACTTCGGTTCCGCGCTTCAAAGTCCCATTAAAAACGCGGGCGATCGCAACGCGTCCCAGAAAATCGCTGTAATCGAGGTTCGTCACTTGAATTTGGAGAACGCCATCGGGATCGCCCGCCGGCGGAGGAATCGAAGTGACGATTTGTTCGAAAAGTGGCTGCAGCGTTGTGGAATCATCGCCGACTTTGAGGTGCGCGACGCCGGTTTTGGCGTTCGTGTAGATCACTGGAAAATCGAGTTGCTCTTCGGTGGCGTCGAGATCGA
>PKUY01000364.1 GCA_003131705.1 Acidobacteriota bacterium | reverse complement strand
CGGAAGTGGCGCAGCACCTGGGCGAAAGCCGGGTTCGTTGCGTGGCCATGAAGCCCACCGAAGGTCTGGTCCGCGGGATGAAGGCGCAGGATCTGGGCGAGGCGATCTCCGTGCCAGTCGGCCGCGGGACGCTGGGCCGCGTGTTGAACGTGCTCGGCGAGCCCGTTGACAATCTGGGACCGGTGAAATTCGAAAAGCGCTACCCGATTCATCGTGCGGCGCCGGCGCTCGAGGACCAGTCCACCAATCTCGAAATGTTCGAAACCGGCATTAAAGTCGTGGATTTGATCGAGCCCTACCTGAAGGGCGGCAAGATCGGACTGTTCGGGGGCGCGGGCGTCGGCAAGACTGNNCACGGCGGCGTGTCGGTGTTCGCCGGAGTCGGCGAGCGCACGCGCGAAGGCAATGACTTGTGGCTGGAGTTTCAAGAGTCGGGCGTCATCGAGCCGGGCAATTCCGAAAAATCCCGCTGCGCTTTGATCTACGGTCAGATGACCGAGCCGCCCGGCGCGCGCCTTCGCGTCGGCTTGACCGGCTTGACGGTAGCCGAGTATTTCCGCGACGAAGAAAAACTCGACGTGCTGCTTTTCATCGATAATATTTTCCGTTTCGTGCAGGCAGGGTCGGAAGTATCGGCGCTGCTCGGCCGCATGCCGTCCGCCGTGGGTTATCAGCCGAACCTCAACACTGAAATCGGCGAGCTTCAGGAACGGATCACCTCCACCAAAAACGGCTCGATCACGTCGGTCCAGGCGATTTACGTGCCCGCGGACGACTATACCGATCCGGCTCCTGCGGCGACGTTCGCGCACCTCGACGCAACCACGAACCTCAGCCGTTCCATCGTGGAACGCGGCATCTATCCCGCCGTCGATCCGCTGGCTTCCACTTCGCGCATTTTGTCGGCGCGCATCGTGGGCCAGGAGCACTACGACGTGGCGCAGGGCGTCAAGCGCATTCTGCAGCGCTACAAGGACCTGCAGGACATCATCGCGATTCTCGGTATCGAAGAACTTTCCGACGACGATAAGCAGACCGTCGCGCGCGCCCGCAAGGTCGAGAGATTCCTCTCGCAGCCGTTCTTCGTGGCACAGCAGTTCAGCGGCCTTGAAGGCAAGTACGTGAAGGTCGAAGACACGATCCGCGGCTTCAAGGAAATCGTGGAAGGCAAGCACGACGATTTGCCCGAGCAAGCCTTCTACATGGTCGGTACGATCGAAGAGGCGCGCGAAAAAGCAATGAAGATGGCGGCCGCAGCGTAGCCGCCATGCGCAAAAAAAACAGGAACTAACGAATGCTACCCGAAGCCATCGAACTGCAAGTGGTCACGCCCGAGCGGCACGTGCTGCAGGAAACCGTGCAGGCAATTGAAATTCCTGGCAAGGAAGGCTACTTGGGAATTCTTCCCGGGCACGCTCCGCTCATCACCGAGCTCGGCATCGGGATTCTGGCTTACCGCAAAGACTCCGAGACGCGCTACCTCACGGTAATTCACGGCTACGCCGAAGTACTTCCGGACCGCGTGATCGTGCTCGCTGAAATCTCCGAGCGTGCCGAAGAAATCGACCACGAGCGCAGCCGCGCAGCGCACGGCCGTGCACAAGCGGAACTCGCCAAGGCCGGTGTGGGTACTCCTGAGTGGGAACAACAAAAGCTCGCCACGGAGCGCGCCGCGGTACGACTAGAAGCCGTGGGAAAGATTGGTGCCCCAGCTGGCGCGCACAAGTAAGGCCCAAGTTTGAATGCTCCTCCACGCTGAGCCGGTAGCTTGCCGCTTCAAGCACGCCCTCGAATCCAGGCACTGCCCATCGCATCCAATAGTTGTTAGGATCGACTGCATCAATCCTAATTTCAATTTGAGTGGGAAAGACCGAAATGGCTGAAGTTACGATCTATGGCACGCCGTGGTGCTGCGATTGCACCCGGGCGAAGAAGTTTTTAAGTGACCGCGGCGTCGCATTCCGCGAAGTGAACATCGACGAAGAACCCGATGCCGAAGAGCTCGTGATTCGCGTCAACAATGGGCTTCGCAAGGTGCCGACCATCGAAGTCGAAGGCCGCTATTTCTCTTGCAGCCCTTTCGATCCCTATCAAATCTCCGAAGAATTTAAAATCCCGCTCAATCCATAAAATTGATTAGGCAAGGCCGGCTCCACGAGTCATTACGCCTGCCACCCGCAGGTCTGGCGTCAGCGCGACAAGATCGGCATCGGCTCCTACGGCGATGATGCCTTTCTTGCCCGCGAGACCCAAGCGCCGCGCCGGCAGCACAGTCGCCATACGCACAGCGTCCTGGAGCGGCACGCCCAACGCGACGATGTTGCGTAGCGCGCGATCGAGCGTCAGCGTGCTCCCGGCGAGTTTTCCCTCCGAGTTGCGGCAAATGCCGTCCCGCACATTCACTTCGAAATTTCCAAGGCGATAGTTGCCGTCCGGCATGCCGGTGGCGGCGATTCCATCGCTCACCAAAAGCACCGTGTCGAATCCCTTGCTGCCGATTAAAACCTGAATCGCAGGACCCGCCACGTGAACGAGGTCGGCGATCACTTCGGCGGTGACTTCCGGATCGGTAAGAATCGCACCAACGATTCCCGGATCGCGGTGGCTGAACGGGCGCATGGCATTGTACGTATGCACGGCGTGGCGCGCCCCAGCCTGAACTGCGGCTCGCGTCTGGTCGTAGTCGGCGTCGGTGTGTCCGAGACCGACGACGAGTTTGGCGGCAACGGCGGCTGCGATGAACTCTATCGAGCCCGGCAACTCGGGTGCGATCGTGACGATGCGTACAAGCCCGTCGGCAGCCTTCAGAAGTCTGTCGAGGATCTCAATGGATGGGGCGGTAATCGCGTCCGGGGGATGCACACCGCGGCGAGCCTTGCTGATAAACGGCCCCTCGAGATGGATACCAAGAATTTCGGCTGCCAGTTTGCCTTCCTTTGCGTCTTTCTCCGATGCAGCTTCGTCCGGCGCGGCTTCTTCCGGAGTCTCATGGCTGCGAATGTAGCGCGCAATTCCTGCGAGGCTGCGGCATGTCTCTTCGATGGGCGCGCTGACGGTCGTCGCGAGGATCGAAGTAGTTCCGTGGCGCGCGATGGTGGAGGTGATGCGATCGAGCGCGCGGGCGTTTGCTTCCATCACGTCGTGTCCGCCGGCGCCGTGGATGTGCAGGTCCACAAATCCGGGGACAACAGTCAAGCCTGCGGCGACGTAATCAATTGCGCCCGGCGGAACGCGGATTTCATCGCGATGCCCCAGCGCGGTAATTCGGCTACCTTCGACGATTATGACGCCGTCGCTGATCTCTTCGTCCGGCGTCAGAATCCGGCCCGCATGTATCACTGTCGTCGGCATAGGGTTCAGGTCCTGGCTGAAAATGGTACCTAAGTATGCTAGAGGAATTGCACTGCAAAATCACAGCGGAGCTTGCATCCGTTGCCTTCTCCGTTACAATCAAGTGTCGCTTATTTTGGAGGGGAATCGATGGCAAACGAAAAGCGTTACGTAGCCCAGAAGCGCCAGCGCCGCAGGCGCAAAACTTCCAAGGCCAAAGTGAAACTCTACGAGCAAGGGAAACTCCCGCACGACAAGCTTCCCGCCCTCGCCAAGAAATTTCTCGCTCGCAAACAGCGGGCGCTAAGCAAACAGGCCTAACGATAGAAATAAGAACGGAAATAAAAAAGGGCGTCCGGTTCGCGGACGCCCTTTTTGCTGGGGCTGCACCGCCCGCTAAGGGGCGGTGGGTACAGGATGCTTAGTTACCGGCCTGCGCGTGCTGTGAAGCGACTTTCGGCACGCTCAGGTAGCCTGTGATTTTATCCTTACTGATCTGGTTCACCGTGAACTCCACCGGTGCGCGGCTGCCGTGCGTGAAGAAGTAGATCGGCTCGTTCGCCGAACGGTTCTTCTTCTCATAGCGGCCGTCATCGACGTAGATCGCCACCGTGTAGAGGTTCTTTTTCTGGTTTACGCCGCGAAGCTCGACCATCATATCGCCGACCTTCTCGCGCTGATCCTTCTTGTTGATGGTGAACTCGTAGTAGTCTCGTTCACCCAGGCGGCGGAGCTCCTGAACCTCGTCATGATTCTTGGCGATGAGCGTGCCGAACTCGCCGCGAGTCATGTTCAGACTGTTCTTGGTCGCGTCGAGATCGGTCTTCACGCCGGTTACGTCGGTGCCGATTTTGTTGACGTCATCGACGCTAGCCTTCGTCGCCAACTGGCCGTTCACGTTGCTCTGAAGCTCCGTCAGCTGCTTCGCGTCAGCTTCCTTGATCTGTTTGGTCTGGCTGCGCGCGCGGCTCACTTCGGTTTCGTTGAGCTTCAGCTTGTCGGTTACAACGCTCAGCTCGCCCTGTAGCTGCGCATTGACATCTTCCGCTTTCGCGAGACGCTGGCTCATCACGTCATCGTTCTGCTTGAACTGTTGGTTCTGCGCCGACAGGCTCTGTTGCAGCGCAGTCGAGCGGTTCGAGGCTGTCCAACCTACACCCAGGGCCGCCAATGAGATAACGGCGAGCGCGATCACCACAATTCCGATCCATCGCGGGGCCGGCGCTTCGTGTATTACTTCGANNCTTCGACTTGTCTTTCATCAACCATTTTCGTGTCCTCCGTGGGAACCCCTTGCTGCTTACTCTAGAAGCACGCCCCAAACCAAACTTTCCAAATCGGTGGGAGTGGTCCTAAGTACTTCTTTGTCAACGATGTACGGGGATGTTACCCGGAATCAAATGGCCCTGGCAGCCAGAATACCCTGCAATTTTTACGTGAGTGTAATGCTTTCTGCGCGGTTACTATTCCTGCAACTTCCGCGGGGGCGGCGGAAGCAACCACCGTTTAGCGCGTAATCGTCATGCTCTGCAGCCTGGNNCGCCCCGTAAGAGGCGCCACAATGAACAATGAGGCAGTTGTCTGCGGGACGTCCATGGGAATTTGCTTGTTGTAAGCGCCGAGTTTTTGGAGCGCGCTGATTAACCCGTACGGATGGCCCACCATCGTTGCGCCGGAAGCGTCCGCCTGATATTCGCGCTGTCGTGAAATGCCCAGCTGAAGGAGCATCGCACCGATCGGCGCAAGAATCAGCATCAGAAGTCCTATGATCCCGCCGCCACCTTCGCGGTCCCTGTCTCCGCCGCCGAACCAAAAGCCCATGCGAGAAATAAATGTGACAGCGCCTGCAATCGTTGCTGCAATCGAAGATGTCAAAATGTCGTAATTGCGGACGTGCGATAGCTCGTGAGCAATCACACCTTCGAGCTCGTCGTCGTTCATCAATTGCATCAATCCTTCTGTGACCGCGACAGAAGCATGGCTGGGATTCCGGCCCGTGGCGAAAGCGTTGGGCGCGGGCTGCGGAATCATGTAAAGCTTTGGTACCGGCAAATTCGCTTTGGCCGCGAGGCGCTCCATCACTGCGTAAAGCCGAGGCGACTGCTCGCGGCTAATTGGCCGCGCGCCGCTGGACATCAGCGCGATCTTGTCCGAAAAGAAATACGCGACGCCGTTCATGACGACCGCGATCACTAGTCCAAGTTCCAGGCCGTTACGCCCGCCAAATGTTTCGCCCACGAACAAAAGCAGCAGCGTCAGTGCGGTCAGTAAAAACGCTGTCTTCAGAATCTTCATTCTACTTGTCCTTTATGCCGCTTCGGGCGGCGGCGCCTTCTTCAGTGTACCGTGTTTGAATGCCATCTCTCCGGTCTTCGGATCGGCATCCACAATCACCTGATCTCCCGGCGTCACCTCGCCATCGAGAATCTTCATCGCCATCGGATCCTGAATTAGTTTCTGGATCGCCCGCTTCATGGGACGTGCGCCGTAAGCTGGATCGTAGCCCTCGCGGAAAAGAAGTGTCTTCGCCGCAGGCGTCAGACTCAGGGTGAGCTGTTTTTCGGCGAGCAGCTTTACCAGATGCTGCATTTGCAGCTCGATGATGCGCTCGATCTGGTCCTTGCCGAGCGGCCGGAACAGAACGATATCGTCGATGCGGTTCAGGAATTCCGGCCGGAAGAGTTCCCGGAGCGCAGCCATGGCTTCGTCCCGCGCTTTCTTCGGATCCTTTTCCGCCAACTCGAAGATTGCAGTCGAGCCAACGTTCGACGTCATGATGATCACCGCGTTGCGGAAATCCACGGTGCGGCCCTTGCCATCGGTGAGACGTCCGTCTTCGAGAATCTGCAGCAACACGTTAAATACGTCCGGATGCGCCTTTTCGATTTCGTCTAGCAGGATCACGGAATACGGACGCCTGCGAACCTGTTCGGTCAATTGCCCGCCCTCTTCATATCCTACATAGCCGGGAGGCGCGCCGATCATCCGCGCCACCGAGTGTTTTTCCATGTACTCAGACATATCGAGCCGTACGATGGCGCGTTCGTCATCGAACAAAAATTCAGCGAGAGCGCGAGCGAGTTCCGTCTTGCCCACGCCTGTGGGCCCCAGAAAAAGGAACGAACCAATCGGCCTGTTCGGATCGCTCAATCCGGAGCGGCTGCGGCGAATCGCATTCGCGACGCTCGCGAGCGCGGTATCTTGTCCGACGACTCGATGGCGCAGGCGATCTTCCATCTGCACGAGCTTCTGGACCTCACCTTCGAGCAGGCGCCCGACGGGAATCCCTGTCCACTTGGCGACGATCTTCGCGATCTCTTCCTCGCCCACTTCTTCCTTCAACATCGGGTGGTCCTTTTGCATCGCGGCGAGGTGGTCCTGAGCAGCCTTCAATTCCTTCTCCGCGGCGGAAAGTTTTCCGTAGCGGATTTCGGCCACGCGCGCCAGATCGCCGGCGCGTTCGAAGCGATGCTCCTCAGCTTTCAATCCTTCAATGAGTTCCTTCTGCTTGCGGATGCGACCGATTGCGTCCTTTTCAGTCTGCCAGTGCGCCTTCAGCCCGTTCGACTGTTCGCGAAGCGTGCCCAGTTCCTTTTCGATTTGACCGAGGCGCTCCTTCGAATGCGCATCGGACTCCTTGCGCAACGCCTGCCGTTCGATTTCGAGTTGCATGATCCGCCTCTCGATTTCGTCAATCTCAGTCGGCAGCGAATCGATTTCCATGCGCAGTCCGGCAGCAGCTTCGTCAATGAGGTCGATGGCTTTGTCAGGAAGGAAGCGGCCGGTAATGTAGCGATTGGAAAGCATCGCCGCGGCCACAATGGCCGCGTCCTTGATGCGCACACCGTGATGGACTTCGTAGCGATCCTTCAGGCCTCGCAGAATCGCGATCGTGTCTTCGACCGACGGCTCGCCGACCTGAACGGGTTGGAAGCGGCGCTCGAGCGCAGCGTCCTTTTCAATGTACTTGCGATATTCGTTGATCGTGGTGGCGCCGATCGCGCGCAACTCGCCACGTGCTAGCGCAGGCTTGAGCATGTTCGAAGCATCCATCGACCCTTCGGCCGCACCTGCGCCGACGAGCGTGTGCAACTCATCGATGAATAGAATGATTTGGCCGTCAGATTCGCCGACTTCCTTCAGGAGAGCCTTCAGACGGTCCTCGAACTCACCGCGGTATTTCGCGCCCGCTATAAGCGCCGAAAGATCGAGCGCCACGATGCGCTTGGTTTTTAGAATCTCGGGCACATCCCCGGCAATAATCCGCTGAGCGAGACCTTCGACGATGGCCGTCTTGCCGACACCGGGCTCGCCGATCAGCACGGGATTGTTTTTCGTGCGACGCGCGAGAATCTGCATCACGCGGCGAATTTCTTCATCGCGGCCAATTACAGGATCGAGTTTGCCGCGACGCGCCTGATCCGTGAGATCGCGCGCGTACTGTTCGATGGCACGATAGGTTGATTCGGGATTCTGCGACGTGACGCGATGGCTTCCGCGAATGGTAGCCATAGCCTGCAGGATGGCGTCGTGGCTGGCGCCTTGGCGCTTCAGAAGCTGTCCCGCCGGATCCTTTTCGGCCCCGGCGATGGCAAGCAGGATATGCTCCGTCGAGACGTACTCGTCCTTCAGGCGCTGCGCTTCGTCAAAAGCTTCCTCCAGAACATCATTCGAGGCGCGGTTCAGGGACTGTTCCGATGCGCCGGAAACTTTGGGAAAGCGCGCGACCTGCTTCTCAATTTCAGCCGCTAATGTCGCAGGCGACACGCCCAGTTTTTCAAGCAGTGGCGGAACGACGCCATCGCCTTGGGCCGTCAGAGCCCAAAGCAGGTGTAATGGCTCGATCTGTTGCTGGCCCGAGCGCGCACCATACTCCTGTGCCGCTTGCAGAGCTTCCTGGCCCTTGACGGTCAATTTGTCGAATCGCAGCATGAGTAATCTTTCTCACTTTGCGCTGGAAGAAACAAACGGGGCCAACGGAATGCGCCGTCAGCCCCGGACTGCACTGCATTGTTTAGTTGTGGCCATTCGTGACGTTGATTTTCACCTGTTTGGGCTTCGACTCGGCCCGCTTCGGCAATTCAATCGTCAAGACGCCGTTCTTGTACTCGGCCTTGATGCTCTCGCTGTTTATCGTGCTTGGCAGACTGAAGCTGCGGCTGAAGGATCCGTAGGTTCGTTCGACGCGCAGATAATTGTCCTCCTTGACCTTCTGCTCGAACTTCCGCTCTCCTCGAATCGTAAGCATGTTGTTCTCGACCTGGATATCCATGTCCTTCTCATTGACGTCCGGCAGGTCGGCCTTCAAAACCAGTTCGTTCTCGGTCTCATAGATGTCGACGGCGGGCGCCCATGTGGTCAATGCCCCTTGATCCGTGGGGCCTTGGAACGAATTCTCAAACAGGCGATTTACCTGTTCCTGCAGCTTCGAGCCGTTGCGAAAGGGATCCCAACGAATGACTGAACTCATCTTAATGTCCTCCTGCTAGTATGATTTTGCGCTTATTAGCGCAATCGAATAATAAAATATGCGCGCCTTACTGTCAACTATATTTTGGGCGCAGAGGCTTCCAAGGTAAAAAACCACAATCTCATTCTAACGCCTTAACTATCATACACTTAAGGTAGTGCGTCTCTGGCATTGTAAGCAGAATGGGGTGGTCTTGAGACTGGGTGCGTCGCTCTACTACCGCGATGTTCTTGTGGGCGTCATTGGCAGCCTCGGCCAGAATCTGAAGGAAGGTGGCTTCGCAGATATGGTAGGAGCAGGAACACGTCACGAGAAACCCACCAGGCCGAAGGAGTTTCAGCGCGCGCAGATTGATCTCTTTGTATCCTCGGCGCGCGGCCGGAATGCTGTCACGGTTCTTGGCGAACGCGGGAGGGTCCAGAATAATCATCTGAAACCGCCGTTCCGAATCGGAATATTCCTTCAGGATGTCGAACGTGTTCCCTTCCCGAAAGTGAACGTTCGAAATCGAATTGAGTTTCTGATTTCGCCGCGCCGCCTCGACGGCTGCGGGAGCCATGTCGATGCCCTCGACGTGCGAGCACTTGTCGGCGATCGTGAGGGCAAATCCCCCCTGATAGCTGAAGCAGTCCAGGACTTCTCCGGAAGCATAGCGGCGCGCGGCCCATTGGTTTTCGCGTTGATCCAAAAACGATCCCGTTTTTTGGCTTTTCGCGAGATCGCAAGCGAATGTGACGCCATTTTCCTTTACGAGAATCTCCGCGGGAACTTTCCCATGGAGAACCCCCACCCGCTGATCGAGACCCTCAAGCAGCCGTACTTTGGGATCGTTGCGTTCCAGCACGCCCTTTGGAGAAAAGAGCTCGACCAGAATTTCGACGAAAAGACTTTTGAGGCGGTCCGTCGATTGGCTAAGTGTCTGAATAGCGAGATAGTCGCCGTATCGGTCCACGATCAGAGACGGCAGCAGATCACCTTCGCTGTACACCAGCCGGCAAGCATCCGAGTTTTCGACAACCAACTTGCGAAACGCGGCCGCGCGCTCAAGACGTGCCGTAAAGAATGCTCGGTCAACCGGCACGTCTTCCCGCGTGAGAAGCCTTACGGATATCTGCGACTTGTCGCTATAAAAAGCGCGCCCCTGAAAGTGCCCACGGTCATCGGTCAACCGGACAATCGCCCCCGGCTCCGCTTGGGCCTTGAGGACATCGCTCCGGTAAACCCACAGGTGCCCCGAACGAAGACGTTCGACGCCGCGAGGGCTGATCACCACCGATGCTTCTGTCGCTGGCATCGCGGTTGCCCGCNNGTTTCCTTTGGATCGGCCGCAGCCCGTTTTGCTTTCGTCAGTGCGAGGTCGCGGTTCGGCCGATCGCTCGGAACGAGTGACACGCGATTATCCCGCGCCAATCTTGCGCTTTTGGTGAAGTTTGAGCGCGGATGAGCGCAATGTCTCGGGAATATTCTTGTTGGCGGTGAGCTTCATGAGATCTGGCCCCGTCAAACGGGGAAAAAGGTGAAGGGAAACGTCGAGCGGGGTCTTCGGGTTGTTGACGAGATTTTTCACGATAGTGTAATTCTTCATGAATATGCGCGTCAGGGAAATCGAGCGTAGGATTTCCCCCGTCAGATTGGTCATCGATGCAAAAGCTTCTGCTTCCGTATCGGTCAGCCGGGGTGATTGCAACACGCATCGTTGCACAAGTTTGTTCGAATCGTGTATCAGCAACATCCGCTCGGTGCGGCCGCCCTTGAGCGCCAGAGTGAGGCGCTGGACTACGTTCATGTGCGTCACGCGCTGCATCAGCGTCTCGCGCTTCACCGGATCAGGCTCAATCTCCGCCGCGGCCTCTTCAATTTCGTTCATGGCTACAGCGCCTTTTTGCATTTCTCGGAGCAAGTCCCGCTGTTCGATGGTGGCCTTCGTCGAGGCGCCCACGGCAATCACCAGTTGTGCGTCCGATGTGAATCGCTCCAGGTTGTCAAAAAGCGCCTGAATTCCCGAGGGGGTCAGGTACTGCGCCACGCGCGCTACATACGCCGTGGGGCACGCGGCGTTTTTTGCGAGCGCGTCGGCGATACCGGCCTTCTCACACAAGTTGTCGGCGCAATAAACGAAAAGATGCAGATCTGCATCCGCGCGCGCGGCTGCGGCGAGAAAATTCTCAACAGGCTGCGTCAGCAGGATATTTTGCGCGCGCTCTGCAATCGTGAGATCGGAATCGGCGACCAGCACGGTGAGCAATTCCACACGATCCTCCGGGCTGAGGGGCGCGCTGCCCGCGCACACAGCCGCCTTCTGTTCCAAGCGGGCTTGTCCGGAACGAATTTGCGCGCGAAGTTCCGCGCCAAGCTCGGCGCTAATGGGCTTCTCCTGCGCTGGTTTTCAGATTGTCATGCGTCAGCGTGACACTACCCGGCTGTCCGGATTCGCCCAGCGGCGGCATGGCCTGCCCGTTCAATTCAAGTTGCACGGCGCTCGACTCGCTCGAGGTGATTTCAAATTTGGCGCGCGCTTCGAACTGCTTCACATCGTTCGACTGGACGGCTCCCTCGAAAACGGTTTGGCCGTCGGCGTAAATCGTAACTTCGGCGGGCTTCGCAACTTCCATCTTCAATGTAAGAGTTGCGTTGGCTGGAAGGATCGCCTGAGCATCCGGGAGAGACGCAACCGGCGTAGTCTGACTTGACGCGCTCGGCGCGCCGACGGCTGCTTCCGCATGCTGCCTATGCAGCCGCGCCCAAATCCAGGGCCCCCAGTATTGACGAACGACCACTNNCGCGATCACGACGGCTGCTGCAATCGCGGCGGGACGCCAGTTTCTTGGAATCTCCGCCAGATGTTCCGCCGCTTTGGCGGCATCCGCCTTCCCGTATGAACCCAGCGCGTATTCGGCGACGAGGCTATCCTCGTCCAATCCCAGAAAGCGTGCGATCGAGCGAATGAATCCGCGATTGAACACGCCGCCGGGCAACTGATCCCACTGATCTTTTTCGATCGCTTCCAGGAATCGCGTGCCGATGCGCGTGGCGGCCGAAATTTCTTCCAGGGAAACGCCGCGCATCTCGCGCTCGCGCTTTAGGTGTTCGCCGAAAGGTGTTGATGACATCCGCAGGGCCCAACAAAAATATAGGCGTCGGTCGGGGGAGTGTCAATGCTGCCCGAAAAACAAGCTGAAATGCCTGGCCATTGGCCTTTCGGCAATTCAGCTCGATTGCCCGTTGCAGGGGAGGAAAACGGTTCACTATAATGAAAATGTTGCTTCCCGACTCCCAAGACGCAAAACAGCCTCCCTCCAAGGAACGGTTGTGCAGATCGGCCGACTCTAAACCGTTCGACGGAGTGGAGCGTCGCCGCCATCCAGACGCGGCTCCCGACGTCATCCCGCAAATCCCCGAGGACCAAGTCGAGGTCAACGTATTCCACGAGCTTGGCAAGGCGCTCACCTCATCTCTTCAGCTCGACCAGGTGCTGCGCACGATCATGGAGAAAATCAACGAGGTGCTCCGGCCGGACACATGGTCGCTGCTGCTCATGGATACGGCCAAGGGCGAACTCTACTTCCAGATCGCCACGGGCATCGGCGCCGAAGCGCTGAAAGACGTACGCATCAAAGTCGGGCAAGGTCTTGCAGGATGGGTCGCGCAATCCGGCGAAGCGGTCGTCGTGGCGGACACCAGCAAAGATTCGCGTTTCTTCGGCCAAGTGGACGAAAAAACAAAAATGGCTACGCGCTCGATTGTCGCCGTTCCCGTGCGCTTCCGCGATCAGTGCCTGGGCGTCATCGAGTTGATCAACTGCATCGGCCCGGAAGGTTTCAGCAAGCGCGATCTCGCTCTGCTTGAGGCGCTAGCCGACTACGCCGCGATCGCCATCGAAAATGCGCGGCAC
>PKUY01000010.1 GCA_003131705.1 Acidobacteriota bacterium | reverse complement strand
CTCCTCCGACTATTGCGATCTCTTTCATGGCCCTTTTGTCTGGCCCCGTTTTGATTTGGATCAGGCCGGCTGAAATAGAACTAGAATCGACCGGGCAGCGAGTATAGCACCAAGATCGCCGCGGCTGCCAAGCACCCTGCGCCGCGACGGATTCTTGACGGCTCGGGTACGGAATGCGAAATCCAGGGGTCGAAGCTTGTAACGATCGCTCCTAACTTTCCGGAATAAACCCGACAGCACGTTACCGGAACCGAGCCATCTACCCTGCCGCGGGGGGACGAGCGCGCGTGGTAGAATCGTGTCTTCGGTCCCTGGAGTTGGAGCAGACCGAAGGTCAACCGATTGGGACAGGTCGTTTCGCAAAGTGAGTTGGATCTCTACCGGGGCGAGTGGAAACGCGCTGGCAAGGGAGTGGTGTGCGCGAGCGGCACGTTCGACCTGCTCCACCCCGGACATGTAGGTCTGCTGGAGCAGGCACGCTCGTTCGGCGATATTCTCGTCGTTGCAGTTTCAAGTGATGCAATGCCTCGCGTGCGTCATGTCGCCTTCGAGGCGACTCCTGCCGAGGGGTTGGGAAACAGCGCTCCCGTCCGCCCCGTCATTCCTGCTGCGGAGCGCCCGGAAATCCTCGCCGCGCTTGACGCTGTCGATTACGTGGTGGAATTCGACGAGTTTTCATCCTACGAGTTTCTGGCTCGCTTCCTGCCTGACGTATTCGTTATGGGCGGCAGCGCGAAGTCTGACAAATCCGCCTTTACCGCAGAAACCGAGCTAGACGTCAGCGAGATTGAAAACCTGGGTTGTAAAGTCGTGTGCATACCGCTCGAACCCGGGCATTCAACCACTCGCCTCATCCAACGCATCTTAGAGATTCGCGCATGATTCTTCCGCTTGTTTCCGAGCTTCTCGCACGCATCTCACGCCGTCCTGCGTTGGAGGAAGGATGCGATAAGCTTCGCCGCAACGCGCCGGAAGTCCGCATGGCGGGCTTCACGGATTCGGCGAAGACGGCTCTCGCTCCGCTTGTGTTCAACGAGCTCGGCCGGCCGGTAATTCTGATTGTGGAGTCTAATCAGCGGGCCGAAGCGCTGCTCGAGCCGCTGCGCTGGTTTTACCGCGCGGTCACCGGAGAACCCGGGCGGCGCGTGGTCCATTTTCCGGCGCACGACGTGTTGCCGTATGAGAAACGCTCGCCGCACGCGGAAATTTCCGAAGATCGCGCCGTGGCGCTCTGGCGATTCTCAACGGGTGAAGCGGACCTGCTGATCGCGCCGGTTCAAGCCGCTTTGTGGCGCATGCGCGAGCGGACGTTTTACGGCGGACTTGCCAGGATAATTGCGCGCGATGAATCCATCGCACATGAAGACCTGATCGGTTTTCTCGAGGGCGCGGGCTATGAAAAGCACGTGACCTGCGAGATGCCGGGACAATACGCCTTGCGCGGCGGAATCATCGACGTATTTTCACCCGAGACTCCGCAGCCGGTTCGCATCGATCTGCTGGGCGATAACATCGAATCGATCCGCGCATTCGATCCGAATACCCAGCGTTCGACGAACCCGGTCGAGCGCGCGACGCTTTTGCCTCTCACCGAAATTGTGCGGCACTCGGAAGTTCTCGAGCGTCAGTATGTGTCGTCTACGTCCGGCTCGTCGGGCCGTGGGGACAGCACGGTGCCGGCGGGCTTCTATCCCGGATGGGAATTCCGGGAAATGCCTCACGAGGACCGCCCGGGCGTGTTGTTCGATCTCGCCACGGATCCGCTTGTGATTTTGGACGAGCCGTCGCTGATTGCGACCGCGATGGGAAAATACCGTAAGCGCCTGGAGGCGGCTTTCGATAAAGCCGAGGACCCGCTCGCCGAACCTCCCGCGCGTTACATTTTGAGCGAAGAGGAGTGGTCGCTCGCGTTGCAGCTTTTTCCGCGGCTCGCCGTCGAGCAGCTGGGAGTTTCTGGCGAAGGCGCGCAAGCCCTGGTGCTGCAAACGAATCCCACCACGCGCTATCACGGAAATGTCGCCGCGTTTATGGCGGAGGTGCGCGGGCGGCTCGGATCGGGCGAGCACGTGATGGTGTCCGCGGCGAGTACGGGCGAACTCGAGCGCTTCGCCGACATCTGTCACGAATACGAATTGCCATACCGGCTTGGTGAACTCGAGGAAGACGTCACCGTGGCGCGCCTCGCGGAAGAATCGAGCACGAGCAACGCTCCGGCCATGGTGCTTGTAAAGGCGCCGCTCACCGAGGGCGTGGTATTTCCCGAAGCGCAGCTGGTGATCTACGGCAACGCAGATCTTTTCGAAACGCAGCCCGCGAACCGCCCGCGCGCGCGGCCAAAGACGGCGAGTTTTTTCAGCGATCTGTCTGACCTGAAGCCGGGCGATTTTGTGGTGCACGTGGACCACGGCATCGGCCAATTCGAAGGTTTGCGGCAGGTGGTGGTCGAGGGCGCGACCGGCGAATTCATGCTGTTGAAGTTTGCAGGCGACGCGAAGCTGTATGTTCCCCTTGCGCGGCTCGACCTAGTGCAGAAGTATCAGTCACTAGGCGGCGTGGAACCCGTATTGGACCGCCTGGGCACGACGGTTTGGGAAGCGCGCAAGTCGCGCGTGCGCAAATCCGTCGACGACATGGCGGACCAGTTGCTCGCTCTTTACGCGGAGCGCAAAATCGTGACAGGCCACGCGTTTCCCAAGGATACGACGTGGCAGCGCGAATTCGAGGACGCCTTCGAATTCCAGGAAACCGCTGATCAGCTGCGCGCCATCGAAGATGTAAAGCGCGACATGGAGTCTCCTTTGCCGATGGACCGCCTGCTCTGCGGCGACGTCGGCTACGGCAAGACCGAGATCGCGGTGCGCGCCGCGTTCAAGGCGGTCCAGAGCGGGAGGCAGGTGGCCGTGCTCGTGCCGACCACCGTGCTCGCCGAGCAGCATGCCCGCGTGTTCGGTGAGCGCTTCGCCGATTTCCCGGTGCGCATCGAGGTGATGAGCCGCTTCCAGGGGCCGAAGGCGCAGCAGGAGATCATCGCGGCGCT
>PKUY01000163.1 GCA_003131705.1 Acidobacteriota bacterium | reverse complement strand
GTCAATCTTCCGAAACGGCTGCTGCCAGAGCAGGCCCCAGCGAGGTCAGCGGGATCCCGACGGCTCGTTTTCGCCGCCTAACGAGCCCCGCTTACTGCCGCGTAACTGATTTCTCAAACACTGCTCCGATCCCACGGGACGAGCTTCCAAGTTGCCTGACTCTTCCATCTGATTAACCGGAGCACTGGTAAGCCAAATATCCGGTTAACCCGACGCAATCAGAAGTTAGCTGCGTGTGAAGGTGAACGAGATCACAACTCTATGTGACTGGAATCACATCGCGCGTTTGACAGAATGAACTAAAGAAAGTGCAACGGAGGGAATCAGCATTCAACAGGAGTCAGTGAGCAGCAGGGACACCGGGAAAAATTGCCGACCCCAAACGCTCCGGCCGCAAGGCTTTGACCGTTGACGCGGCTTTCCTTCTGAGAGAGCACGACCTAGGGCGGCCCTCACCCCAGGGGCGCCTGCCTTTTTGCCTCGGCACACACTAGCTCCTCATGCCAGCCGGATGACAGATAAGAAACAGCTAGGAAGAGCGACGAAGGCGGTCGAGGAGAGCGAAAAGCAAAACGCCGAAGGCGGCAGTAGTGAATGAGTCGCGCAAGAGCGGCAGGGTGAAGAACGGCGCGGGGTGGTTCAACAGGACTCGTTGCGTGATGGCGAATACGGTCTGATGAAAATGAAAGAAGAGAAACACGAGCAGGAAGCGGCTGCCTGGATGCTCGGTGTCAATCTTCGCGCCGATGGATGATGCGAGATATCCCACCAGCGTTTTGGAGATTCCGTAGAGACCGATTGGATTATCGTGGCTGAGCGCATCCTGCAGAATGCCGACCGCTGCTCCCAGAAACATGCCGCTAACGGGATTGCGGCGGCTCACACCGAAATAGATCGTGACCAGCAACGGCAAATCGACCAGTTCCGTCCAATGGCCGTACTTATGCAGGAACGCCTGCAAAACTAAGGCGATAAAGGCCACGGCGATCACGGTGCCGCCGTAATATTTGTGGACCTCGATATTTGATTCCGACTGCGCTCCGGGATTTAGGGTGTAGGACATGTTCATGTTAGTGCTCCGGAGCGGCCGGAGCCGGAGGCTTGGTTGAGGGCGACGGAGCAGAAACCTTCGCAGCATTTGCGTCAACTTGCGCGGGGTTCTGCGGAGGCGCGGTTTGGGGGGGCACGACGATTCCGGGTGCGTCCGGTTGCGCCGCAGCCCCACCGACCGATTCTTCGGCGGTCTTCGGATCTAAATCCTGCAGAGAAAGCAAAACCAGAACATCTTCGAGACGGTCCAAGCGCGCCGCGGCCTGAACGTGGATTATCTGAAACGGATTTCCCGGAGCAGCTCCGATAACTGAACCAACCAGCAAGCCCTTGGGGAAAATGCGGTCCTCTCCCGAAGTCAGGACCAACTCGCCAAGGTGGACTTTTTCGTCGTTTACCACATAGTCCAAACGAGGCTCGGGATCTCCGCTTCCTTTTACGACGCCGTGCGTGCGGGTGTCCGCGAGCAGAGAGCCCACGCCGCTGTCCTTATCGTTGATGAGGAGCACCTGCGCGGTTGTGGGGAAGACTTCGACAATTTTCCCCACGATGCCGTTCGGAGTGATGACCGCCATGTTGCGGCGCACGCGATCGCGCTCGCCGCGGTTGATCGAAACCGTGTGCGATGATGTGTCAGCGCTCGCGCCGATTACTTGCGCAGCGAGCATGGGGGCTTCGGGGTGCGCTTCTCGAAAATTCAGCAGCGCGCTCAGACGCTGCGCCTCAGCGGCTTGGCTCTCGAGTTCGCGATTGCGAATTTGCAGTGCGGCGAGTTCGTCGCGAAGCCGCGCATTTTCGGCGTGGGTCCCCCGAAGGGCAATGTAGCCGCTCCAGATGCTGCCGCTCTTGTCGAACGTCCAGGTACCGCTGCGCTCAAACGGCATCACGATCTCCGCCGCCCAGTAACGGATCAAACGGACGTCGTGATCGCGCTTGATCTGAAAAGCGAGCAGGAGGACCTGCGCGAGGACAATGCCGGCCAGCAAGGCCAGCGGACGATGACGAGAGAGAAAAATGTCGGGCATTTTGGCAGCAACTCGCTCAGTCGATCGAAACGCGGCGCAGCAGCGAGAAATCGCTGAGCATTTTTCCAGTGCCCAGCACAACCGAGGCGAGCGGGTCGTCGGCGATCGAAACGGGCAAGCCGGTTTCCTCGCGGATGCGCTTGTCGAGATTCTTGATGAGCGCGCCGCCGCCGGTGAGCACGATGCCACGGTCGCTGATGTCGGCGGAAAGCTCCGGTGGGGTGCGCTCGAGCGCGACGCGGATGGCGTTGACGATGGTCGAGATATTTTCGGAGAGCGCTTCGCGGATTTCGCTGTCGTCAATCGTGACCGTGCGCGGTACGCCCTCGATCAGGTTGCGGCCTTTGACTTCGAGGGTCATAGGCTTTTCGAGCGGGTACGCCGAGCCAATTTCGATTTTGATTTGTTCGGCGGTGCGCTCACCGACGAGCAAGTTATATTTCCGTTTCAGGTAGTGCATTACGGATTCGTCCATTTCGTTTCCGGCGACGCGGACAGAACGCGAATAGACGATTCCGCTCATGGAGATGACAGCGATGTCCGTGGTGCCGCCGCCGATNNTGGCTTGTTCGACGAGATAGACTTCGCTGGCGCGAGCGCGATAGGCGGAGTCCTGCACGGCGCGTTTTTCAACCGGCGTGATTTCGCTGGGAACTCCGATAACGATCCGTGGATGAACGAGAACGCGGCGATTGTGGGCCTTCTGAATGAAGTAGGTGAGCATTTTTTCGGTCACCTTGAAATCGGCGATTACCCCGTCCTTCATCGGTTTGATGGCCACCACGTTGCCCG
>PKUY01000243.1 GCA_003131705.1 Acidobacteriota bacterium | reverse complement strand
CCGGGATGAATTCGGGTGTTAAACGCGAGCGCGTTTTACGACGGCTTACTGCGCGAATTTGCCCCCCGCCGAAACCCACGCCGCGATATCTGCCACCACCTGCTCGTCCACGTGGCCCGGCTTCTCATATTCCTGCGGAACAGAGGGACTCGTTCCGATAATAAAAAGATGGTTCAGATTCGGATACAGCTTCAGAGTGACGTTCGTGCGCCCGGCCATGGCGGTTTTCCACTCGTCGAAATTCGTGGCGGGAGGAACCTGAAAATCACGCTCGCCCTGCAGAATCAGGATCGGAATCTTCAGCGCCTTGGCTGCGTCGATTGGGTGGTAATCGCGCAAGTCCAGCCAATACGAAGCCGGCATCGTGCCGCCAAGAACATTGACGGTATCGCCTGGTTTCAGGTCCGGACTTTCAATTTTCTTGGCGGACTCTTCCACCGCCGCAACCTGCTTTCGATCGCTTTCGGTCGCCGCCGTTCCGGACAACGAGAGAACGTAATGAACTTCATCCACCAAAAGCTGTTCCATCGGGCGCGTATTCGCGGTGAGCATCACGATCCCGGCAATTTGTGTATCGCCCGTGGCAATCCGCGGCGCTAAATATGCACCCAGGCTATGGCCAGCGAGAAAGATATGCTTGTGATCGATTTTAGCCTGGTTGGCGAGAAGCGCCACGGCGGCGCGCGCGTCGCGGATGGTTTCGTCATCGACCGTAAGCTTCGCGGGGTCGTCGCTACTCTGCGCACCGTATTTCTGTGTGCGTTTCGTGTAGCGGAATACAGCGACTCCGCGGCTGGCAATTCCCCACGCGAGATCCTCGAGCAGTTTGTTCGGGCCAATCGTTTCGTCCTGATCGTGAGGACCGGAACCCTGAACGAGGACGATAGCGGAAAACGGGCCCGCGCCCTTTGGCATTGTCAGCGTTCCCGGTAGTTCGTACTTGCCGTTGACCAGGGTGAGTGGCTGCTCGGTAAAAGAATCAGGCTTTGCGTATGCCGGGGGAACCCAGGGTAGCGGAGGCTCGCGGTGGGCACGGAAGTAAATTCCGGCGATCTTTCCCTCCGGACCGAGAGCAATCTGCGCGTCGAGCAATCTCTTCTGGAATTTGCAAACCAGAACCACGACGTCGATCGTCTGAGACTTGCTTGCACTCGACGAAACAACCGAATCGAAAGACCCTGCCTCTTCGAGGACGCCTGCCCACGCTGCGGCAAGCTTTCCTGGAGCCAGAGCCGCTGACAATCGCGCATCGTACTGCGCCTCAACTGTATCGAATTGGCCGGCGGCAATTTTCTGGAGCACTTGCTTCGCGGCTGTGACGGGAGCGCGCTCCGCTTCTTGCGCGACCACTGGCAAGGCAGCGGAAAAAATCAGCAACGCCATGGCACAGATCTTCATCGTGAAATCATTCCGGCGAAAAACACAGTTGCGCACTCGAGACGGATCCCTCCTCATTGCACAGTTTCTTTAGGAGCGGTCGGAAGTGCGGACGCGTGGTGAGCCACCATGAGCCATTGGCCCTCGCGTTGGACGAAAATATTCGTGGCTTGAACAGTTGCTTCGTCGAAGCCCTCGGCAAACGCGGTGGTGATGCGGGCCGTGCAGGCCACCCAGCCGACATTGCCTTCCACGCGCACACAGAGACCGCTGAGCGCCACGCGGACACGCTTCGTGTTTTTGAAAATACGAGCCCAGCGTTCGCGTACTTCCTCCCATCCCAAAAGCAGTTCCCATCCCGGCTGGATGCATTCGACGCGGTCGTCATGCGACCAGACCGCCACCATCTCCGCGAGGTCGAGCGATTCGAACGCCGCGTAAAAGCGCCGGTTCGCAGTGCGAACCGCTTCTTCGGGTGTTTGCTTTTCTCGGATAACTTGTGTAGACATTATAGAGACAGTAATTATGAGCCTTACGATCGCGAGATCAATGTCCTGATTCCAGACCGTCCGGCAGATATTATACCCGAGGCCGCGAGGCGCGACGGAACCTTTCGCCGGAGCCTCTCAGGGTGAGGAAGAAATCAGCGGATCGTTGGCCGTCGCTGCGCCGCCGTGATTGTCCGCTCCGTGAACATTTGCCGCTGAGTCGAGAAAAAACGAACGCCTGCCTGTCTTGCTGTAGTCTTCCGGAATGGCGACGAGTTCGAAGGACGTGTCGTCCTGGCCCACCGAAATAACGTGGTAACGAAACCGGTAGCCGCCCTCGCTTCCCGCGGCAAGATGCTCGTCCACAAGATCTGCCAGCTCGGGCGAGATTTCATTCTTCGGCGCAGGCCCGAGTTGCGCGAGCGAATCGGGCAACTTGCCGTACGCGCGGCGATATCTTTGGATGGCCTCGCCGAGATCGCGCAGCGTCGCGATCGCGGCGTCNNAGCGAAAGCAGGCGCCAGCCGCCGTTTTCGCGGACCAGCCCGAACTCGACCTTCTGGCTGTTGACGACCGAGACGGGCACAAAAGCGAGATTTTCGTGCGTGCGCGCATCGCCGAACCGAAATTCCGCAGTCCCTTCGGGAGCCGCGCACCGGAAAATCGTATGATCCTGCGCGTCGGACGATATGAGAGGTTTCCCCGCTTCGTCGGCGAGAGAGAACCGCTTCATCAACGCCGCTCGCTGCGCGTCCGGCAGCGCGTGAAATGCGGCAGCGTTTTCGGCCGTAAGATAATTCGCGAATTGCGTTTCATTGGCGCGGCAAGCGGCGGACAGAGCGGCGGTGAGCGCGGCCTCGGGCTCGTGGCCCTCCTGCGCGCGCATGCCGGCGGCAGAAAGCGACAACATGAGGATCAGTGTGACGGCGACAGCCGGGAGCGCGGCGTGAATCCTCATCAAGAATCGGATTTCGCCCGCCCGAGGATGGTTGCCATGTTCTGCGTGAATCTTGATCTTGGTATCACTTCGCGGCATCCTGCCGCGCGGGCGCGTTCGGCAAGATCGACCTGCACATGCGATAGGAAAGCAATCAGCGGAATCTCGAGGCCGCTTGCATGTACGCGCGCCACTGCGTCCAAGGGACTCGATGCCGCATTCAAATCCACCAGGACCAGCTTCGGCACGGCCTTCGCGATTTCAGCATCGAGCGCGTCGGCCGTCGCGCAGGTGCGGAGATCCACTCCAATATGCCGTGCGGTCTCGAGCAGCTTCGCTTGAAAAAACAGGTCGTCGACGAGCGCCAGAACCTGCGCCATTCTGCGGTTCTCCTTGTCTCGGTTTTGAATGCTGGCGCGAGAAAAGAAACGCCGGTGCCCCGCGTGACGGCGTCCCTAATTAGAGGATGCGCGGCTCGCTTGAAAGACCTTACTTCGTTCTGACGGCCGAATAGCGGCCGTTATCGAGCGCGTCCTGCCCGACCCACATGCCGTGGAACGTCATGCGGACGCGGTGCGGAAGCTTTATGATCGCCACAGGCCCGGCCTCCACATTTTGCGCATCGAGTATGGCGAGATCGTTGCGGTTTTCAGCCATGCGGTTCACCAGAGTCAGGAGATAGCCGTCGCCGTCGGGTGAGTTTGCTTTCCGCGGCGCAAAGCACGGTTCCTGGACAGCCGAGTCCGGGCCAGGACTCCATGAGTTCGCGTTGCCGGTCTTGTGGTCGAAGTGGCCCACCGAGCTGAGACCAGGCGCGCCAGCCGTTTTTCGGCTCGGGTCATGGCAAATTACGTAGCCGTTCCGGTATTCTCCGTTGCCGTAATAACGATCGTCCGCTCGCGGCATTTCGCAGAGCCAGTCGTTGAGGATCTCCGTTTTGTATTCCTCGGTGTTGCCGGCGAGATCGAACGTCAAACGAGTCAGGTGCGGCATGCCCTGCGTAGGATCGGCCGGCGCGCCATCGTGGTTCGGGAAGAACGCGAAAGAATTTCCGCGCGAGAGACAGACATCAAGGCTCACCTTCGTTCCGTTCGTGCTGCCATTCATCATGTGTCCAGCGAAGCTCGTTGGACCGCGGAACCAGCGGACCTGGTCGGCGGTGCCATAGCGCGGCACAATGGCGACCACGGTTTCCTTGTCCCGATGCCATTGATAGAACGGCCCGCCCTTTTTTAGGACGTCCACATCCGTCAGCAACGGAAAAAAGGGNNGGGAAAGATCACGTATTTATCTGAGATGGCGAAGTCGTGCACCATCCCCGGCCACGGCGCGTTGAACCACATTTCGTGCTTAATTTTGCCGTTGGGACCAATCACGTAGTAGGCAACGTCGGTGGTGCCATCGCCTTTGGCTTGATATGCGAAGGTCAGCAGCTCGTTCGTCGTTTGGTCGAGATGCGGATGTGCCGACAGCCACATCGCCTTGATGCTGCCGTTGTAATCGTAACGACCGACCGTCTCGAGCGTGTACGGATTCAGCTCGTACGGCATGTCGTCTTCTTTGAGGGCGAGCAGCTTGCCCGCGTGCCAGACCACATTCGTGTTGGCCGCGCCCGGGTTGCAGTTCTTAGCGATGGGATCGCGCGAGTAACGATTGCGATACCGGCCAAAGAGTCCGCGGCGGTGCTTTTCCTGTATCAAGTAGCGCTCGGTGCGAACGTAGCGGCTCTTGTAATCCACGTGTCCGTTCTCGAAGCGGAACATGATGACCATGCCCTCGCCATCGATGAAAATATCGTCGCCCAGCATCGGAGGATATTGGCGATCGGGTCCGCAGCGGTAGAGGATGCCGTTGAGATCTTTCGGCACGGCTCCGTCGGTGACTTCGCAGTCCTTCAGGTCGGCTTCGAGGCGCATGGGCGCGCCAAAACCCTGATATAGCGGAATGTCGGGGAAGCGAACCGCACCTACAGCCGATAGCTCTTCCAGATATATGCTGCCCATGTTGAACTCCTCATTATCGCGTGCACATTGTCACGCGAAATATTACGCGCAATCTCAGTGGGCCGAAGCGTTGACCACGCCAGCGATCAGGCAAATGCTAGTCGCATGCAATCGAGTTTGTCAACGCCAAGCGGGATGATGTGGTGGCTCAATCCAGATAAGTCCCATAGGCGGTTGGTGCTATGATTTCGCAACGAAGATGGAGGTTAAGTATGAAAATTTGTGCTCTGCTCTGCCTCATCCTGTTAATTTTTACATCGGCGTTTGGGCAAGACTATAGATCGAAAGAAGGCTACGTTCCCGACTCGGCCACTGCCGTCCAGATAGCTGAGGAGGTGCTTATTCCTGTTTACGGTAAAACAAAGATTGAGTCCGAGAGGCCGTTCACTGCCAAATTGAAAGACAGCGTGTGGACTGTGTCGGGTAGTATGCACTGCCCAGATGGGAAGGGTGGTACTGCCACGCTTTGCAATGGTGGCGTTGAGATTGGTCACCTGAAAGCCGAAGTAGCCGGGAAGGATCGTAGATAAACGAGTGAATCATCTCGTGAAGTAGACCTGAAGTCGAATAAATTGAGAACTGTGGGCAATTGACCGGTTAGCGCTAAGCAGTTGAGAAATCCCCAACTACTCGAAGTTAGAAGGATGACCGGGCGCTGGCTCAGAAACCGAAATTAGTGCTCGATTTCTTCTTCGTGCACGCCTACGGTTTCCCCCGGATTATCGCCGATGCGGCCCTTCACGCGGTCGTACACGCTGTAGGCGCACGTCGATCCGATAGCTTCGTTGTAATAGGTCGGCACGCCAAGCGCCGTGCGTAGCTCTTCGTTGAAGCGCCGCAGCTCAGCGAGTTGAGTTACGCGAATGGGAAATTTGCGCCCTTCATTCGTCAGGAGAAACTTCTGGTAGCCGGCGTCCCATAGCTGCGTGAACTGGCCCTGCCTCATGATCGAGGGGATGATGGTCATCTTGTAGCTGCCGTGCGGGTCCTTGCGCAGCTCCGCGCCGCAATCATACTTCTCGATGCGCACGAGTCCGCCCGAGCTGCGTACCAGAAAGCCCTTGGCCGAAAGCGATTCGATTTGCGCCTGCTCGAAGAGATTGTTGACGTACCACATGGCTGTTCAGGATATGAATTCCGCTAGCCATCTGTAAAGGTAAAAATGGTCGCTGTCCATGCGCAAATCGCAGCTTCAACCGATCGCCTTAAGCTGTAGCTCACCCCGTAGCAGTTTCCGGGTGAGGCCTTACCGCTCTGTCGCCCATCGTCCTTCCGCCGTCCCCTCCTCCCAGACTAGTCGACGAAAAGTCTACAGGGGTGCGTGTTTGCACTTCCCGCACAGTACCGTAGAATGGCGCCCGTGAATGAACAGGCCACAATTCGTGAACGGGAAGGAAGGCCTCACTGCTTCAGCGGTGGGGCCGGGGCAACCCCTGCGCCGCGATTTCTACTCGACAATGCCTGCCGACTAGAATGCGACGACCCGGCGAGGGTCGTTGTCCCAAGCGACCAATGGGAGCCCAGGGATCTCCCCCGCGCCGTCCAACTACGCCCCACTTTTACTCGACAATGGTGCCGAGTAGAATTTGACGTAACCTGCAGAAAACAAAGGATCGGCGTCACGTCTACTCGACAGTTCGGTGAGGCGTTTCACAAGCGACGAAAGCGTACAGTTGGAGGCGGCATGACGTCCACAGGGATCCGTCTGCGGGTTTTGGGTTTGCTCCTCACTGTGAGCGTGCTCGCCGCTCGCGCACCGGCCCAAACAGCGCCTGATGGCGCAGCGCTCTTCCACGCACAGTGCGCGACGTGCCACCAAAACACGCCTGTCGCCGACGGACGCGCGCCTACGCCAGCCGCGCTCGCGCAAAAGTCGCGCGAAGAAATTGTTCGCACGCTCGAATCCGGCACGATGACGATCTACGGTAGTCGAATGTCGGCTGTCGAGCGGCGCGCGGTGGCTGCGTTTCTTTCGTCAAACGTAGCGAACAGCGCGGCTTCGTCGATGGCAAACCCATGCAGCGGGAGCAAGCCGATCACAGCCAGTTCCCTGCTCAGCCCGCTCAACTGGAATGGCTGGGGCGTGGACATACAAAACTCTCGCAATCAGAAGCACACGTCCATTTTCGGGGACAATGTTTCCGGGCTGAAACTGAAATGGGCTTTCGGAATTCCCAATGCGAGTACCGCGTACGGGCAGCCCACCGCGGTCGCCGGGCGCGTTTTCTTCGGCTCGGGCGACGGCACGGTGTACGCGCTCGATAGCGCGACCGGCTGCACGATATGGACATTTCACGCAGTGACAACCGTGCGGAGCGCAATCACCATCGCCGCAAATGGAAAAAGCGGCTACCTCGCCTATTTCGGTGAC
The DNA here is from genome assembly GCA_003131705.1 of Acidobacteriota bacterium. Classification (GTDB taxonomy): domain Bacteria; phylum Acidobacteriota; class Terriglobia; order Acidiferrales; family UBA7541; genus Palsa-295. Next base: position 2,180 of record PKUY01000243.1, on the reverse strand, counting down.
GGCGAAGCGAATCTCTACGCCGTCGACGCGGACAAAGGAACTCTGGTCTGGAAAGTGAAAATCGACCCGCACCCTTTCGCCAGGATTACGGGCGCGCCCAAACTTTATCGAGATCGTCTCTACGTTCCGTTGGCCTCAAACGAGGAGCTGACCGCCGCAGACCCAGATTATCCGTGCTGTACGTTTCGAGGAAACGTTGTAGCGGTTGATGCTCACACGGGAAAGATAATTTGGAAGGCTTATGCGATCTCGGAAGTCCCGGGTCGGACGAAAGAGGGAACCAGCCATGCGAAATTCGGGCCGGCCGGCGGCGCAATATGGGATTCTCCTACCATCGATCCGAAGCGCGGCGCTCTCTACGTTGGAACAGGGGACGCCTACGTGGACCCGGCCGCCGAAGGCACCGATTCCGTAATCGCATTCGATCTGGCCGCGGGAAAGCGGGNNGGGCGCAGCAGAAAACGTCCGGAGATGTTTTCAACTTCGGCTGCATCGATCCCAGCCATCGCAACTGCCCGCTGGAGGTCGGTCCCGACGTGGATTTCGGTTCGTCGCCGATTTTGCAGGATCTCGGCAATGGCCATCGCGTTTTGCTGGCGGGGCAGAAGACGGGAGTGATGTATGGGCTTGATCCCGATGACGGCGGAAAAGTTCTTTGGCAGGTCCGCGTGGGACATGGCAGCGGGCTGGGCGGAATCATGTGGGGATCGGCCACCGACGGGATCAACGTTTACGTTGCGAATTCCGACATTTCAACGCTCGGCCCTCCGGGAGCGACGGGATCGACCCCTCCGCCGCCTGGAGGGCTTTCGGCAATAGACATCCGCACCNNAGCGTGGAAGGCGCTCCCGCCGAAGCCGGCATGCGCGGGTGTTCCAGGATGCAGCTCGGGACAGCTCGCGGCGGTTACGGTGATTCCCAGCGTGGTTTTCTCCGGCTCGATGGACGGTCACCTGCGGGCATATTCGACCAAGGACGGGTCGGTTTTGTGGGACTTCGACACGCGCCCGAATTTCGAGACTGTGAACGGTGTTAAGGCGCATGGCGGCTCCATGAGCGGCAATGGCCCGGTCGTCTCCGGCAATATGATGTACGTGGCGTCTGGCTTTAATGTGACCGCCGGGATGGGTGGCAACGTCGTGCTGGCGTTTGAGGGTTCGGCCGCGGCGGGATCTTCGTCGCAGACGCAGCACTAGGAAGCCGCGCGGCTCGAATTATTCGCCAGGGTCCAAAGGCCTCCACAAACATCCAATAGGCCGCAGGAAACGTGACAAAACAGCGCCGCGAGTCTGCTAAACTTATTTGAATTAGCTGAATACGAGCCCCTGGCGCCTCGCTCGCGGCAGCAGAAAATTCAGAGATTCCAGCTTCATGGAGTGAGTCGGAGTGACAGCACAGAACAAACCGCTGGTATCGCCGGAACGGCCAGAAACCGGCAGCCGCACCGGACAGCGCCTGATCGAGCGCATCGGCAACACGCCGCTGATCAAGCTGGAACGGACCGCTTCTGAGTTTCCGAACGTTACCATTTGCGCGAAGGCAGAATGGTTTAATCCGGGCGGCTCGGTAAAGGATCGCGCGGCGTATTCGATGATCCGCGAGGGGGAGCGCCGCGGTGACCTGCGCCCGGGGAAAGTGATCCTCGACGCGACCAGCGGAAACACCGGCATCGCTTACGCCATGATCGGCGCGGCGCTCGGCTATCAGGTTAAGCTCTGCCTGCCTTCGAGCGCTTCGCCCGAGCGGAAGCAAATCCTGCAAGCGTATGGCGTCGATATCGTATCCACGCCNNGAAGGCACCGACGGCGCGATCCGGCGCGTTCGCGAAATCTATGGCGCGGACTCTGAAAAATATTTCTATCCCGACCAGTACAGCAATCTGGCCAACCCCGCCGCGCACTACTCCACCACGGCGCCCGAAATCTGGGAGCAAACGCACGGGCAAATCACGCATTTCGTCGCGGGCCTGGGCACTAGCGGAACATTTGTGGGCACCACGCGGCGGCTGAAGGAACTGAATCCGCGGATTCGCTGCATCAGCATGCAGCCGGACTCGAGCTTCCACGGCCTGGAAGGGTTGAAGCATATGGCTACGGCGATCGTGCCGTCGATTTACGACGCGACCCTCGCCGACGAGAATATCAACGTACACACGGAAGACGCGCAACAGATGGCGCGAC
>PKUY01000217.1 GCA_003131705.1 Acidobacteriota bacterium | reverse complement strand
ACAAACTGATGGCGGCGATCGCACGACGGGTGACCGACAAGAGAGTGCTCCGATTGATCGGAGCGTTCTTGAAAGTGGGTGTGCTGGAGAACGGGCTGGTGAGTCGGGGGAGAAGGGACACGGCCGGTTCCGAAGCACACGCTCGCCGCCGTCGAGCGGTTGGACGCCCTCGCAGAGAGTCCAACCGACACCACTACCGACATCGGGGCCTTTGAGCACCATGCAGTCGCTGCTCCCATATTGCAGTAACACTCTTGATAGGATAGGTTTACAAACACAGCGCCCGGGTGGCGGAATGGCATACGCGGGGGACTTAAAATCCCCTGACGCTTACGCGTCGTGTGGGTTCGACCCCCACCCCGGGCACTCCTCGTGTTTCTGACCGCTTTGATGGCCGGCCAGGTTGGATGCCTCGGAGGGCCGAAGTCGGGCACTTTATTCCTGTCGCTTGCGTTCCGGTGTATGATTTTCGCTGATGGAAAATGACCACAAGGATCTGAAACGCCCGATTACGTACTGGATCGGCGAAGGAGCTGGCTGGCTCCTGCAGCACGTGGTTACCGGACTTGCCGCGACTGGTCTTACGCCCAACATGTTTACCTTTCTAGGGATGGGCGTAAATTCGGCGGCAGCCGCGCTGTTTGCGATGGGGCTTTTCCGCCAAGCGGCTGCGGTTCTGTTTCTCGCGGCGTTCCTCGACATGGCTGATGGTCGGGTGGCTCGCCGGGTGGGGCAAGTGACAGCGTTTGGCGGGTTCCTCGACTCGACTCTCGACAGGTATTCCGATCTCGCGCTCTATATGGGGCTGGTCGTGCATTACACGCTGATCGGACGAACGTTTTACATGGTGCTGGCGGCTGTGGCGATGGCGAGTTCGTTCATGGTGAGCTACTCGCGCGCACGCGCGGAATCACTGATCCACTCTTGCAAAGTGGGCTTCATGGAGAGGCCCGAGCGGCTCGTGCTCTTGTTGATTGGCGGCACGTTCGCGCGGATGGCGCCGGTGCTCTGGGTGATCGCGACGATTTCGACGATCACAGTGATTCATCGCGTGGTTTACACGTGGCAGGAATTGCGCGCCGGGCGCTCGCTGCCTGACGCCAGCGTTCCGCAGCCCTTCTAAGGCTTCTTCCAATCCTTCATCGAATCTTCCACGGGCGCCGAGACAATATCGTACACACGCTGGCGCAGGGCGTCTAAATCCCCGCGCTTTATGTTCGACGTGTCAATCGTATCGTACAGGTAGACCGTGATTTTTCCCGGATACAGCATCCAGTTGCCCGTCTGGAAAAACTGGTACGAGCCCACGATGCTCATGGGCACGATGGGTATGCCGAATTTCTGCGCGAGATTGAAAATCCCTTTCTTGAATTCTTTTACGTAGCCGGTGCGCGTGCGTGAGCCTTCGGCGAATGCGATCAGGCTCGTGCCGGAGTCGAGCGCGGCTTTCGCCCTCTGAGTCATGATCTCCAGGCTCTCGCGAGTGGGGGCGTCGGGCACAGCCACGTTTCCAAACCAGCCCATCATCCAGCCGTAAATCGGGAGCTTGAAGTGAGATTCGAGCTCAAAGCCGCGGACCAATTGGGGAATGGCGGAATAGATTACAAACGGATCGAAAATGTTTACATGATTGCAGATGAAGATGCTGGTGCGCTTGGGATCAAAGCCCGGCGAACGCCGCACTTCCAATTTTACTCCGGTGAGACGAACAGTATTCCGAAAGAAAAATCTCTGCGGCGGATCATTGTTTTTCGGATCGACTATGAGACCCATTACACAGATGATCAGGCCGACGAGGAAAAAGTGGATTCCGCTAGCCGTCCACAGGACGAGCGAGCGCGCAGTCAGCCAGGCTTTCTTCATGCGATGACGTCCAGCGCGGAGGGGAGAATTTCCACTGATTGGCAGTTGAGGCGCATCACTTCGCCGTCCACGATCACATTTACAGGCCCGCCGAGATCGAGATCAATACGCTGTGCCGCGGCGCGAGATGCCAGCGGATGTTCAATGTGGGTGCCCGTAAACAATCGCGGGAACATCCAGAGCAGGCGCAGCCTGCCGACCGGCGACCAGCGTACATACTCGATCTGGCCGTCAGCGGAGTCGGCCTTTGGCGCAATCATCATTTTTCCGCCGGTAAACTTGCTGTTTCCGAAAGCGAGAAAGAGGCACCGGCGGCGGTCCCATTCACCTGCGCTGTCCATGCGGTGCGGAAACGCCAGATGCTCGAGCTGCGCGAGTCTGGCGAACACGCCGAGAATGTAGCCCGCCTGCCCCCAGCGTTTGAATTTTCGATTAGTGACCTCGCCGACATCGGCGGCAAATCCCAGGTTCAGCATATTGATGAAATAGATGTCGCCGCCGGCATGCCGCAGGCGCATCACATCGCACGGGCGGCGGGTCCCATTTCTCAGCGCTTCGATGGTGTGCTCAACACCACGCGTTGTGAAATCGCGCAAGAAAGAATTGCCTGTGCTGAGGGGCAGAAAGCCGAGCGCGGGCCTGCCCTCGGTTTCCGCCGCGGGAAACAGGCCATTCACAATTTCGTAAGCGGTTCCGTCGCCACCCACGGCCAGGAAATTTCGAAAGCCCTTCGAATACGCGTTGCGAGCAAGAGCCGTGGCGTCGCCGGGCCGGTTGGTTTCTACTACTTCTAGATCGATGCCTGCCTGCCGCACGCGCTCGAGGGCCGCTGGCGCGAGATTGCCGCAGCGACCGCCTCCGGCTGCCGGGTTGACGACTGCGAAGAATTTCTCCGTCACGGCCGGCCGGCCTCCGCAGGCTGATGCAACGCCGGAATCACAAAGGCACCACGGCTTCGCGACCGAGTTTGCCGCGAATTTTCTCGGACAACTCGACGCGACGGATTTTCGTGGACGCGGTGCGCGGGAAGTCAGCGTCCCAGACCAGATATCCGCTGACCCGCTTGTAATTCAGCAGGTGGCGGTTCCGCTCCGATATTGTCGCGACGATTTCCGGCGTTACGGATTTGCCTTGCTCCGCATGAAGCACGAGTACAAGCTGCTCTCCGACCATTTCTCGCGCATGCCAAATGTAGTTGGCCGCAAATACGCAGAGCTCTTTTACAGGCACGTCGGCGAAGGCCGATTCGATCTCCTCGGGATACACGTTCTTGCCTTCTTCGGTGACAATCATGTTTTTGTCGCGCCCGAAAAGCTGGAGGTGCCCGGTCGCGTCAATCCGGCCGAGGTCGCCAGTCATCAGCCAGCCATCCACAATTGTTTCGGCGGTCATCTCCGGGTCGTCCAGGTAGTGCGACATCACCGTCTTGCTGCGTACGGCGATCTGACCGATTCCGTCGGGATGCGGATTGATGATTTTGAGCTCTGCGCCGGGTAGCGGCTTGCCGACCGTGTCCGCGCGAAACGGTTTCAGATCGTTTACGGTGATGGCGGTGCCGGCCTCCGTGGCGCCGTAGGCATTCGCTACAGGAATGCCGAGATCGTAAAAGAATTGCAGCGTTGCGGGCTCGGTGAACGCGCCGCCGACGAAGAGCGAACGCAACTCGCCTCCGAACGCGCTGTGGACCCGCGAGAGCAGCGCTCGGCTGATCCAGGGACGGGGCCGTCCGCGGGTTAGCGCGCGATTGATGGCCACGAGCGCGTCGAAGACCTGGCGGCGAGGTTTTGACAAACCCGCGAACCTTTGACGCAGATTCATTTCGAGGCCCTTGAGCACCGCCGGCACAAGAGTCATGTACGTGATTTTGTAACGGATGAAGGCATCGCGCACGTACTCTGGCCGCAGTGTTCGCAGGTGGACTACAGTGGCGCCACACGTGAACGGCCCGAAGAACCCGACCATGAAGTCGATCGCATGATTCGTAGGGAGGATGCTGAGATAGCGAACGCCCGGCCAAAAAGGGTACAGCGACGTGAGCGCCATGCACTGTTCGAGATAGTTTTCGTGCGTGAGGACGCAACCCTTTGGCCTGCCCGTGGTGCCTGAGGAATAGACGATGCAAGCGGGATCTTTGCGCTCGCGCGGAACGAACGTGGGCTCGCTCGGATCGCGGAATTCCTCCCAGCGTTTTGCGCCGTAAAGCTCGGCGCTCGTGGGTGCTTCGGTTACTAGAACTGTGCGTGCAACGAGACTTTTGAAATTATCGGCCTGCGCGATTGCTCTCCACGTGTGATATTCGACGACAAGGACCTCAGCCTTCGAGTGAGCGAGAAGCTGCAATTGTTGTGGCGCGGTGAGCTTGTAATCGAGCGGAACCAGGACCCCCCCGCAGAAAAACACCGCGTAGGCGGAGATCAGCCATTTCGACTGATTCGTCATGATGATCGCGGCGCGCGAACCGTTCTGGAAGCCCTCATTCTGCAGGGCGCGGGCGAGCGGGAGCGCGGCTTCCTTGAACTGGCGATACGTGAGCCTCGCCTTTTCGCGTTTGCGGTCGGCTTCGATCAGGCAAACTTCATCGGGCCAGCGGTCGAGCGCCGCTCGCAAGGCCGCGCCGAGAGAATCAAATTGTCGCAGGTCAAGCATCAGGAATTCGAATTGTCCAAAATGCGCGCGTTTGTCTTTCTGTAACTCACAACCGGGATTGGATGCGCTCGGCGAGTGTGCGGAAGTCGCTGACGCCCTGAAGTTCGTAGTCGGGCAGCTCGATATGAAAATGTTGTTCGAGACGGGTGAGCAGATCGAGCGCCTGCAGACTGTTGATCCCGAGCGTTTTGAAGAAATCGTCATCCGGGGTCAGCTGCTCGCGCGGGACACTGAAGTGCGCGGCGGCGAGCTTCAGCACTTCGCTGAGCGTGTCGTGAGAGGTCATCATTTTACCTTCCTAGGTCGGTTCCTGTTGTCGCTCACGGTAAATAGGGCAGAGCGTCCTTGCTATCGACGAACTTCCGAAGGCCAGCTTCGACAGCGGGCCGCGTGAATAGGGCGCAGAAAACATCGATTTCGCGCCGCAGCTCTTCGTGCGGAATTGGCTTGATGAAGCGCTTCGCGGCGATGGCCGTGTCGCGATCGAATTTGCCGAGTTGGGCAGCGGTGGCGCGGGCCACTCGCAGTGCGTCGCCTTCCGCCGTCACCTGGCTCAGCAGTCCGGCAGACTGCGCCTTGGTCGCGTTAATGCTACGGCCGGTGAGGAGCAGGTCGCGCACGACGGCGTTGCCGACGTCGCGTTTGAGCCGCGGGATGCCACCAAAGCCGGGAATCAGCCCGAGCCTCAATTCCGGGAAACAGAATCGAGCCATTTTATCGGCGATGATCAGGTCGCAGGTGAGCGCCAGCTCAAAGCCGCCGCCGAATGTGACGCCGTGAACGGCTGCAATGGTCGTGAGCGGCGCGGCGTCGAGCGCGTTCATCACGTGGTGAACACGTTCGAGGAAACTGTGCATGCCCAGGAGTCGTTCGCCGGGCGGCAGTCCCTGTGAGCCATGGTATAGCTCGCGCAAGTCGGCACCTGCGCAGAACCCTGACTTGCGCGCGCTAAAAATGATCAGCGCGTGGGCTGTTTTTTGCAGCGAGGCGAGCGCATCGATAAATTGTTCGAGCTCGGCGAGGGTCGCCGAGCCGATTTCGTTGCAGGGCTCGCGGTCGAGCAGCAACTCGATGACGCCGTCGGTGACTTGCCACGAAAGCGTTTTGCCCGAAAAAGTCTTCATGCGGGCTTCTTCTGATAAAGGTTTTCGATCTCGGCAGCGAATCGCGCGGAAATCACGTCTCGTTTGAACTTGCCGTTCGCCGTGAGCAAACCATTTTCAATACTGAACGGCTCGGCCACGACATGAAACGCGCGAATTTGCTTGTAGTGGGGCAAGTTGGTGTTCAATTCGTTTATCACGGCTTGAATGCGTTCGCCGCTGAAACCGTTCTGCGAGCTCTTGCCGGAACCGTTCGTGCCAGCCACGGTCACGAGCGCTGCGAGAAAACTTCGTTGGTTGCCGAGCAGAAGAATCTGTTGCGCCTCCGGCAGCCGTGCAGCGAGAGCGTCTTCGAGAGGCTCGGGTGCGATGTTGTGCCCCGAATTCAGAATAATCAGATTCTTCAGCCGCCCCGTGATGCGCCAGTTGCCACTCGCGTCCGCATCGCCTTGATCGCCGGTATGGAACCAGCCACCTTCGAGAGCCTTGGCCGTCTCGGCGGGACGTTGCCAATATCCCGGGAAAATATTCGGTCCGCGCACGAGGATTTCGCCGCTCTCAGCAAGCGTCATTTCAGTCCCTGGAATTGCGGGGCCAACGCGGCCGGGTTCGAAATGGCGAGGGTCGTCCATGGTGCAGATAGCCGTGGTTTCGGTGAGGCCGTAAACCTGCAACACAGGAATGCCAATCATCATGAAAAATAGCTGCGTTTCCGGCGGCAGCGGCGCCGAGCCACAGATCAGTGCCTTCAAATTAGGACCGATGTTCTTGCGAATCGCGGGAAACATGGCGGAATTCGCGAGCGAGAGACACAGCGAATCGGCGAAGGTGCCTTCGCCGTTGCGGCGCCGCAAATATTCTCGTTTGGCGCGGTTGAAAACCTTCAATGTCCAGTCGGCGCGCTTGTATACTGTTTCTTCGATCTTCGTGCGGACTCTTTCGAGAAGGGTGGGGACATTCAGGAAATAGTCGGGCGCGGAAGNNTCAGGAAATAGTCGGGCGCGGCAACTTTCAATTCTTCGGGCAGCTTTGTGAGATCGGTGGAAAGCGATAGCACGCTGTTGCGGGCGAGCGCGGTTAGCAGAACAATCCACGATCCCGCGAAGCAGAACGGCAAATAGTGGAATATCCTGTCCGGTTCTTTTCGCGCGCCCATCAGCTGATCGAGCTGGGCGTTCGTGCAA
>PKUY01000249.1 GCA_003131705.1 Acidobacteriota bacterium | reverse complement strand
GTAAAAGCCGCCTTCTTGGACATGCGTGATGTAATCGGGCGGCAGATTATCGCCGAGCTCATCACGCTCATTCACCGATGTCCAGAGTTCGCCGGTGTGAGGATTGACGGTGACTCCGGATCCATTGCGAATTCCCGAGGCATAGACGTGCAGGTTCGAACCGTCCGGATTCGCCGCGAGAATATCGGCGCGGTGAAATTCGCTCGTGTCCGTATCAATGTCGGCGACGTTGGCGTGCGAGCCGACGGAGATGAACATCTGTTTTCCGTCGAGCGAGAATACAACGCCGCGCGCGAAGTGGTTCGGCCCGGCCGGAAGATTTGGAACCACAACTTCTTGTNNCATATCGCCATTCATGTAGGGATATCGCACGACGGCATCCGTGTCGCCGATATAAACGTATTTAGGATTAGGTCCTGGCGGGTAGAAAGCAATCCCGAAAGGCAGCTTGAGACCCGACGCGAATTCTTGCATTTTTTCGGGTTTGCCATCGGTCGTCATCCCGTGGAACACAAAAACCTTGCCTTGGCTCGTCGCTGCTACGAAGAAGTCTCCATTCGGAGCGGTAATGATGGTCCTCGGCGCAACGTCCTTCTGGTCAGCATCCTTCAGGTGCTCGGCGTAGAGCGTCACCTTGAAGCCCGCGGGCGCCTGCGGCCACGCATCCGCCGGTCGCGGCACGGGACGCGAGAAAACGGCCGAGGACTTGGTGGCGTAGGGTGCTGGAAGGTCCGCGGGCGTAATGTGGTGAACTTTGCCCGGCTGCTCGCCGCTAAAGTCGGTAAAAGGACTCATATTGGTGTCCGCAGCCTTATCCGCCGGCGGACCCGCATACTCTTTCCGCGACGCCACGAAAAGCAGCATTACAACGCAAAAAGCAATTGCCAACACTTCACAAAAACGCTTCATACGAATTCCTCCTCAGAACTGCTTCTTTCTCAAGTTCATATCTACACGACCATCATTGGGAGTTACCAGCGGGACCGTTACCTGCCCCATTCGCGCTGCCGATCCGCACGGCTTCTCCTGAAATAAGAGAATCCGGCGGATCCACGATGACGGAGTCGCCTGCGGAAATGCCCGAAACTACTTCCACTTCGCTCCCCAGATCGTGGCCCAGAGTGACGTTTCTGAGGGCCGCCCGGTCGCCATTCTCAACCGTGCCGACCTGCAAACCGTCCGAGCGGAAAATTAGCGCGCTGGCGGGCAAAATGAATGCGGGGTTGCCCTGGGGTAGTTTGAGATGTACCTCAGTGTAAGAGCCTGGGAGAAGCTCGCCGCTGGAATTGTCAACATCCACTTCGACCAAAAGCGTCCGTGAGGCGACGTCAATCGAACCGGCCGTTCGAACCAGAGTACCTTTGAACCGGCGTCCCGGGAATTCTTGGAAAGTTAAATCGGCGACGAGGTTCGGCTTGGCTGCCTGCGAATACTGTTCTGGCACGTTGATGTAAACGCGCAGCTTTTGAAGAGCCGCTATGTGAAATAACTCCGTTGCCGGGCCGCCCGCGCCAGAATTGATCAAGTGTCCGACGTCCGTGTTGCGGGCAGTGATGACGCCCTCGAATGGCGCATAGATTTTTTCGAAAGACTGCAATTGTTCGAGGCGCTTCACGTTGGATTCCGAGGAAGCCACCATGGCTTTCTTGGCCTGGAAATCGCCAATGGCATTGTCCGCGTCTTGTTTCGATACCGAATCGGTTTTCAGGAGCTCTTGGTAGCGATTGGCCGTAATCTCCGACAGGTGATAGTTTGCTTGCGCTGTATTCAAGTCCGCGCGCGCCTGATCGAGCTGTTGATCCGCCTCCGGTGTTTCGATATCTGCGAGCAACTGACCCGCTTTCACGCGCACCCCGATGTCGACGTACCAATTTTTCAGATAACCGTTCGTGCGGGCGTAGATTGGCGAATCGGAGAAAGCTTGGATGTTTCCGGGGAGTACGATTTCGGTCTGAGGGGCGCCGATCTTGGGATGCATCACCGTAACCGTTGGAACGGCCAGCTCGTTCGTCTCAGTCCGCAGGGCGGCCCTAGCCTTCATCCGGGGCACTATGCCAGCGATGCCAACGGCCGCGACAATCAGCAACGCCACGATCGCAATCAACACCCCATGTTTCGACCGAGGCTGTCCCAGTTCCGGGGTTTGCGGGCCTCGCGATGATTGTCCCAGTGCTTCTTGATCAGTCATTCGTTTCTTAGCCCATGTGCGTACAAATGATTAGACGATTTCTGGAACGCATTAGTTTCAAGAGGAAGCCTGCTCCGACCCGTCCCCTCGCCCGTGCACCACGCTGAAAACAACCGGTACAAAAAAAAGTGTCGCGACGGTCGCAAACAATAAGCCGCCGATGACCGCGCGGCCCAGCGGCGCGTTCTGTTCGCCGCCTTCGCCGAGTCCCAGTGACATCGGAAGCATACCGATGACCATCGCAAGCGCGGTCATCAGAACGGGCCGGAAGCGCGTAAACCCAGCCTCGAGTGCGGCCTCTGAGGCAGCCTTCCCAGCCTCGAGTCTTTCTTTGGAAAAGCTGACCAAGAGAATGCTGTTCGACGTAGCCACGCCCATGCACATGATCGCTCCGGTTAATGCAGGCACGCTGATCGTCGTTCCGGTGACGAACAAAAACCAAACAATGCCCGCTAGCGCAGCCGGCAAAGCCATCAGAATGATGAAAGGATCCAGCCAAGACTGAAAATTGACCACGATCAGCAGATACACGAGCACAATCGAAAATCCTAGCCCCGCCAATAGTCCGATGAAAGACGAGTTCATGGTCTGAATCTGACCGCGCACAAATATCTGTGAGCCTGTAGGAAGGTTTTTCTCACTTTGGGCAAGGACTGGCTTGATGTCGCGCGCGACCGCACCGAGGTCGCGGCCATCGACGCCGCCGAAGATATCGATCACCGACTGAACGTCGTAATGCGTAACCACTCCCATTTCCGCTCCGCGGGTAAAGGAGGATAGCCCAGCCATGATCTGCGGCGGCGCACTGCCGTTCGCAATTGGAATATTTTCGAGATCCTGGAGCGTGTTAACTCTGTACTGAGGCGTTTGCGTGGTGATGCTGTAAGTTACGCCGGTGCGAGGATCGAGCCAATACGCAGGAGCAGTTTGAAAGCTTCCGCTGAGCGCGACCAGGAGGTTCTGCGCCACATCGCGCTGCGTGAAACCGACTTCGCTCGCCTTGGTGCGGTCCACGTTAATTTTTAGTCGCGGATAGTTAAAGGGCTGCTGAATGCGCAGATCCACCATTCCCGGAATAAATTTCAATTCATTCAGCAACTTTTCCGCGAAATCCCGATTGGCCGTCAGGTTCCGCCCCACCACTTGAATATCTATGGGCGCGGGCAAGCCAAAATTCAGAATTTGGGTGACGATATCCACGGGCAATTCGTAAAAGGTTACGCCCGGAAAATCGCGGCCTAGCTTGGCCCGGAGATCGCGAACGTACCGTTTCGTCGGGTCGTGGTTGGGCGCGAGCTCCACCTGAATATCGGCATCGCCGGGCCCTATGGGAGCCGAGGTGCTGTACGAAAGGTTCAGGTTACTGTAGGGCAGGCCGATATTGTCGAGGATCGTAACCAGCTCTCCGGCGGGGATCTCGGCGCGAATTTCGTTCTCCACTCGGTCGCACAGCGCGGCCACATCCTCTATGCGGGTTCCTGTCGGGGCTCGTAGGTGCAGCTTGAACTCGCCACTGTCAACGCTCGGGAAAAAGTCCTGGCCAACCAGCGGTATGAGCGCAAAGGAGAGAATACAAAAAGACAGAAAGAGAACGATGAATAGTTTTCGATGGCGAATCGAGGATTCAAGCACTCGGTGATATTGTTCCCGGAAACTTTCAAATCCAGTCTCGAACTTCGACTGCATACGCACTAAGGGATTCCGAGACTTCTCGGTCTTCTCCTTGCGCTCCTCTTCAGTCTGCTCGATAAGGAGATACCGAGCCATCGTCGGCACGAGCGTGCGCGACAGCAAATAAGAAGCCAGCATCGCGAACACGACTGCTTCCGCAAGCGGTGCGAATAGGTATTTGGGCACGCCGGAAAGAAAAAACATAGGCACGAACACGATGCAAATCGCTAACGTGGAAACCAGGGCGGGCACGGCGATTTGTGATGCGCCGTCCAGAATGGCCTGGATAATCTCTTTCCCTTGGTCGAGATTGCGGTTCACGTTCTCAACTTCGACCGTCGCATCGTCCACCAGAATCCCGACCGCGAGGGCGAGTCCGCCCAGCGTCATGATGTTGATTGTCTCCCCGACAGCACTCATCACAATCAGAGATGTCAGCACCGAAAGAGGAATGGATACAGCAATAATCACCGTGCTTCGCCAGCTCCCCAGGAAAACAAGGATCATCAGGCCCGTAAGGCACGCAGCGATCACTCCTTCGCGCACCACGCCGTTGATGGAGGCTTTCACGAAGATTGACTGGTCGGAGAGGGCTCGAATATTGACGTGCTGTGGAAGGGTTGGCTCGATCGTGGACAGCCTTTTCCGAACATCGGAAATGACCGTGAGGGTCGAAGCGTCTCCCAGTTTCAAAATCGACAGCAGTGCAGCGCGCGCCCCATTCACCCTCACGATATTTGTCTGCGGTGTGTAGCCGTCCCGGACAAATGCGACATCGTGAATGTAGATGGTCGAGCCACCCACGGTCTTGATGGGCAGATCGTTCAGCTCCGCGATGCTTTCCGGCGAACTGTTCGTTTCCACTTCATATTCAAAAGAACCAATCTTGGCGGTCCCGGACGGGACGATTAAGTTCTGGTTGTTGATCGCATTAACTACGTCCACCGGGGACAGGCCCTTCGACTGGAGCGCCGAAGTGTTCAGGTCAACCATGATGTTTCGCTGTTTTCCCCCGTACGGGTAAGGGATGGCGGTGCCGGGAACGCTAATGAGGGCCACGCGAATGAAGTTTTGCCCCATATCCGAGAGTTGCTGCTCGGTGGCGTGCGGATCGGAAAGGCCAAGCTGCAGAATCGGTACGGAGGAGGCGTTGTACGTAATGATAAAAGGAGGAGTGATCCCCGGAGGCAAATTCCGCACAGCACTCTGGCTGATAGCTGTTACCTGTGCGATCGCAGCGGCGATCTGCGTCTTCTCGTGGAAGTAAATCTTGATCACGGCGACGCCGTTCAAGGATTGCGATTCAATGTGTTCGATGTCGTTGACAGTAGTCGTTAGCGATCTTTCGTAGGGGTATACGACTCGATTGGCCATCTCCTGGGGTGAAAGTCCCGTGTACTGCCAAGCTACGTTGATCACGGGAATGTCGATGTTTGGAAAGATGTCAACGGGGGTACGGAGAATCGCCACCACTCCCAGGATGAGGATTAGGATAGAAGCGACGACGAACGTATAAGGACGGCGTAAAGCAAGTCGAACGATCCACATCTTTGCACGGCTCCTAGAGTTTCCTGCAGAAAGGCCCCGTGTGTCTTACTCTCGACAATACGGCAAACCCCGCACTGCTGATTATCTCATGTGGAATTGTGAATCCAAATCCTGCACGACAAATTGAAGCTCTTGACGAACTCTATAACAGTCTCCAAAATATAGGGCGAGCAAGCCGTCCCGACGGGAGGGATTTGCAAATGGCGGGAATTTCATTGAGTGTCGTTCTTCTCATTGCTCTCATTGTGGCTTCCATTTTGTGCATTTTGGGACCGGTCGCTGCGCTTGGAGTGATGTTCTGGCATTGGCACCGGGAGCTAAAAGAAACCGCACGTGTCCGCCAGGCGAGAAGTACTCAAATTCGTTAACTGTAGTTTCACGAAACAACCCCCGTTGGCATCAGACAAATTGACGCATTCAAACCCGCGCGAGGGTACGATGGGGCTTGCGCATTTATTAGACGTGCCATTCGGGTATACTGTTTCAGATCCGAACAGACTTACAGATGCCGGGAATATCTCCACAATTTGGGTAACGCAGCCAACAAGCATAGACCGATCGAGCAGTTATAGTCCCCCCTGGCGCAATCAATTGCTGCCTAATGATGAGGACGTGGACGAAGCTCGGTTGAGGGCTACAATCCGTGGGACAGCCCCATGGAATTGAGGGCAAGGTGGTTAGAAGAACCAGTACTTGGACCTGGACTTCTTTGGGCGTATTTCTGTACATCTTCTTTGCAATGATCGGCGTAACCGTCGTCAGCGAACGGATTGAGTCGAAGCGACAAACCCCTTTGGACGCACCTAATGTTGCCAAAACGTCGCATCGGCCGTACACGCTTTCGCCAGTCTTCAATTCTCCTAGTAGGGTAGTGGCAACGCGCACTCTTTTTCCGTATTCCGTGATTCCGGGCGGCGTGGAAAGTGCGCGGGAACTGAAGAACGCTTTGGCACATGACGCGGTCGCTGCCGATCACTATCAGGGCTTTGACTTGGCGAAAGCTCACCTCGTTCGCCTGGATCATGACCGCGCCCTCTACGTTTCTTACCGGCTCAGTGACCGCGTTTACTGGACGAAAAACCGGCTAACGCTGCACAAGGGTGAAACCCTAATCACCGATGGCACGAACGAAGCCAGGACGCGCTGCGGAAACCGCGTCTCGGATCTGGCTGTCGGCCCGGCATCTGGAGCAGAGCCTTCGGAGCAATCCCTGGAGGCGCTACCGGCGCCAGAGTTGCTCGCTGACAACGCGGTGCCGTTTGAAATCCCTCCCGCGGTCCCGGGAGTCCCCAATTCGCCGGCAAGCTCGCCACCCGCGATTCCTCCATCTACCGGGAGCCCTATAATCATTCCTCCCCCCATATTCCCGATTGTGGGCGGTGGACCTTTGCCAACACCGGCCCCTCCCGGCCCTCCCATCCCATCAATACCAGAACCAGGTACGCTGCCTTTACTTCTGGCGGGTTTGTTGGTGTTAGGCCTGCTGGGACGGGTCGCCCTGACTCCGCAGAAAAGAAGAGCCTAAGACTTCCCGCGCAGTTTCGCACCGATTTCATCGATGTAGACCCCGAAAACGCCTGTGTACTGGATATGAGGTCGTATCACTTCTGCGAGACGTACTTCTGTGTGGAGGTAAGCCCTTCCTGCGCTGCTTCGAGAATTCGAACCGTGGTGGATAGACCGTGTCGATCGAAGCATTGGGCGATCGCTTTTCCTATTTCGTCGTAACGTCCGGTCGCAAGAGCAATCACGCTGGGTCCCGCGCCGCTCAACGCTACTCCTAGCAGACCGGGCACGCGCGGCAACGCTAGAACTTCCGCGAGCCCTGGAATCAGAACCTGGCGCGCAGTTTGATGCAAGCGATCCTGCATCGCGTCCCAAAGAAGATCGTAGCGGCGCTCTTCAAGCGACGCTATGAAAAGCGCCGATCGCTGCAAATTGTGCACGGCATCAGCTCGTGGAATCATAGGAGGGAGAACAGCGCGCGACTTCTTCGTCTCGAGTTTCAGGCTTGGGGTTACCACAATCAAGCGGATCACCTTGGGCCACTGTTTCCGTACCGCGGCGACGGTGCCATCGTTGCGCGTGAAGGTGACAACCAACCCACCCAACAGCGCAGCGGCGACATTATCCGGATGACCTTCCATCTCGGTTGCGTATCGCAGGGTCGCGTCCTTTGAGATTGGCCGGCCCGTTACCGCGAAGCTTAACGCGATGCCGGCCACCGTCGCTGCCGCGCTGCTTCCGAGTCCGCCCGCCACGGGAATTTCATTCTGAACTGCGAGCCGAACGCGCGGCAATTCGAATTCCTCACGATCGGCAGTGTGGCGCATTGCGCGGAAAATCAGATTTTGTTCCGGTGTGCTGGGAAGCTCGGAGGTGCCGCGCACGCCGCGGCTTCGTGCTCGCGTGCGTGCGCCGGGCACGGAGAGCACGGTGGCTCGCACGCTGAGATACATCTCGAGGGCGAGGCCAAGGCAGTCGAAGCCCGCTCCCATATTCGCGGTGGAAGCGGGAACGCGCACTTCGAACGAACTTTGTCGGGAGACGCTCATAAGGCTGGATAGATTTGCGAACCCGCTTTACCGACGCATTCGCGCGTCAGCCATTCGAAGCCGACGCTCCTAATCTTCATCTGCGTCGTTTCAAGCTTTCGAGAATGGCCGCCTTCGTTGCCGCCACACTTTCGGGAGCGTTACGGAACGCCCCCGCGATGCGCTGCGGCGTCACCGAGCCGTCCTTCGCGCTCGAATCAATAGACAGCGTGCCGCGATGGTAGTGGCTTACGTAGTCCGGGTCCTTGAGCATATGGCCGGTGAGCACGCCGATCACTGAATCGTCGCGGCGGATGTGGCCCACGGCGACCAGTTTCTTCATGCCTGCGACTGTCGCCGCCGAAGCAGGTTCGCAACCGATTCCGTCTCGGCCAATCATAGCCTTCGCATCGGCGATTTCCTGCTCGCTCACGGCGATCACTTTGCCGCCCGACCGCAGGACCGCGCGCAGGCCTTTCTTCCATGAGACAGGCGCTCCGATTTTAATCGCCGTTGCCAGCGTGCGAGGTTTTTCTACAGGAGCCATGGTGTCCGGAAGCCGTTCTCCATTGGCCCACTCTCTTGGATCGAGGCTCGCGAACAGTCGCGCCACCGGAGCCGAGCCTTCCGCCTGAATCACGCTCAGTTTCGGCACATGTGAAATCAAACCGAGGTCGAGAAGTTCTTGAAATCCTTTTGCGAGCGCCGTGCTGTTTACCATGTTTCCGCCGGGAACCACCACGTGGTCCGGCACCTGCCACAAGCATTGCTCCATCATCTCGAAGGCGACCGTCTTCTGTCCCTCGATGCGGAAGGGATTGATCGAGTTCGCAACGTAAATCGAAGGATCGTCGCCCAGCTCCTGTATCAGGCGCATGCAGTCGTCGAAATTTCCGTCGATCTCGCAAACGAGAGCCCCGTAATCCAGACTCTGCGCGAGCTTGCCTGCAGTAATTTGTCCCTTCGGCAGCAGGACCGCGGCTTGCAGCCCCGCACGCCCGGCATACGCCGCAAGACTCGCCGAAGTGTTTCCCGTGCTGGCGCATATAACTGTGCGTGCCCCGAGCACGACCGCTTGCGTTACCGCCGCGGTCATCCCCGTGTCTTTGAAAGAGCCGGTGGGATTGCATCCCTGGTGCTTGAGGCGCAGATCGTCGAGCCCGCAGTATTGTGCCGAGCGTGGTCCGTGGTAGAGCGGCGTGTTGCCTTCAAACAACGTGACGAACGGCACGGGCTCATTGAACGGAAGCAATTCGCGGTAGCGCCATACGCCACTGACGTTGCGAGGGTCACGCGAAGCGGCCCGCGCCGCCCACAGTTTGCGCATCGCTCCAGAATCTCGCAGCGCAGCGAGGCCGAGATCGATCTCGAGCGTCCCACCGCATCGGGAGCACACGTAGATTCGCTCGCGAAGCCCGTATGTCGCGCCGCACGCCGGATCGATGCACCGCTGCAAGCCCCTTTCGGTGGCTGGTTCTGCCGCTCTGGCGGTCTTCTCCATCATTTCAGGAGCCCTTGGTCACCGCATCGTGAACGACCGGGCCGCTTAGACCGAACTCGCGGTGCGTCGCGGCGAGAGCCGCCTTCATGTCTTTTTGGAATACAACGAACGAGATATTACTCTCGGAGGATCCTTGGGCGATCGCGATGATATTCACATTCTCGCGGCCGAGCGAATTGAACGTGCGTCCGGCAACGCCCGGAGTGCCGCGCATATTTTCGCCAACGACGGCCACAATTGCGATGGTGGAATCGACCGTGATGTGTTCGACCTTTTCGTGTGCCACGTCCTGTGCGAACTCCTTGCGCAACGCTGCTACGGTGCGTTTTGCATCGGATGCGGCGACGATGAAACAGATGTCATTCTGCGACGACGACTGGGAAATCATCAGAACGCTTGCATGCACCTGCGCTGTCGTCGAGAACGTGCGGCCCACAACGTCCGGCACGCCTACGATTCCTGGTCCTCCGACGGTAATCAGCGCCACGTCCGAAATCGCCGTGAGTGCCTTTACCCCGCCACCATTGCTGAGGCCCTTGGGAGTAATCTTCGTGCCCGTGCGCTCCGGTGCGAACGTATTTCGGATCCATACCGGAATACCCGCCTGCGACACCGCTCGAAGCGTTTTTGGATGAAGCACCTTCGCTCCGAAATAGGCCAGCTCTGTGGCTTCCCGATAAGAAATCACCGGGATCGTACGCGCGTCTGGCACCAGCCGCGGATCGGCTGTAAGCACGCCATCGACGTCGGTCCAGATGATGACCTCGCCGGCGCTCATCGCTGCACCTAGAATGGTCGCTGAGTAGTCCGATCCGCCGCGACCCAGAGTTGTGAGAATGCCGTCTTGCGTTGAGCCGATAAAACCTGTAACTACGGGAAGAATTCCCTGATCGAGTAGAGGCCGCAGCCGCGCCTCCGAGCGTTCTCGCGTTCGATCCATGATTGGATCCGCGCCGCCGTGGTAGGAATCCGTCACAATTAATTCTGTGGACTCCACGGCCTCGCTGCGCACGCCCTGTGCGCAAAGTGCTCCTGCTACCAGCGGTGCGGAAAGACGCTCGCCGAGGCTTGAAATTGCATCGAGAGTGCGCGGAGTTAATTCGCGGAGCAAAGCCGTCCCTTTGCAAAGTTCTTCGCCTTCGCTGAAGAGCTTTTCCAGGTGAACCGCCAGCTGGCGTTTTTTCCCTTCGTCGTGAACCAACGTCGCCAGGGCAGCCTCATGCTGTTTGCGCAGGGCTGCAAAGACCGCTTCTGCATGATCGCGATCGCCAGCTTCCGAACGCGTGGCGGCTTCAATTAACCGGTTAGTGACGCCGCTCATCGCTGAAACGACGGCGACGATGGGGCCTTCGCGCGCGGCGTCCCTCAGAATTTGCGCGACTCGAGCGATACATGAGGCGTCACCTACAGAGGTGCCCCCGAATTTCATGACTCGCAATGGCTGTTTCATTTTTGGAGAATCCGGAGCAAAGCGACTTGAAGTGTCCGGAGCGACAAGCGACCCGGCGTTCACGCTGCTCGCGCCTCAAAAAACTATACACCATGGGGGCAAACTTGCGCGATGGCAGTTGCAGGTTATTGTTGCGGGAAACAAACAGGAAGTAGTTCGGGGATTTGTTTCGTCAGGCCAACTCTCTGCCCCGCCCCCTGGCTAAAACTCCACAGGCCGGGCGGATGCGAGGTCGGGCGGTTGCTTACTTGGCCGCGAGCGCGGCAATTAGCGCGGCCGCTTGCGGCGTGCCGAGGCCGGTGACGTAGTCATAGCCAACCGAAGCGGTACAGATTGTGCCGCAAGTTCCGTTCGTACCTTGCGTCACCCCGTGAAAGTCGGTGGCGCTGGCGCTTTTCGCAAACGAATACAGCGTCGTGCTCGTGCTGGACAGATTTGCCTTGCGCGCCGCGGCTCGTGAAGAATTGCTAATCGCGATCAACGCAGCCCATTGCGGTGTGCCGGCGCTCGTTCCGCCAACTTGAAACCAGCCGCTGTAGCCGCTGATGCCAACCGAATCATAAATCGCGTATCCCGTGCCGGGATTCCCGTTGTAAGAAACATCGGGTGCGCCACGGTAACCGCGCGAATCGCCGGGAATCCCAAATTGTGCTTGAAACGAAGGTTCGCGTTCGATCTTGCTTAGACCGCCGCCGCTCCCGCTCCACGCCGTTTCGCTCTGGTAGTTTCCGCTGGCGTCCAGGATCAACGATGTTCCGCCGACTCCGATGACGTCCGGCGAAGCGGCCGGGTAGGCCACACCGGTTCCGTTGTCACCCGAGGCGGCCAAAAACGTGACGCCATTCGACACAAAATGAGTGTCGAGCGATGCCTCGCCGGAAAACTCTCCGGAAGTCCAGCTCATCGACACGGTCGAGGCTCCATTGCGCACAGCTGCGTCCACGCCTGACAGCAAATCGCCCAAACTGTTCGAAGGCGTCTCCACCAAGAGGATCGTGGCGCGCGGCGCGATCGCGTGCGCCCATTCCACATCCAGCGCGATTTCGACAGCCCAGTTGGCGTTGGTTACGGGCTTGCGTCCGTTTGAGTAAACTTTGCGAAAGCACCCATTGCTGCTGGTGCAGGTTGCAAGGCCGAACTGCGTGTCGAATACCCCAAGATCGGATTCCGCGTTCGGGTCGTCATATGCGTCCACAACGCCGATGATCTGTCCGGCACCTTGGTTCGTGATTCGGTCGAAGCCGTATGCGTGGNNGACTTGTGTCGGCGCGAAAGCGGACGTTGGAGGTCCCGATTGGCTGCTCGCGGTCTCCGTGTGAATCGAATAGTGTGGGCGCATAAAGCTGATGGGGTTCTCGCTGCCCTCGGGCAATCGCGGCAAGACTTTGAACACTTGCTGACCGTGAAGTGGTTGGGACAGCACAAGCGCCGCTGCCAGAATCATCAAGCTGCGTGCAGATTTGCGGAATCCCTCAGTTTGCATTTCCATCTCCCCCGTTTGACAGGCCCCATGCGGCCGGGACCGGATTGCTGTTTCTTGCAACGGGTCAAGGTTACGGTCCTGGGGCGGTACTCCCTATAGGCCGCCGCTCTCAGTCTGTTGGTACGAAAGTTCGGGCCGGCAATGGTGAATCGGGGATATTTCTTGATGATAAGCTACTTGTAATCAGTGGATTAGCTGGGGCCTGCAAGCGGTATATCGAATGGCCGAATTGCTGAGTTCTTAGCGACGGCCGAGGCCGGTTTTGTCTGCGGCAAGCTTTCCCGTGTAAATCGCCATTCCCACGGCCGCGTCCATGCCCTCCTTTTCCAGCGCCAGGACCTCATGCATGCTGCGAATTCCACCTGCAGCGGTGATCGGAAGCTTCGTGACCCGTTGCAGTTCCCGGAACCAGGGAAGGTCGGTTCCCTTCATCGTTCCTTCATTGTCGACAAATGTTGAAAGAAAACCTGAGCAGAATGGCTCGAGCTGCGGAATCACCTCACTGGGTTTGAGTTTCAGCCGCTCTCGCCACCCGCGAACTACGATTCGGCCGCTTTCCGTATCGATAGCCACGATCACGTGTTTTCGCCCCACGCGCGCAGCCAGCTTCCCAAGAAATTCGCGGTTGATCTTCCCATCCCTAAAAGCTGCGCTGCCGACGATAATTTTTTCCGCGCCCCACGATAAAATTTTCGCGGCGCGAGCGACAGTCCGTATTCCTCCGCCCACGCGCACTTTTCTGTTTGCCCGCTGGCACAGCGTCTTGATCCAGCGCCCGTTGGACCCTTTCCGCATCGCGGCGTCCAGGTCGATAACGTGCAAAATGGGATAGTCGCGAAATCGATCGAGCAAACCGAGCACGTCGTCCACCGCCAGCGCTTGCCGCCGTCCCCGCACCAGTTGCACGGCCTTTCCGCCTTGCAGATCGATACACGGAATAATCATCGAGTCTTTCCGATCATGCGAATAATCTTTTGGAATCTCAAGTGATCTTCTTACTCATCGACTGAGGCGAATCGGCACGCCGCGCTCGCCGAGGAATCTCTTTAGCGCTCCGATGGAGTGCGTCTCGTTATGAAAAATCGAGGCCGCGAGAGCGGCGTCCGCGCGGCCCTCGACGAACACCGACAGAAAATCGCCGAACGCGTTTGCGCCTCCTGACGCGATCACCGGCACCTGCACCGTCGCCGCGATTTTCGCTGTGAGATCGCAATCGAATCCGCTGCACGTTCCGTCCCGGTCGATCGAAGTCAGCAAAATTTCTCCCGCTCCGCGCGACACTGCCTCGGCAGCCCACTCCGCCGCATCCATCCCGGTCGCATCGCGCCCTCCGCGGACATAGGGTTCCCACGAGTCGCCCTTCCGCTTCACGTCGATCGAAAGAACCACTGCCTGCGATCCGAATTGCTGCGCGAGTTCCGAAATCAATTCCGGACGTTCGACTGCCGCCGTGTTCACTGTCACTTTGTCCGCGCCCGCGCGCAGCACCGCCCGGCCGTCCTCCATCTTTCGGATTCCCCCTCCGGCGGTGAGAGGAATATTCAACTGTTCCGCCACGCGGCGAATCGTTTCAAGAAATGTCGCCCGTCCGTCTCGCGATGCGCTGATGTCGAGCACCACAAGTTCGTCTGCGCCCTCGCGGTTGTAGCGCGCCGCGAGTTCGGCCGGATCACCCATGTCGCGCAGGCCCTCGAACTCGATTCCTTTCACCACGCGTCCGCCGTCCACGTCGAGGCACGGAATGATTCTGCGAGCGAGGGTCATTGAATGAACTCCAGAAAATTGCGCAGTACTTGCGCGCCGACTTCACCGGATTTTTCCGGATGGAATTGAACGGCCTTCAGGCTCTTCTGCTCGATCACCGCTGCGAACGACACGCCGTGATCGCAGGCCGCGACCGTGGCTTTCGCCGAAGCCGGCGCTGCGTAGGAGTGCGCGAAATAGAAATATGCGTCGTCGGGAATTCCTCGCAGCAGCGTGCTTGCCTGCATGCGTCGCAACTGGTTCCACTNNTTCGTCGGGAGCGCGCGAACTGCTTCGGGGAAAAATCCGAGGCCTGCGTCCCCCGGAGCCTCTTCGCTCGATGCGAACATCGCCTGCAGCCCAAGGCAGATTCCCAGTAGCGGTAAGCCAGCCTCAAACGCCGAGCGCAGCGACGATGTCAGGTTTCGTTCGCGCAGCCCCGCGACAAACGCGGAAAAATGTCCCACACCGGGAAGCACAATCGCCTTTGCCGCAGCGATCTGGCTGGGTTCGACCGCTCGCTCGGTCTCCGCACCCAGCGCGCGCAGCGCGCGCTCCACAGAAGGAAGATTCCCCGCCCCGTAATCGACAATCGTTATCTTCACAGCAGCTCCTTCGTTGACGGCAGGACGCGCCGAAGCTGTTTGTCGCGCGTAACCGCGAAACGCAGCGCCTTTGCAAACGCCTTGAAGATCGACTCCACCTGATGATGCGACGATCTCCCGTACACCAGCTTCAGGTGCACGTTCGCCGCGGCCGCGTGCGCAAACGCGCGAAAAAAATCCTCCATCAGCTCGGTTTGAAAATCGCCCACGCGCCCCGACGAAATTTTGAAATTACACACGCAATAGGCGCGCCCGGAGAAATCCAGTGCCGCGGCCGCCAGGCAGTCGTCCATGGGCATCAGGAAATATCCCGCGCGCAAAATTCCGCGCTTGGATCCCAGAGCCGTCTTCACCGCTTCGCCGAGCGCGATTCCCACGTCCTCCACTGTATGGTGCTGATCCACGTCGAGGTCGCCGCGCGCGATTAGCTCCATGTCGAGCCCGCCGTGCCGCGCGATTTGCTCCAGCATGTGATCGAAAAAGCGAATGCCTGTCGCGATCTTGGATTTTCCGCGCCCATCGAGATTCAGGCGCAGCCGGATGTCGGTTTCCTTTGTAGTTCTTTGCAGCTTTGTTTTTCTCATAAAATGTTTTCCAATTCGCGCAGCAGGCGCCGCATCTGCTCGAGGGTTCCCACCGTAATGCGAACGTATCCTTCGCCGCTGAAATCGCTCGAACGATCGCGCACCAGCGTTCCCTTGCGAGTCAGCGCCGCTACGATTGTTTTTGCCCGGGCGCTCTCGCCGAAATGGGCGAGCACAAAATTTCCTCCGCTTGGAAAATAGCGGACGCCCATCTGCGTCAGCCCACGCTCGAGTTCCTGCCGGCCGCGCCGCACCTCGCGCACCGTCCGGGCAATAAACGCGCGATCCCGCATGGCCGCTTCAGCCGCCACAAGCGCGGCGGCGTTCACGGGATAGGGCGATTGAGCTTTTCGCATCGCAGCAGCCAGCTCGCGGTGAACGAAAATGCAGCCAAGGCGCAAACCGGCCAGCCCCGCCGTTTTCGAAAAGGTCCGCGTGACGATCAAATTGTTGTGCCGCCGGATCCACGGAATCACTGTCACGCCGGAAAATTCAAAGTACGCTTCGTCAATCACGACCATCGTCCGCTCAGCCGCCTTCAAAATCCGCCGCAAATCGCGAAGGGGAAGCAGGTTGCCGGTCGGACTATTCGGGTTCGGAAGAAAGAAAACTCGCGGCCCTGCGCGCAGAGTCGCCAGCACGTTGTTCCACGGGAAACACATCGCGGCATCGTACCGGAGCGCCACCACTCGCGCCCCTGCCAGCTCCGAATAGAAGCGATACATCGCGTAGGTCGGCTCCACCAGCAGGACGCTGTCTTCCGCGTCAACGAACGAATTCACCACGAGGCTCAAAGCTTCGTCCGTGCCGTTCGTCAGCAGAAGCTCCTGCTCCTGGACGCCAAAGAATTTTGCGGCCTTGCGGCGAACCGTTTCCTGCTCGGGGTAAGCGGAAATGGAAGCGGCGCTGAGTTTTGCGAGCGCGCGTCTCACGGCGGCCGAGCAGCCGATCGGGTTCTCGTTAAAATCAAGTCTCAGCTTGTCGGTGCGCCCTTCGAGCGGCGGATTGTAAGCGCGCATTCGCTCGACCGCGCGCCGCACCGGAATTGGGCCTTTCACTTTCGCACCTCGACCGCTCGCGCGTGGGCCTCCAGGCCCTCCGCTCGCGCGAATTCCTCGACCACGGGCGCGAGGCGCTTCACGCCGGCCCACGAAATTTCCTGCACGCTGATGCACTTCACGAAATCCGCAACGGAAAGGCCGCCGCGCGTGCGCGCCAGTCCACCCGTCGGGAGCACGTGATTTGTGCCGCTCGCGTAGTCGCCAAACGATTGTGCGCTCCAGTCGCCCAGAAAAATGCTTCCGGCGGAATCGATCCGATTGAGCAGATCATCCGCACCCCCGGGCAAACTCAAATGCTCGGACGCAAACAGATTGACGAAGTCCGCAGCCGCCGCCACGGTTTGCGCGACGAGTACAGCCCCATTTTTTGCCAGAGCTCGCCGTGCGAGATTCGTCTTCGCCAGTTGCGCGAGTTGGCGTTCGATTTCGGCCGCGACGCTTCGGCCTAGCCGCGAGGACGTTGTCACGAACAGCGAAATCGCATCCGGATCGTGCTCCGCCTGTGCGATCAGGTCCGCCGCAATAAATTGCGGATTGCCGCGCGCGGCGAAGACGATCGCCTCGGTCGGCCCCGCCAGCATATCGATGGCGCAATCGGCGCTTACAATCTTTTTTGCCGCAGTCACGAATCGATTGCCCGGCCCGAAAATTTTGTCCACACGCGAAATCGAACGCGTTCCATACGCCAGTGCCGCGATGGCCTGCGCTCCACCCACTCGTGCGACGGATCGCACTCCAAGCCGCTGCGCTGCAGCCAGCAACGCCGAGCCAGGCTGCGGACTTGCCACTACGATTTCGCGCACGCCGGCTTCTTGCGCGGGAATCGCGGTCATTAGCAGTGTGGACACCAGCGAAAAGCGCCCGCCAGGCAAATAGCAGCCGACCGATTCGATCGGGCGCACGCGCTGCCCCGCGCGCACCCCAGGCTCTACTTCGAACGTCCATTCTTGCGGCTTCTGGCGCCGCGCGACGGCGCGAATGTTGCGCGCTGCGTGATCAATCGCTGCGAGAAATTCCGGAGCAACGCGCTTGCGAGCGCCGGCCAATTCCGTCCGCGACACCCACACGTTTCGCGGACCGAGCGGAACGTGATCAAGCCGCTTCGTCCACGCAAAGAGTGCGGCATCTCCCCTGCGGCGCACATCGTTCACGATGCGCGCCGCGATCCGCTCGGCCTGGCGGCTGCTCGCGCGGCGCGAAGCCAGGACTTTTTTCGCGGTTGCCTCTGTTAGCGGGAGAACGCGCATTAATACACAACCTTGTTGAGAGGGTACTCAACAATCCCTTCCGCCCCGGCGATTTTCAGTTTCGGGATCAGCTGGCGCACTGTTTTTTCTTCGACGATCGTGTTGATTGCGACCCAGCCTTCATCGCTCAACTGCGCAACCGTTGGATTCCGCAGCGCTGGAAGAGCCGCGAGCACTTTGTCGAGATCCGCGCGCCGCAGGTTCATCATCAGGCCCACGCGGTTGTATGCCTTGATTGCGCCTTCGAGCAGCATAGACATGTTCCCAATCTTTTCTTTTTTCCACGGATCCCGCCACGCCGTGCGGTTAGCGATCAGCCACGTCGCGGATTCAAGCAGCGTATCCACGACGCGCAAATGGTTCGCGCGCAGCGACGAGCCCGTTTCCGTCACCTCCACGATCGCGTCCGCAAGCTCCGGAACTTTTACTTCCGTTGCGCCCCAGGAAAATTCTACCCGCGCCTTGACGCCATGCTTCGCAAGATATTGCTCGGTCATGTGCACGGCTTCCGTCGCGATTACTTTTCCCTCGAGGTCGCGCACGCTCTGCGCCGCCGAATCTTCTGCAACTGCCAGCACCCAGCGCACGCGGCCCAAGCTCGTTTTTGAGTACACCAGCTCGACGACTTCCTCCACGTCTGCGCCCGTTTCCAAAATCCAATCCTTGCCGGTGAGTCCCGCGTCCAGTGCGCCGCTGGCCACATAGCGCGCCATCTCCTGTGCGCGAACCATCATGCATTCGATCTCCGGATCGTCGATTCCCGGATAGTAGCTGCGGGAGTTCACCGAAATTCGCCAGCCGGCTTTCGCGAACAGCTCCACAGTCGAGTCCTGCAAGCTTCCTTTGGGGATCCCCAGTTTCAAGCGGCTCATGATTTCTTTTCCTTTCCGTAGAGATCCTCGGGTGAGAGAACGCGTTCTGCGACGAGCGCCGCCGCGCCGTCGCGCGCAATCCGCCGGAAGAAGCAGCTCCGATAGCCTTCGTGGCACACCGCGCCGCCCGCGAGTTCGGCGCGAACCAGCAGCGCGTCCCGGTCGCAATCGACGCGCAATTCNNTCGTCACGAAGCCGGTCTCCTGCGTCATCGCCAGAGCTTCCGCATTCATGAAGCCCAGCATCAGAACTTCGCCGTTCACATGATCCTGCACGATGGCCGGAATCAGTCCGTTTTCCTTATCGAAATCGAGTTCCATTTCGTCTCCCCAAAAACAAAAAGCCCGCTGGCACATTCCGCGCCAGCGGGCTGATAAGTGCAGCTTTGTATTTCCAGCTAGCCACACCGCCGCGGGAGCGGTTTCACGTGATGATGGTGGTGACTATGATGCGCCCGCAGCAGTTTCATAACGCTCTCGAAATTAAGTTAAGAATCCGCCCTTGTCAAGCACAGACTGATGTTGCCTGTCGCCTGGGTTTCGATAAACACAGCACGCTCTAGTTCACCGCAGTAAGTCTTCAAGCTGCACCTTCACGTCGGTCTTCGCATCGCGGTATTTCACGATCACAGGCGTGTAGAGCGAGAGATTCCACTCCTTGCCGCGACCGTGCGAGATCGCTCGCGAGCCGGCGACCACTACGGCGTTCTCGGGAATCACCAGCGGCTCATCGGCGCTCGCGCTGTGGACCGCGCCTGTCACCAGGTCGTAGATCGGCGTCGAGCGGTTGATGATCGTGCCAGTGCCAAGGACAGCGCGTTTCTTCACGACAGTACCTTCATACACGCCGCAGTTTCCGCCGATTAAAACCTCATCTTCGATGATTACCGGCAGAGCCCCGACCGGCTCGAGAACGCCGCCGATCTGCGCGGCCGCCGAGATGTGGCACTTTTTTCCGATCCGCGCGCAGCTTCCGATCAGGGCGTGCGAATCGACCATCGTCCCTTCGTCAACGTACGCGCCCGCATTGATGTACATCGGCGGCATGCACGTGACGCCCTTGCCGACGTAGCAGCCATCGCGAATGCTCGATCCGCCGGGAACAATGCGCACGCCCGACTCCGCCGAAAACGTTTTCACCGGATAGGTACTCTTGTCGAAGAAAGGCTGGCGCGCCGCGTCGATCGACATATCGACGATCTTGCCCATGCGGAATCCCAGCAGGATGCCCTTCTTGACCCACGCATTCACCCGCCAGCCGCTCGCGCGCGCGGAGTCGGGCTCAGCGGCGCGAATCTCGCCTGCGTTCAGCGCATCTTTGAATTTCTGAAATAGTTGAAAATCCTCGTCGGTGTACCGTCCGGGATTTGCGTCGAACAACTGCTCGATTTCGCGGTTTATATTAGTGGGCAGCATGGACCTGTTGAAGTAGTCCAACGGATTCGAGCACGCTGCGAATTTTCGCAAGGTTCGCCGGGGATGGTCCGACGACGGGCAGCCGCCACACCGGCTCGAGCAGCCCCATCATCGCCATCGCGGCCTTCGCGGGACCCGGATTCGTCTCCACGAAATTCGCCTCCATCAAACGGAAATAGCGCCGGTGAATTTCGCGCGCGCCTGCGAAATCGTTGGCCAGGCAGAGCTTCACGATGCGCGTCATCTCCGCAGGAATTTCATTCGATACCACCGAAATCAGCCCACGTCCCCCGAGCGACATCAGCGGAATCGTAATGGCATCGTCGCCCGAAAGCACCAGAAAGTCATCCGGAACGCTGTCCAGAATCACGGCCATCTGCGAAATGCTGCCGGACGCTTCTTTCACCCCTACGATATTCTCGATCTCGGCCAGCCGCTTCACGGTGGCCGGCTCGATATTCACGCCCGTGCGTCCGGGAATGTTGTACAGAATGATGGGGAGCGAAACCGCCGCGGCAATCGCCTTGTAATGTTCGTAGAGCCCTTCCTGCGTTGGCTTGTTGTAATACGGGCTTACGGAAAGTATTCCGTCTGCGCCCAAAGACGCAAATTCGCGGGCCATTTCGATCACCTGCACCGTATTGTTTCCGCCGGCTCCGGCCAGCACCGGAATCTTGCCGCGGCGCGCTTCCTCGATCGCAATTTCCACCACGCGCCGCTGTTCCTCGCGGCTCAGCGTGGGGCTTTCGCCGGTCGTGCCGCAGGGCACGAGAAAATTAATTCCGGCTTCGACCTGCCGCCGGGCCAGCCGGCGCAGCGCGTCTTCATCGAGCGCAAGATTCTGCCGAAACGGAGTGACCAGCGCTGTTCCGCATCCTATAAACATTTCTGCCTCCTTCTAAAACCTTACTCCAGCTCGTTCACAATCTCGCGAAAATCGAAAAACCCCTTCTTCTCCGCCACCCACTTGGCCGCTCGTAGTGCCCCGCGAGCAAAACCCTCGCGGCTGCGCGCCGTGTGCCGGATCGTGATCGTGTCGGCTGCGGAGTCGAATCCGATCTCATGCGTTCCCGGATGCGCACCGGCGCGGCTGCTGCTGGTGTCGATCTTTTTGTCGTAGCCGCTCTGCTTCATTTTTTCGACCACCGCGAGCAGCGTTCCCGAAGGCGCATCCTTCTTCGTTGCATGGTGAATTTCCCATGCCCACGCGCCGTATTCGGGTTGGCGCGCGAGCAGCCGCGCCGCTTCCGCAACAATCTGATTGAAAATTCCGACTCCCACAGAAAAATTCGGACTCCACACAAGTCCTGTCCCGCCCCGCTCGACAGCCGCCCGCGCGCGATCGAGATCGCCGAACCACCCCGTCGTCCCGATCACCGCATTTACTCCGAGCCGCGCCAGCCGCTCGATATTTTCCGGCGCTGCGGACGGTGTCGAGAATTCAATTGCGGCATCGATCCCGCGACAATTTTCTTTCGTCAGCCCTTCGTACTTCGCGTTGTTGTCCACATCGAGGCGCAGCTTCACCTCGCAGCCGTATTCAGGAGCGAGCTGCTCGATCAGCCGTCCCATTTTCCCGTATCCGACGATTGCGATATTCATCTTATTCAATTACTTTCTTCGCACGAAGCGGAAGAAAAACGAAATTCCGCCGGCTTGTGCAACGCCTCATTTCATTGTGGAGTAAAATTCGCGGCGTGAGGCTTGCCCCGGTCCCGTCCCCGAGGTACTGGGACCTTGCTTCCGCTTCACGAATTGTAGTCTGCTCAACAAAAACATTCCCACTAATATCCGCGACGCGAGGCTCCACGGAAAGTCTCACGAGGTCGCCAACAGTTTCTTTACGACATCCGCATAGATCCCGACTGCGTCCGTAAGCTCTCGTTTCGATATCCGCTCCTCGGACGTGTGCGCCACATGGATGTTTCCGGGCCCCACCAGCAGAGGTTCTCCCCAGCTCGTGCCAAACATCGGCACATCGGTCGCGAAGGATACGACGGTTGTGGGCACTCCATCGACGCCTCGGAACCTGATCGGCGGGAGGGTTAAAATCTCGTTCACTTGCGCGCGTGTACCCGCGGCGCGTGCGAACGGCTCCATGATCTGCGCCGAATCTCCTACTAATCGCACAAGGATTTCCGCTTTGGCCGCGTCTGCAATCACGTTGGGTGCTCGGCCTCCCGAAATTGTTCCGATGTTCATCATGCACGCGCCAAACAGATCATCTTTCGGCAACGGAACGCGCCGGATTGCTTCCAGCGCATCCAGCAATTTGTCGATGGCCGATTCGCCCAGCTCAGGATAGGCCGAATGCGCCATTCGCCCGGTCGCCACGACTTCCAGTCGCAGCACGCCTTTCGACGCCAGCGCCAGTTTGTTGTTGGTCGGCTCGCCGTTGACGAGATACTTCGATCCACGGGGTGTTCTTTCGGCGACGATGGCCCCCGCGCTGTTGCGCTCCTCGCCTACGACGAAAAGCATGCCGAAATTCTTCACGCCGTCCGCGAGTAGCTTTTCCGCAGCGGCCACCATCGCGGCAATAATTCCCTTCGCGTCGCACGCGCCGCGTCCCCAAATGAATTCGGAATCCTCGCGCGACGGAAAAAACGGCGGCACGGTGTCCATGTGGGTTGAGAGCGTCACGATGGGCGCGCCCCAATACGCCAGCACGTTGAACCGGCCCGGCTCGACGTCCATTTTCTCGATCTTGCCGCCCGACCCCGCCGCAATCTTCGACAAATGGGCGTGCAGGTACGCACCCACCCCGCCCTCATTCTCGGTGACGGACTCGATATCCACCAGCGCTCGAGTCAGCTCGAAAACATTCATTGCGTTACCTGCTTTTGGGATGGGACGGAAAGAGAAGGGAAGGTTACGCGAGAGGCGCGGCTCGTGTCTTCACTCCTGGATAGCGCTCCATCCATTTTGCAACGGATGACAGTGAATAAGCCTTTCAGCCTATCCACCAACCGCCTCGATAGCAGCTATCGACACGATTTCGGCGGAGTCAACTACGTGAAAGCCCCTTTCACCCGGCACTCCGAAGCTACTCGGAACTTCCGGCCCGGCTCCTCATGGCCCCCGCACCTCTACCAAGAACACTGTGAGTCTATCGGCGGCCCAGGTCCAAGTCAAGAAGCGCACGCCGGCGGTAGTGCCGTCATTTTGAAGCTGGCGAACCTACTCAGAATTTCCTGGGCAGTCTGGATTAGTGCAGGGGCTTGCTACCTATCGGCCGTCCTCGATGACAATATCCAATGGCTGACCGCATTGTGGACGATTCGGATTATCTAGCACGGTATCTGTCCTTCCTGTCCTAATGGCAGCTATACGGAACAAGGTCCATGCGGTCAGCCCGAAGCCCAGTACGAAGGCCAAAAGGCCCAAGCCTATGGTGCCCGCAACGGTCACCAGACTAGGATGACCGTTGTATTCGAAGTCTTGCCAGTTTGGGATGTAGAGCAAGCCAGCAACCCCAACGATAGTAGCTAGGAACAAGATAATAACGGCCATTCTGTGGAGCCACAGATGACGACGGTCATCTCCAGGTTCCGGTTTTCAGAACAACGCTCCTCTAATTGCTGCCCACGATGCTCCGCAGGTCGCGGTAGTCAGCCAAAATCCGAAGAGAGCGGCAGGCAAAGCAAGATACCAGTGCGGGATCAGGAGAAATATAATTGCCGATGCCGCTAAACCGGCGCACCAGCCTAACCGCGCTGCCCACCTATAGACAGTACCGCCTGGGGCCGCACTGCCTGAAATCTTCTGATGCAGACTCTCCATTGCGCTAGGATACTACCCGGCGTGGGAAGCCTTGACGCCCATCCGGTGAAGTCTTTGCGTTTCTCTTTCGCGACCTCGGACGGCAACGTGTCCAGCTCAGCCTGGACAATCCTCGCCGCTCTCTCCACAGCCTTGTCGAATTCTGTCTTCTTTTTGGCCATTTTGGTGCCTTTCTGATTCGACAATAACCGCAAGCGACAGCCTCAGCAAGTTACAAAGGTTGAGGCAATATCCGTCCGAGTTCTTGTAGAATATCGACAGCATAAGGCCTCGTGCGTTGCATAGTCGGTCCGTTTACAGTTACCGCGCGTTCAGGGCTGGGCGAGCCGCCGGTGGTTGGCAATTTGCACCGTGAATACAGGTGAAGGCGATGTGATTGTCACACCCGCCTGGGCGATACTTCCCGGCGCGCGAGCGCGGGGAGTGATCGTTTGCCGCGCGGTCTGCAAGTTTCCGGCAGGGAGACTAATCCATTCGCCAGCGCGAATGAAATTCGCATTCGAGATTTGGGTATTGAGGGCCGCCAGCTCACGCCAACGTGTGCCTTTTCCGAGATACCGTTTGGCTAGGCTCCAGAGTGAATCGCCCCGCTCGACGGTGACGACGGCCATACGCGAATTGACCGGTTCGCGCTCCAGAATCGCACGATGCGGTTGCCGTCTTGAGAAATCGGAATGAGAAACAAGGGCGGTCGCGATCTCAGGGCGCACGGCTTTCTTTCGGGCGGCCAACGATAACAGAGCGTCAGAGGGAACCGGACTGATAACACGTGGCGTGGGAAACTGCGTCTGAGGATGATTGCCTGTCGAATCTTCCGGCAGCCCTTCCAGCGGGTTTCCCAAAGGAACCGGCGCGGGCACGACTGCTGCGATGCTCGCGGGAGCAGGTGAAGCTGAAACTGGCGCAGGTAAAGCGGGCTGCGGCGGAGCAGGAATGCGAATCTCCGAAACCTGGATCGCAGGAGTGGATACGCTTTGGCGAGCGGCGACTACCCGCGCCTGATCTTCCGGGACCAGGATATGCTGCCTTTTCAGATCGTCGTCGGTGTAAACATATGTGGCGCGAGGCGGCTGCTCTTTCCTGCGTTCGCGTTCTTGCCGGGCGATGTCACCAAGGTCCTGCGCGAAACTCGCCGCGGCAGAAAACAAAACCAGCGACACCAAAACGCCGCTTTTAAGACCTATGCGCCGCTGAGGTGAGGGTTGCATCCGCAATTAAGAGCGATACGAATTCGACGGTCTGAAACCTATCTCCTAAATGCTTCGATCGTTCACCCTGCCCTGACGGAAAACCATTGGTGAGATGTTCTAGACAATGAAACTATAAACAAAGCGCTGAGGAACAATCAGAAAATGGACGCCGCATGTGTCCTATTGCGTAAGGCCCGTCTCAGGAATCTAATTCAGCGTCAGGCTTGTGGCTCCAGCGTCAACATGTTGGCGTCGCGAACGAGCAGCCGGTTGCCTGCCGAATTCTTGCCGAATATCGACAGCGTATAACCCTCTCGCCTCTGCGGCGAGCCTTTCAGCGGCGTCACTGTCACCCAGAGATGGTTCCAGCAGTAAGCCCAGGCTCCTGCGAATCTGATTTCCTGTATCTCGCAGCGCGATTCAATCCGCACGCGTTGGAGCGCGATTCGAAAGCCTCTGGCAAATTCCTCTCTGCCGCACATGGGCGGCTGTCCGGAATCAGAAATACCACATCCTCGGCCATCAGGCTTAGCACCTGATCCAAATCTCCTGCTGATGTGGCGCGCATCCACGTGTCGATCGGCTCGCGAATCGCTTTTCCGTCATTCTGCACTGGATGGTCTCTTTTTGGATGCTGGCTTCGCGCCGCGGCAGCAGTTTGCATGGGAGAGCTTACACCTTTCCCCAAAATGCAAACATCACAGCCGCGAAAATGCACAGAAAGGAAGCGGCGTGGTTCCAGCGAATCGGCTCGTCCAGATAGAAGTACGCGAAAACAACGAAGACCGTCAAAGTGACGGACTCTTGGATGATCTTCAGCTGATATCCGGTGAAGTGGCCATAGCCAATGCGATTGGCCGGAACTTGAAAACAATATTCGCCAAACGCGATCAGCCAGCTAACGACGATGACTTCCAGAAGTGGCGCGGAGCGATGTTTCAGGTGCCCATACCACGCGAAGGTCATAAACACGTTGGAAACGATGAGAAGCAGTACGGTAAGCATGCGACATGATAAATCGACCTTTCCCGCGCGGGCAATACATGAAGATCACTATGCGCGGTCGGCTCGAAGGGACCTCGGAACGGCACACCCCATCGTGGCTTTTCCCCGCAGAATTTGTATGATGGTGATCATGATTTTTCCATGCAGCCATCGCGCTACGCTCACGTGCGGCTCACGCTGCGCCGCTCCGTCTTTGGATTTGTTGCGATGACGCCCACGTCGCATTCGCCGCGAAAAAGGAAATCGCTGCGCACCGTCGATCCCACGAAGTACACGCCGTGCTACGCTTATCGAGCCACGGGACGGGATCGGGAGCTTTACTGCGAACGAGTCGCGCTATCCAGCATCGCGGACGCTGTCGGCACTCCCGCCTATGTGTACAGCCGGGCCAGCATTGAAGCCGCGTACCGCGGGCTCGACCGCGCCTTCGGTTCGCTTCCTCATACGTTGTGTTACGCGATGAAAGCGAATTCGAATCTTGCCGTCCTGCGCGTTCTCGCGCGGCTCGGTAGCAGCTTCGACATCGTTTCCGGCGGAGAGCTTGACCGCCTGGGCCGCATCGGCGTCCCCGGCAACCGCATCGTCTTTTCGGGAGTCGGGAAGACGCGCGAGGAGATTCGAGAAGCGCTGCGCTACGCAGGAAAGGACGCGCGGCGCAGCGGGATATTGGTATTCAATGCGGAGTCCGGCGCCGAGCTCGAAGTTTTAATCAGCGAAGCTGCTCGGCACGTGGCTGCAGGCGGCGCTCCGCCCTCCGCCGCGATCCGCGTGAATCCTGACGTGCAGGCCGGCGGCCATCCGCACATCGCGACCGGCTCGCATCATCACAAATTTGGCGTGGACTGGCAGGAAGCGCGCCGGCTGTACCTCGCGCACAAGGATTCGCGCTCGATTGTTTGGCGCGGGATTAGCGCCCATCTCGGTTCGCAAATCTTCAGCACGAGTCCTTACCGTCGCGCGCTCACGCGGATCGCCTCTTACGTGCGTGACCTTGCGCGAAATGGAATTCGCCTCGATCACATTGATATCGGAGGAGGCCTGGGCATTCGCTACACGGACGAATTGGCCCTTGCGCCCGTTGACTACGCAGAGGCAGTCGCCGAAATTGTCCGGCCTCTCGGCTGCCGGCTGCTGATCGAGCCCGGGAGAGCGATCGTTGGCCCCGCCGGCGTTTTGCTCACCCGAGTTCTGTACGTGAAGGAAAACCGCGGGAAAACTTTCGTGGTTGTAGATGCCGCGATGAACGATCTGATCCGTCCCGTTCTGTATGACGCCACGCATCCCATCACGCCGGCCGTTTGTGGCACTGAAAACTCTGCCGACAAGAAGTTACGCGTGGACGTTGTCGGCCCCGTTTGCGAATCGGGAGATTTTCTCGCGCGCGATTGGCCTCTCGCGCCGGTCAAATCGGGCGATCTTCTCGTCGTGTGGACGGCGGGAGCTTACGGCTTTACGCAATCCTCGAATTACAACGCCCGCCGCCGTGCCGCTGAAATCCTCGTCGAAGGCGCACGGTTCCGCATCGCCCGCCGCCGCGAACAATATGACGATCTCGTTCGTGGCGAGCATGCCCGACGCCGATGACTTTGTTTCCAGCCTTCCTTAAGATCGAGGGCCGCCGCTGCCTTGTTGTCGGAGCCGGTCCCGTGGCCGAGGGAAAAATCGAAGGCCTGCTTCGCGCGGGAGCGGATATTCGTGTGGTGGCTCCAGAAGCCACGGATCGCATTCGCGACTGGGTGCGGGCCGGAAAACTTCGCTGGGAGCGCCGCAAATTCCGCCCCACGGATTTTGCGGGCGCATTCGTAGTTGTCGCCGCTACTTCGTCGCCCGCGCTTCACGCCCAGATTTATAAGAAGGCCCGGCGCCGTTCGGTTTTGTGCAACGTGGTTGACGATCCCGAGCACTGCGATTTCTACTATGGTTCCGTTGTCCGCCGCGGCTCGCTGCAAATCGCGATTTCGACGGGAGGTCACAGCCCGGCTCTCGCGCAGCGACTCCGAAAACAGATCGAGCAGGAGTTTGGCGCGGAATACGAACAGTGGCTCGAAGAGCTTGCCGCCTCTCGAAAGAGACTCTTCGCGAAGACTCTCTCGCCCGAGCGCCGCAAGCTTCTATTGCACCGGCTCGCCAGTCAGATTTCGTTCGAGGAGTTTCTGCGTCGCCAAAAACGAAAGAAAAAGTGATTAGATTTGAATATCATTGGCGCTCGATGGCACCCAGAAAGTGAATTAAATCAGAAAGATGGGAGCAAATTCGGAAGACGAATACTTTCAATCGATAATTCGACGAACGCGCCATGCGCAGCACCTGATAGGATTCATGCATTCGCCGATGCGGCCGGGTCTTGGCATTCCCCCCCCCCAAAACTTCCAGGGCTTGGCCGCTCGCCGACTCCCCCGACGTACGTCATCCTGAGATGTTCCTTCTCTTCTTCTTCACCATCGCAGCCCCTTGCTGCGCCGCTTCATTCACAAGGAACCCCATCTTGGGATGCGCTGGCTCGAAATCTGCAGGCAAGCCCCGGTCGCGCAGCTCTTCGGAAGTCATCGGTCCAATCGAGCCGACCACGACGCGTGCGAAACCGCGGCGAAGTTCCTGTTCCAGATTCATTTCCCGCGAGATCCGCAGCAGATGAACGACCTGAATCGAAGTTGTGAACAGTGCCATGTCGATTTCGCCGCGCGCGATTGATTGCACGGCGGCCCGTAGCGGCCCGGTATCCTCCGGCAACGCCCACTGATAGACAGGCACACGCGTCACATGTGCGCCGCGCTCTTCCAGCCCCGCGAGGAGCTCCGAATTCTGCGAGCCATATTCCTGAACGGCGACGCGCCACCCCTTCAATGGCAGCGAATCCTCTTTTTCGTCGAGCGCCCGCAGCAGGTCCCGCCACGTGTTGGGTTCGGGAGCAGCGAGCGTCACTGGCACTCCCAGTTCTTTCAAGGCGGCGACGGGTTTCGGTCCGCGAGCCACTACCGAAACTCGCCGAAGCGCTCCCGCGAACTGCTCGATCGGGTACACAGTTTCGACCACGCGCGCCAGTGCGCGCGTGCCAACGCCGGTTAGGAAGATGACCATGTCGAAGCCATCCGCCGCGAGCGCGCGAGCGAACGCCAGTGCTTCGGTGTTCGATCCGAGAGGAACTTCGCGCATCGACGGCGCCACGATCGGGCTTCCGC
The DNA here is from genome assembly GCA_003131705.1 of Acidobacteriota bacterium. Classification (GTDB taxonomy): domain Bacteria; phylum Acidobacteriota; class Terriglobia; order Acidiferrales; family UBA7541; genus Palsa-295. The sequence goes on along the minus strand of PKUY01000249.1, from coordinate 23,160 downwards.
CGTAACTCTGGATGAGCTTTGCCATCTCCGTCGCGCGCCGGCTTTCGAACCAGAGCACCCGCAGCCCTGTTAGCCCGCCCGACTTGGCACGCTCTTTCACTGGTTTCCTAAAATTGCCGCCTAGTGTCTGAAATGTCGCATGCCAGTGAGGACCATTGCCATGCCAAGTTTATTAGCGACATCAATCACGTCCTGATCCTTGATGGAGCCGCCCGGCTGAATCAGCGCGGTAGCACCCGCCTTGCCCGCCTCTTCCACGCCATCGGGAAACGGGAAAAACGCATCGGACGCGACCACGCTGCCCTTAAGAGAGAGACCCGCCGTCGCAGCCTTGATCACCGCGATCTTCACCGAGTCCACGCGGCTCATCTGCCCGGCGCCCACGCCGACCGTCCGCCCTTCGCGAGCGAAAAGGATCGCATTCGATTTCACATGCTTCCCGACTTTCCACGCGAAGAGCAACGCGCGTCGCTCCGCATCGGTCGGCGCCCGCTCGGTGGCAACCTTGAGATCCGCCGCGGTGATCTCGCCGCGGTCTGGTTCCTGCACCAGCACTCCGCCGGAAATGCGCTTGAGATCGAGTTCGCTGGGCGCAGCCTCGCTCGGCATTTGCAGTAGCCGCAGATTTTTCTTCGACGCGAATTTCTCGAGTGCCGCGGGCGCGTACCCCGGCGCGACAATGCATTCAACAAAGAGCTTCGCCACTTCTTCCGCGGCAGCCGCGTCGAGCGGCTGGTTGAAAGCGAGCACGCCGCCGAAAGCAGAAACCGGATCGCACGCCAGCGCCTTCAAATACGCATCGCGCAGCGATTCCTGCTCGGCCGCTCCGCACGGGTTGTTGTGCTTGATGATCGCAACCGCCGGGCAGCGGAATTCGGTGACCAGCGCCCACGCCGCGTCAAGGTCCACCAGATTGTTGTACGAAAGCTCTTTGCCCTGAAGTTGTTTCGCGCCGGCAAGCCCCGCGACTGGCTGCCCCGCGGGAACATACAGCGCCGCAGCCTGGTGCGGATTTTCGCCGTAGCGCATCGATTGCCGTCGTTCGAGCGCAATGTGAATGCGCTCCGGCAATTTTACCGGCAGTCCGAGTGTGACGCTGCCATTCGCTGTGAGCCGTTCGAGCTCCGTGGCAATTTCCCCGTCGTATCGTGCCGTGCGAGCGTACGCCTTACGTGCAAGAGAGAGTCGCGTCGAAAGCTTCAGTTCCTGCGTTTCGTGCAACTCTGCGGCGATCGCTGCATAGTCGCCCGGGTCGGTGATCACTCCCACGCTCTGGAAATTTTTCGCGGCCGAGCGGACCATTGCTGGCCCGCCGATATCGATGTTCTCGATAAGTTCGTCGGCCGTAACCCCCGGCTTCGCCGCCGTCGCTGAAAATGGATACAAGTTCACCACGACGAGGTCGATCGGAACGATGGAATGCGTCGCGGCCTCCGCGCGATCCTCCGGTTTCCCGCGCTGGAACAAAATCCCGCCGTGCACTTTGGGGTGTAATGTTTTCACCCGCCCGCCGAGCATTTCCGGCCAGCCGGTTAGCTCGGCGACGTCGCGCACCGCGACCCCGGCCTCTCGCAGCAGCCGGGCAGTCCCGCCTGTGGAAAGAATCTCGATTGGCAACGACGCAAGTTCCCGCGCGAATTCCACGACCCCAGTTTTATCGTAGACGCTGATCAGCGCCCGTTCGATCGCCACTGCGCTGTCCCCCAGTTCAGCTTGAATGGATGGAGCAGGTCAGTGTAAGCGTTTGCGGAGGATTTCGGAAGAGCCTCGCTTGAGTCTCGCTTGAGTCACACGGTGCGGGGTGGGATCACTTGCCGCGGTTCGGACGCAGAAGTAGAAAACGATAGACCTGGAGAAGCTCTAAAAATGTTTTGGATCTCATCCCGAAGCGCGGCGAGGGATCTCTCTTCCGGTTGCAGGATCCCTCTGATTCCCTCGAAATTAGTTCTAGCTGGAAACGCGGGCCTTCAGTTTCACGCGCCCGCCTTCGACGCTGACGCTGTATTCAATTTCGTGGCCGCCCTTGTCCTGAAGATCCTTCGTCTTCTGCTGGACGAAGCGCTCGAAGTCTTTCAGGCTCGGCGCTCCGGCTTTTTCGCCCGTCTCGGTGCGCGCCTCGATCATCTTCCGATAGCNNTCTTGCACTTTCTCTTTTTCGCGCGCTGGATCCGATACCGATAGCGCGAAAGGGCCAGCGGATAGTTCGACGGCTGCCGCTTGCGCAGCCGCTTTGCTCGCAACCGTGGTAGCTGCAGGAGGCAGCGCCGTTGCCACGTGCGCTTCGCTTGCGTCGTGGGCAGCCTGTCGCGCGCGCTCGGCTTCCATCGCCTTGGCAGCGGCTCCGAAATGGCGTTGCTGGGCTCCGCTTTCCTTCTGCATCAGCTTCTTGCGCCACATGTCCTGGTATTTTGCGTATGTCTGGGCGAGATTGTTGAACCGGAAGCGCTGGCCGAAGCTCAAGTCCCCTAAACGCTCGTTGTACCGCCGCACGAGGTTGTCCACCCGCCACTGGGTGTCCGCGGGAGGCCGGGAACGCCCGCCACCGAAGAACTGTTCGTACTCGATCTTCAGCGTGCGTATATCCCGCTCGATTTGGCTTAGATCTTCGTCAGTTGTGGCCATGGTTGGTCTCCGTACCGGGGTGATTCCAGCCTAAGCGGGGCAGCCCGCAACGTCAACCTGGGCGTTCAAAGGCTTGTCGCAAAGGCAAAGGCTGGTAAGCACTTTGGCCTTACCCTCGAAAGCGTGCATCCGTGCTAGAGTGTGCCCGGTCGGACGCCCGAAACCCAGTCGCGGGTGCCCGGGCCCACACAGTTAATTTCTCTCGGAGGTGCAACGATGTGGCTGATTTGGACAATTCTGATTGGTATCCTCGCCGGATTTCTTGCCGGCCAGATTGTAAAGGGCCACGGCATGGGCGTTCTCGTTGACCTGGTCGTCGGCATCGTGGGTTCCGTACTCGGCGGTTGGATCTTCACGCTTCTGGGCCTTGGCGCTTACGGACTGATCGGACAGCTGATCATGGCGGTGGTCGGAGCCGTCGTGCTGCTCTTGCTGGTTCGTGCCCTGAAGCGCGCCTAGCTGTCGCAGCCTCGCGAGTTGGGTTGTAATTGCGCGGAGCCCCACTGTGGATGCTGCTGAAGTCGTGATTTCGCAGTCCCCGTGCGCCTTGACTTTGCCGAAATCGCCCGCCTAGACTCGAAGTTTCCACTGAACTCAATGCCGAACACTGAAAGCCAGATCATCACAGTAGGCGTCACAGGCGCGAGCGGCGCCCTCTACGCGCGCGCCCTTCTGCGCCTGCTCGACGCCGACCGCCGCGTCTCCCGCGTTTTCCTGGTTGCGACCGACGCCGGCCTGCGCCTGCTCTCAACCGAGCTCGCCATCGTCGCCGCGGACGTCAAAAAGCTTCCATCGCTTCTCACCGGCACTGCGGCGAAAAAAATCGAATACCTCCCGAACAAAGACATCGGCGCGAGTATCGCGTCCGGCAGTGCCGCCGTGGACGCGATGGTGATCATTCCGTGCTCGGCTGGCGCGCTCGGATCGATCGCCGCCGGCACGGCGAGCGACCTTCTAACGCGCGCCGCGGACGTCTGCCTGAAAGAGCGCCGCCCGCTCGTCCTCTGCCTCCGCGAAACACCGCTCAATCGCATTCACCTTGAAAACATGTTGCGCCTCCACGACGCAGGCGCCACGGTCATGCCAGCCATGCCCGCGTTTTACTACGATCCGAAAACGATCGATGCCATGGTCGACCAGTTCGCCTATCGCGTCCTCGCGCAGTTGGGGATCCCGCAGGGCAACCAGTATCAATGGAAGGGCGGGCCCAAGGGCAAGGGATAACGCAGCGATGACTCGATCATGACAAAGACCCGCATCCGCACCGTGCTCGAGATGATTAAGTTCGAGCACTCCGTGTTTGCGCTGCCCTTCGCGCTCGTCGGAGCGCTGCTCGCGGCGCGCGCCAGCGGCACTCTTCCTTCGTGGCACCAGCTTCTGTGGATTGTCGTCGCGATGGTCGGCGCGCGCTCGGCGGCTATGACCATGAACCGCATCGCCGACATCGAATACGACCGCCGCAATCCTCGCACCGCGAGTCGCGCTCTCCCCGCCGGCGAACTTTCGGTCGGTTTTGCCAGGGCGTTCACGATTCTCGCGGCGGCAGTCCTGGTTTTCGCGGCGTGGCGACTCAACCCGTTGGCGCTGAAACTCTCACCCGTCGCGCTCGCGGTACTTTTCTTTTACTCCTACACAAAACGTTTCACGTCGTGGTCGCACTTCGCGCTCGGTTTTTGTCTGGGGATCTCACCGGCCGCGGCATGGATTGCGATTCGGGGCTCGCTCGACTGGCGCGTGCTGATCCTCTGCGCCGCGGTCACGCTCTGGGTGGGTGGCTTCGACGTGCTTTACGCCTGCCAGGATGTCGAATTCGACAAAGCCGCGGGTCTGCATTCGATCCCAAAGAAATTCGGCATCGCCAGGGCGCTCCTGCTCGCTCGCGCCATGCACATCGTGATGGTCGCGCTGCTCGCGTGGCTGGCCTGGAGTTTTCATCTGGCCTGGCCCGCGTGGGCGGGCATCGCCGTCGTTGCCGCGCTCTTGGCCTACGAGCATTCCCTCGTAAAGCCGAACGACCTCAGCAAAATGAATGCTGCGTTTTTCACCGTGAATGGCTATATTAGTCTATTGTTCCTGCTGTTTTGGGGCGCTGCGGTGTGCGTGATGCGCCGCTAAAGCCGCCTGAGACAAAAGCGGCCCGGAACACCAAACCAATGTCATCGCCACTTCAAATCTCGGACGCGCGCCTCGAACCCATCGCGAAAAAAGTTCTCGCTCGCGAGCGCCTGGGCGCCGAAGACGGCCTCACGCTATTTCAGTCCCACGACCTGCTCGCCATAGGCTGGCTTGCGAACTACGTCCGCGAGCAGCGCCACGGCAATATCTGCTACTTCAACGTCAATCGGCACATTAATCCGACCAACGTCTGCGTCGCGCATTGCAAGCTCTGTGCCTTTGGCCGTTCGCCCAATGACCCCGGCGCGTACACTTTCTCTCTCGAAGAAGCTTTCGCGCGCGGAGCGGAAGGCGTCGCCGAGGGAGCCACCGAATTTCACATTGTCGGCGGCCTGCATCCCGACCTTTCGTTCGACTACTACCTCGACCTGATCCGCGGCCTGAAACAGCGTTTCCCGCACGTGCACCTGAAGGCCTTCACCATGGTCGAAGTCCACTACTACGCGCGCATCACGAAAAGCTCGATCCGCGACACGCTCGTCAAAATGAAAGAAGCAGGCGTGGATTCGCTGCCCGGCGGCGGCGCCGAAATTTTCCATCCGCGCGTGCGAAAACTTATCTGCGACCACAAGGTCAGCGGACAGATGTGGCTGCAGATCGCGCGCACCGCGCATGAGCTCGGCCTGCACTCGAACGCCACCATGCTCTTCGGCCACGTCGAAACTCTCGAAGAGCGCGTCGACCACCTGCTCTTGCTGCGTGAAACGCAGGACAAAACGCACGGCTTCGTCGCCTTCATCCCGCTCGAATTTCATCCGGCGAATACCGCGCTTTCGCACATTCCGAAGCCCACCGGCATCGACGCGCTGAAGACGATCGCCGTCTCACGCCTCCTGCTCGATAATTTCGATCACATCAAGGCTTACTGGATCATGCTCACGCCGCGCATCGCGCAGATCGCTCTCGGCTTTGGCGCAAACGATCTCGACGGCACCGTGGTCGAGGAAAAAATTTACCACGATGCCGGCGCGACCACGCCCGAGCACCTCACCCGCGGCGAGCTCGAAGTCTTGATCCGCGCTGCCGGCCGCGTCCCCGTCGAACGAGACACGCTCTACAATCGCGTTGACCGCTCGAAACTGCCTCCGATCGCGCCGGGTCGCCCCACGGGTTCAACCGAATTCATCCCGGCGTCCTCGCTGACGCTCTGAACGCCTGGCGCATCTGGGCCATCACCACCAACCGGATTGTCATTTCGAGGAGTGCTGGCCGCCGTTTGGCCGGGACGACGAGGAATCGGGTTTGGTCTTTTCTTCTTTGAGGAAGCAGCGTGCTGCAAAATTCAGAAATTGAATCGATACCCCAAAATCATCTTCGCGATCAAATGATCGGTCGCGCCGGTCACTCCGACGCCCAGCCCAAAATTAATTTCCCACTGCGGCGCAAGGTTCAGGTCAATCGCCGGAACAATCTGCTGCTGCTGTTGCGAAATCGGATCGAATCCCGTGATGGGACCAACCGAGCCGTNNCGAGCCGTAATACTCGAGCCCCCCGGCAACTTTCGGCGTGAAGTCATAGCTGAATTTGAAATTCGGTGAGAAGACGACGCCCTGGCGTATGCCTGCTCCGTGAAATGATCGATCGAGTGTCGGGTTGATCGACCAGTACCACCGCCCCATCTTCTGATCGACGATCGGGCGAATCTCCCATGTCCACGTGTCCACGGAAAATTGTCTTCGCTGGTAGCCAATCTCATTCGAAATGCTTACGCCGACGGGCCAGTGCCACTTTTCCGGGATGCGAACGCGCGGACGGATGTGATCTCCCACCCATTGATAGCCCTGTCCCGAGCGCGCGGACATAAAAATGTAAAAGCCGGTCTCGAACCAGTCGTTGAAGCCGTGCGTGATTTCAATCGTTTCGTGTTCGGCATGATTCGTGGGATAGAACCCGTCCACCATTTGCTTCGAGCCGTCAATCGTGAAGTTGCTGTGCAACTCGAGCATCGTGTGCCCTGGCTCGACCGTATCGGCTCCGTACACCTGAATTTCATAGTTGTCTTGCGCGGTCGCGGGCATCGCAAATGAGATCACGCCGGCAACAGCCAGCCCCAAAATGAGTCCGATACGGTGATTCATCGTACAAGCATACCTCAACATTTTAAGATCGTGGCCATGCGTGGTTTTCTCCCGGGGCTAGGAGTTTTCGCGGTGACGTGCGGCTCTCGCCATGCAGAAACGGCCTCAGGCGTGCGGATGAGCCTTGTCGTAGACGTCCATCAACTGCCGTATGCTCGCCTGCGTATATCGCTGCGTCGTTGAAAGCGAGACGTGTCCCAGCAGCTCCTGAATTGCGCGCAGGTCCGCGCCATCGGCCAGCAGGTGCGTTGCAAATGCGTGCCGCAGAGAATGCGGGTGCATGTCCCAGTTGACGTTCGCCAGCCGCGAATATTTTTTCACCAGCATGTGCACCGACCTGCCCGTCAGCCGCCCGCCCACATGATTCAGGAACACCGCCTGCGGCACAGCTTTTACAAGGGACTGGTTTGTCTGAGACCGCAAAAGAACTTCGTCCCGCACCGGCCAGTACGCTTCGAGCGCCGCCTGCGCCTTCGCGCCATAAGGAACCACGCGCTCCTTGCGGCCCTTGCCCAGAACGCGCAGCATCTGCCCGCGTCGGTCGATGTCACCAAGGTCAAGCCCTGCCAGTTCGCTCACGCGCAGACCGGACGCGTACAGCAATTCCAGAATCGCGCGGTCGCGCTTCAGAATCACTTTCGCTTCCTCAGTGGCACGGGGAGTCTTGCGCCGGCCGCCTCGAGTCTTTGACTCTACGGCTCCTCTCCCGATACCGTCGAGAAATCCGTTCAGCTCTTCCGGCGTCAGCACGCGGGGAATTCGTTTCGGCAGCTTAGGCGTGGCCACCAGTCGAGCCGGATTTTGCTCGGCAAATTTCTCGCGCACGCAAAATTTGTAGAACGTCCGCAATGCGGCAAGCCTTCGCGCCACTGACGCCTTCTGCAACCTTCGGACGTACATCGAGCTCACATATTCGCGCACGATGCGGTGATCCACGTCCCCAAGCGCCATCGTCTTCTCGCCGGGCGGCGTAAGGAATGCCGCAAACTGCTCGATGTCGCGCCGGTACTCGCGAATTGTGTCGGGCGAGACGTTCCGCTCATAGCGCAAGTACTGAATGAACTTTTCGATGATTTGCTTCATTGCGTTTAGCCCATTGCCCCGACTGCTGTTACGAACTTGCTTACGGACGAGGAGCACCCGAATTATAGTGTGATCCCGGAAGCGGCCTTCGCGCCGCTTGAGTTTGCGTTGCTTTGCTAGCAGGGGGTGGGGCTTGCCGTTTTATGAACAAAGAAGTGAGCCCGGACTGGCTGATTTCAGGCCGGTTGCGCGAATGGCTCAGCAGGCGTGCTTTCTGCGGCGGGAGTGCCCGCGAATTGGCTGAGCCTTTGCTCGTGAACTCTGCAAATTGCAGAAACAGCGGCATCATCCACACGCGTGCCGCCGACTCCCAAGCCTGATCGGGGGCTGGCAAGACACTCCCCCAGCGCCGTAGGCGCGGCACAGTCCACACGACTCGCTTGACAAAACCGAATCCTCTTTGTGCTAGCCTGAATCGGGTACCAGCATCTTCGCCCCAGTTAGGAGCAGGAATGCGAGAGTGTCCTTCGTTGGACCGGGCGTCGGATCGGGCGGCCGACCTTGCAAAGCTACCCGGAGAAGTTGAAGTGGATGTAGCTCGCCCCAGCTTTTTTGGGGCGAGGCTTTTCGCGGCGCATTCAAGTACAGTGCCGCATAGTCAGGCTGCCGTCCGTCCCAGCCGCGGTGGCGCTCGCATCGCCTCAGGGGTCCAGTCTCCAATTCCTAATCGCGACATCCCGTTATTAGAATCCCCTCTAACTCATCGCAACGAAACGGTCGAGCTTGGTTCTAATCGCAACATTTTGAGGGGGGAGCGTTTCCCAGCCTTGCGCCTAATCTTGCTCGTCGCTCTCACCCTGGCCTTCGGCGCAGCGCCTTCGCTTGCCCGCCCTGGCGGAGCAAAATCGCTGACCGTCGAGCGCATTTACGGCGCGCCCAGCCTAAGTGGCTACCTCACTTCGGGCGTCGAATGGAGCCCCGACGGAAAGCGCATCTCGTATCTCGAGCGCCATCCCTCCGGCGTGGAAATGATGACCATGGACGCCGCCACGGGCGAGCGGAAAGTACTCGTGAAAGCCCACGTGATTGAGGACGTCCTGCAGCCCCCGGAGACGAAAGCTATTCAGTCCACCGGCCTCGGCCGCGTCCAAGCCGAGAATTATCTATGGTCGCCCACCGGTGACGCGCTGCTCTTCGTGGGCGGCAGCAATCTCGTGCTCCTGGATTTGAAGTCGATGGCACCGAAATCGCTGACTCCAAAACCGCTCGTCACCGTTGTCGGCAACACCGCGCCCGATCGCGGGGATATTCAAGACCCCAAATTTTCGCCCGACGGCAAGTGGGTCAGCTTCGTGCGCAATTCAAATCTCTGGGTCGTCAGCGTCGCAACAGGCGAAACAAAAGCTCTGACGACCGGCGGCAGCGAGGAAGTTCTGAAAGGCCAGCTCGATTGGGTCTATCCCGAAGAACTTGATTCGACAACGGCCTACTGGTGGTCGCCCGATTCCTCGAAGATCGCGTACTACGAAATGGACGAGCGCCCTGTCGCGCGTTATCCCCTCATTGATATGAGCTCGGCTGTTGGAGCAGTCGAATACACGCGCTTCCCCCAAGCAGGGGAAGCGAACCCAGTCGTGCGTGTCGGCGTCGTCCCGATCGCAGGCGGCGAAACGAAATCGATGGATACCGGAGCGGACTCGGACGTCTATCTCTCTCGCGTCGTTTGGCTGCAGGATAGCCGCCGTGTCGCGATCGAGCGTCTGAACCGCGCGCAAAACCAGCTCGATCTGCTTTTCTGCGACGCCGCCACCGGCGCTTCCGAAACAATCCTCACCGAGACCGACAAATACTGGATCAACATCGCTGACGACCTCTACTTTTTTTCCGACAACAAGCGCTTCCTCTGGTCGAGCGAACGCACCGGTTTCCGCCATTACTACCTCTACGATCTTTCTGGCCGCCAGCTCGAGCAGTTGACCAACGGCGATTGGGGAATTACCGGAGATGGAGGATTCGGACCAGGCTCTGCAAGCCACCCGGCCGTTGACGAAACGCACGGCTTAATCTATTTTCTTTCCAACAAAGACGAAGTCAGCGACACGCAGCTCTACCGCCTTTCATTGCAGGACAAGAGCATCACTCAGATCACGCGCGACGCGGGCACTCACGGGGTTCTGATAGCGCCCGACGCTTCCGCATTCGAAGACGCCTATTCGAACGCGATGACGCCGCCGCGCCAGGACGTCTATCGCATCGACGGCAAGCATGTCGCGGTGCTGAATGAAAACAAAGTTCCCGCGCTTGGCGATTACCATCTTTCGCCCGTTGAATTCCTCGATCTTTTGACCGATGACGGCGCGAAGCTTCGCGCTTCGATCATCCGTCCGCCAGATTTCGATACATCGCGGAAGTATCCCGTGCTGATCGATGTCTATGGCGGGCCCCACGTGCAAAACGTTCGCCACGAATGGGGCGGCATCGATTTCCTGTGGCTCGAGATGATGGCCCAGAAAGGCTACATTATTTTCACGCTCGATAATCGTGGCTCCTATTATCGTGGCCACGCGTTTGAAACTCCGATCTACCATCGCTTCGGTCAGGTTGAACTCCAAGACCAGCTCAGGGGCGTTAAATATCTCAAATCGCTTTCGTACGTGGACACCTCGCGGATCGGTATCTGGGGATGGAGCTACGGCGGCACCATGACGCTTGAGGCACTGTTCAACGCGCCGGATGTTTTCAAGGTGGGCGTTGCGATTGCGCCGGTAAGCGATTGGCGCCTCTATGACACCATTTACACGGAACGCTACATGGGCCGCCCGCAGGATAATCCCGAGGGATACAAGAATAGTTCGCCGGTGAGCCAGGCCGCACAACTAAAGAGCAAGCTGCTGCTCGCTCATGCCACCGGCGACGATAACGTGCACTTTTCGAATACATCAGAAATAGTCAACGAGCTTATACTCGCCGGGAAATATCCCGATCGCCTGCTGATTTTTCCCGGCCGCGGCCACAGCATGGAAGATTCACCGGCGCGCATCCAGCTTTTCAAGGCCATCACCGATTTCTTGCTGAATAACCTCTAGGGTCCGAATGCCATCTAGGACAATGGCCCGGCATACAACCAGTCGCGCCCGGAATTATTTCAATATAATTGCATTTGTTATGGACGAGCGCTCGAGGAGCGTATTATTAGAAAACGGAGCCATTTTGAAATGTTCACCGCAATTCGTCCGGGAACGGACGCGCTAATTTTCTTCCGGGACCGCCTGTTCGTTGCATCGATGTCCCGTACAACAATGCTCCGTACGGCAACGGCGGCTTTCCTGGCGGTGGCCGCCGCATCATGCGCTTTTTTTTGCGGCGCGGCGCCCGCAGCAGCCCAGACACAGGACGCGCTTACTGAGGCCCCTGAACCGTCCAAACTCCTGGACACGGGTTTCCGCAAACTCTACGAATTGAATTTCAAGGGAGCTCGTGCCGATTTCGTCTCTTACGAGAATCTGCAGCCGGACGATCCACTCGGCACCGCGGCAGAAGCCGCAAGCTACCTTTACGAACAATTCAATGCCAAGGGCGTTTTTACGTCGGCGTTTTTCCTGAACGATGAGAAATTCCTCAACGGCGCAGCCGGGAATCCCAGCGAGAATCGCAACGATGAATTTCTTAGCGCAAACAGGCGCGCGCGGGACATGGCCACGAAGCAGTTGAAGGCGAAGCCCCGCGACCCGCACAGTTTGCTCGTTCTCACGATGACCGACGGCATGGAATCCGATTACGATGCGCTGATCGTGAAAAAGCAGATGGCGGGCCTGGGCCTGATGAAGCAAGCCGACGCTGAGGCTACGGCTCTGCTGGCCGTCGATCCGTCCGCGCAGGACGCTAATCTCGCGCTGGGCGCGGCCAATTACATCATCGGTTGCCTGCCGAGTTACAAGCGCGCGTTTTTATGGTTTGGCGGAGTTCACGGTGACCGCGAACGCGGGCTCGCGGAAATGCAACTCGCCGCCGACCAGGGGCATTACTTGCAGCCGTTTGCGAAAATTTTTCTCGCGCTGGCCTTCGAGCGCGAGCATAAACCGGAGCGCGCTCGCGCTTTGCTCGCCGACTTGGCGAACGAATTTCCTGCCAACCCGCTCTTCGGACATGAACTCGCTCTGGTCGATCACGCTCCGTCCACCAATCCATAAGCCGGACGTTGTAACGCGGCTACCACTTCACGCGCACTCGATAATCCAGCGTCGCTGTGCCGTCGTTGTCCACCGGAATTTGAAATCCAATCGTCGATGAATCGACCTTCGTCCATTTGTAATTGGAGTTCACGACTTCCCAATCGCCGCCGATGGGCTCGCGCACTTCCACGGTTACCGGCCCGTCCTTGTGGTTCCTCAGCGTGATCTGATATTCCATCTCGAAGAGATCGCTCGCGAGCTTTTTGTAGTCGGTCTGCTTGCGCTCGCAAACGACATCGAACGCATTGCCGACATAAATTCGCAGGGTCTCGTCTTTCGGCGTATGGCTGATCGTGTCCTCGCCGGCGAATTGCGCTCCTCCGCGAGAATCGGCCTGATAGACGCGAACTGTCCCGGCAGGCAGCGGCATTCCGAGCCCTGCTTTCTGTTCGTTCTTGAAGCGATAAAAAACCTTCACCGGCTGCGGGATCGCGTTCCCGATTCCCTGCGGGTTGCGGTAGTAGTAGGGTTGCTGCCCGTCAACCGCGAGATATTTTTCCACCGGCACGCTCGTCGCCGTGAGCAAGCTGATTTGCTTCGATTCGTTATTTTGAATGGAAGTGCGCCGATCAAGCGTGTAGAGGTGATATTCGGAAAATGATTCCTGTGCGAATTGTACTCTCGATGCCGGTGCAGCCATATTTTTCACGAGCATGTCGCGCTCTTCGTCCATGGCCTGCGGCGTCCGGTGGAGTTCACCCGCCACAAGTTGCAGCTTCACTTCGTGGTACGCCGCACCGCTGTTATTCACGAGTGTGACCCAGCCATCGAGATCCGCGCTCTTCTCGTCGCGCGCCACCGTAAGCACGAAGTCCGCGTTCCAGTTCATGTTGCCGGTGAGATAGGAAGCCTCGACACGCTGCGCATCGGCGCCACGATTATCGAGGGTCCACACGAGTGTTGGCCGGCTATAGAGATTGTCCGGCAGCTCCGGAAAGCGGTAGGAACCCACGCTCAGCCCCGTGACAATTTGATTGCCGATTTTCCATACCGGGCCGCCGTTGTCGGAAAGCAACAAAGCCTTGGTCTCCATTCCCTGCCACTCGAACGTGACCTCCCGGCCGACATATTTCTGCAATAGTTTTTGCGGGTCGAGCAAATCGTATTCGTAGTTTTGTTCGACGACGTTTAGCTTCGTGGGATCGGTAAGCGAGCGAAAATGCACGGTCGCGGGATTGATCGACGCAGCGACATCTTCGAATCGCAGCGGGAATACTCCCGATTGCAGGTGGATCTGGCGGACGTCGCGCACGAGCGCGATATTCGAGTTGTAAACAGTCACGGACAAATCCGACTGATCTTTTTCCGTCGTGGCTGCGGCATCCGCCTTTGCCTGGCTTTCGACATTGGGCGCCGCCGCATGAGCTTCATTCAGTTTTCCTGCGAGTGGTAAGAACAAGAGGATTGCTGCCAGGGCTCCTGCGCTGACAAATCGTACGTTGCGTGATGACATGGGGCTGTCTCCTTCGCGTGAACTTCGCTTCAAGGTTAGAACGGTGAGCGCCGAATTTCTTGCGGCCTGATTTGCCGCGGTTGCGCGGGTTATTGGACAGGAGTCCAGTGCTTGCCGGCGTCGCTGGTTGCGAATTTGCGGCCATCCGCCGCGGTGACAGTCGCCGAGGATGCATCCTTGGCTGCGACTGCGACAAAATCCGCAGTCACGGGCGGCGAAATTGTCGTCCAAATAGATCCATCCTGAGTCAGGAAAATCACGCCGCCGTTGCCGACCACCCAGCAGGTCTGCGCGGACGGAGCCGAGCCCGCGAGAAGGTGCGCATTCGGATTGGGTAATTCTCCGTGCCAGGTAGCGCCGCCGTCATTTGACCTCTCGACAAAACCTGCGGCGCGGATTCTCCATAGATACTGCGAATCCGGCGTGCGGATGAGTATGCCGGTCGCGCGCTTGTCCTCTGCGTNNNNGACGCGCGCCAAAGACGCGGGAGGCTCGGGTGGCGGAAGTGCTGCTGGGGACGGCGGCCCAGATTGAGTAGCAACCGCGCGTTCCTCGATATCGCGGCGAGGCTTGTTGGCGGATTTCGATAATGGTTTTGATTCCTCGTCTTCAACACTGTTGGTCGATAGATTATCGGCCACTTCATTGTTGGCAGGCTCCGTAGGAATCGCCGATTGCCGAGAAACCGTCTTTTGTGCCTTATCGAGAGACAGATTCGGCGCCATGCGTAAGGCTGGTGTGTTCGGTGCGCGAGCGGCGCCTGCAGGAGCGGCGCCCGCGGGAGCGCTTGTCCGTGGCGTGATCTCATGCGAATCCAATTCCTCTTGGGAGATCGCGAATATTTTTGGCGATGCTGGGCGTCGTGCCGCCCAAACCGCTGCGAGGATCAGCACCGCTGCCACGGGCGCTAGCCACTTCCAATTCCACAACCACGGCGACGAGGACGCGAGCTGCGACTTTTCTTCGTCCGCCGCGAGAATTTCTCCGGCGCGGGTCATTACCGCAATCTGTTCACGGCAACGCGCGCATCGGGAAAAGTGCAGCTCGTAGCGTGCGGTCTCCTCCGCGTCGAGCGAGCGCTCGCAATAGGCTGCGAGGATTTCCGGCTCGGGGCAATCGCCGTCCGCACCGGCAGGTCCTGCGCCCGAATTCTGTGCGAATCTCCGGCGGAGCATTCCAGCGGCCGCTTTGTGCCGATCCAGCGAAGGCATGAAACTATATTCCTCCATCAGTTAGAACGTTCGAAAGTTCAAATCTTGCGTGCATTCGTCTTCAATCTTCAGCCGAAAGCTCGCCCGCTTTCTCTGGCGATCTCGAATCCGTCGCGCGCGGTCGATCGGAGCGCAAGCCGGCGGCCAAGTCGAATGGCCATTCCCCGCGCGCATATTCGCAGCACTGGCGCACTTGGGCCTCGCTCATTTTCTTGTCGTCTCTAAGCGCGGTTTCGACGCGCCGGCGAATGTCGCGCCGCGTGCGCTCGAGATTGCGCGAGGCAGTAGCTTCGTGTTCACCGAGCAAGCGTCCGACATCGGCAAGAGTCAGGTCATCGGCATAGTAGTATGCGAGGCGCAACCGGTCGCGCGGATCGAGGACGTCGAGAGTGATTGTCAGCGCGGCCTGCAGGATGGCCAGGTACTTCGCGCGATCGGGATCGGGCAAAAGGTTCGCGGTGTTTGGTGCTTGGGAGGCGGCGAAATCCACCGCTCGCGATGCGATTTCGTTGCGCTCCTCGCCGGATTCGGATTCGAGCGGCTCCGTTTTTTGCGTGCGGCGAATCTCGTCCACGTGGCGCTGCGCCAGAACGGCGCGCAGCCAAGTACTGAGCTTGCTTCGGCCATGAAAATAATCGAAGAGCGATTTTCTGCGGCCTTCGGATTCGCGCAGGCCATACAAATCGGCGTAAAGCGAATCGGCAAGCTCGCGCGCGTTGCCGTCGCCTGCGATCGCTCGCGCCGCGCGGTAGAGCTCCTGGCGGAATTGCGCGACAAAAAAGTCCCACGCTTCGGCGCTTCCAGCGCTGCACGCACGCGCAAGGGCGATGTCGGCGACATGGAGCGTCTCGAGATACGCCCGAACTTTCCTTACATTGTGCTTCGCGTCGGGAACAGGCGGAGGAAAACGGTGCGCAACGCTACGTTCGAGCGCCGCTTGAAATTCTTCGCGTTTCAGATTCCATTCCGCGGGCGCGGCCGCTCTCTGCCAGCACTTCTCGACAGCGGGCGCAAGAGTCGGTTCAGAATTCGCCGCCGCGGGCGTGTTGGCGGGCCGGGGTGCCATGTTCTGGATGATACCGAAATAGCCCGCCAGTGGTTGTATGGAAGGGGCAAGCAGTTTCCGCGCTCGGTACCTGCCTCGAGGGGTCTTTAGCGTAGGCCCGGTCCGTGCGCCGTCGTGGTCGGTGGAGCGACGTACGTCAACGCGCCGGGAAGGGATTGCTGTAGGGGTGACGACCGCCTCGCCGCTCCGAAAATCTTGGTGTCATACTAACCGGCGCAGGCTGGTTTTCCCGTCCACTCCGTCCCGCGCCGAGCAAGCCCGCTGGCGCTGCAAGTGGCCAAACTATCACCTAGGCTTTGCCCACAAGCATCCGACAGGCAGTTTGCACCACCGCCGGTCCAAAACGGCTTCGACCGGCATGATTAGTGCTGACCGTTTGGCCTCGGTGTAGTATGGCCGCCGATGCAGCTATTGTCGTGAACGGACAATGCTCCTCGGGACACATATTTGCATCTAGCAGTGGAACCAAAGCCCTAAGTTGTGGTCTTATTCTCCATCCGCAATTTGAAGCGTCCAGATTTGGTCCTCCACTGGGGGTCACACCACAAGTATGGGCACACCACGAGTAGCTGAGGTACGCAGCTACAGGCTCATTGAGGAACTTTTGTCCACGCAAGGGTGGGACTTGCATAGCCCACCTCAGGGTGACGTACTTGCCCAGCACGAATACAAAGACTATGAGTCCCTCAAGGCCGCCTTGAGTGCAAGTGGAAAGAAAGGCGCGGGCGGCCCCGGCATTCCTGAATACGTGTTGGTGGACAGAGAAACCGAGCAACCGTTAGCAGTATTTGAAGCGAAGCCGCGCGTCGCCGAACTGCCCATCGCTGTTCGTGAAGTTGAGACGTATGGAAACGCACTTCGTGATGCCGGGTTCGCGGTGCTTACCGTAGCGGTTGCGGGCACGGAAGACGATCGCTTTGGGATCCGTGTCAAGAAATGGAGCGGAATCAAATGGGTGGACATCACCTATGAAGGCCAGCCAATCAGTTGGATTCCAAATCAAGCAGAACTGGGAAGTATTCTTGCCTCCCCCACCACATTCGAATTGCGCCCAACGGTTCCTGCACCGGCAGTACTCAAAGAGAAGGCAGAAGAAATAAATGGGCTCCTCAGGGAATCAGGACTTAAAGATGATTTCCGACCGGCAACTATTGGGGCCATCATGCTGGGGCTTTGGAAGTCCGGCGGTAACATTCGACGAGATCCCAAATTTATTCTCGCAGACATCAACACATCCTGCGGGCAAGCATTTTGGGGCGCGGGCAAGCCAGACCTAGCAAAGAGTCTCAGAGTGGACGAGGCCAACCGGAAATTGGCCGTCCGTGCGCGTCGCATCTGTGAAATCTTGGAACGACTAAACATAACCACGCTTACGGCGGAGCACGATTACCTTGGGGCGCTGTACGAGGAATTTTTCCGCTATACAGGCGGCAACACCATTGGCCAATATTTCACTCCGCGCCACGTCACTAATCTGATGGCTGAAATGAGCAACATTGACCGCAGCTCCGTAGTCCTAGACCCAGCATGTGGTACGGGCGGCTTTCTTATAGCTGCCATGCAGCACATTCAGAAAAAAGGCAATCTGCGCCGCGAAGCGGTAGTCAAAATCGTAAAGAAACAGTTGATTGGTTTAGAAGAAGAACCGATCACTGCGGCCCTATGCGTCGCAAATATGATCTTGCGCGGAGATGGCAGCACAGGCNNTTTCCACACAAGAAAACGGACGCGCCGCCCGAGAAGTTCATTAACCGGGCACTGGAAGGGCTTAAGAAACGAGGTGTGGCGGCAATCATCGTGCCCAGCAGCCTGTTGGTAAAGGGCAGCAAAGCAGGATGGCGAGAAGATGTGCTCAATGAAAACACGCTTCTTGCCGTGGTGTCACTGCCGACGGAACTGTTTCAACCGTATGCCTCCTCCACTACCGCGATCCTAGTGTTCCAAAAAGGTGTTGCGCATTCTCCCGAACGTCCGGTCTTTTTCTGCCGGGTAGAAAATGACGGCTACCGTCTGAAAAAAGGTGTTCGTGTTCAGCAGGCGGGTTCCCAAATGGAAACTNNCGCGGCGGCTTACTGGCGCTGAACTATCCAAAGAAATTGGCGGTCTTATACGGGACAAAGCCGGTTTTGTGATACGCCATGCGCCTGAGCTGTCTGAAATGCTTGCAGCAACAAAAAAAGGCGTGCTAACACCGCAGCCTTATAAGAAGAGCCGTCCTTTGACAACGCAGGTCGGGACCATTGGAGAGTACTTTGATATTTCCTACGGACAAAAGGACCTGCACAGCAAGGAAGATTTGGAACGGGGTAAGAGTCTGGTCATTTCTTCTAGTGGAATGGACAACGGTTGCTACGGTTTTTTCGATTTCAAAAAGCTAATCGAACCGCCGTTTGTTGCAGTACCTAGCACCGGCAGCATTGGGGAAGCTACGGTGCAGGAGTTTCCTTGCGGTGTAGTGGATGACTGCCTACTCCTGTTCCCAAAGAAANNCCCCGCCGGAAGCCCTTTACGTTGCCGCAGCAATACTGCGCCATGAAAAGTGGCGGTTCGATTATGGAAGGAAGATGACCCCGGCAAGAATCGTCGGGTTCCCTATGCGTCCCGACGCTGAATTGCTGGCGTGGGTTGCTGGGGAAAGGATAAAAGCGACTATCCTTGAAAAGCAAGCATTGGAAGCATTTGGGTAGGCTGTAAAGTCCACACCGCGCGGCCTGCAATATGGAAAACGATGCCAAGACGAAACTGGCGACGGGCAACGCGGGGATTCGCATTAAGAAGGAAGCGGGCACGCTGGCGGATTACTTGACCAACCACCTTAAACCTTGGGCGGAAGCGCAGTTCACGCAGAAGCCCAAGTCGTTGAAGTGGTACCGCAACGAGATCAACGTGCTGCTGAATTACGGTCCCTTGGCTGGGGCAAGGCTGGATGAAATTAACAATGTGACCTGCTAGCCGGTTTCAAATCTGCGCGGCTCAAGGAGGGGCGCGCGATTTCAACTGTAAATTCAACGATCCGCGTTCTACGCAGCGCGTTGGCCCATGCGGTTGAAGACGGAATGATCGCGGCCAAGCCCAAGCTGAAAATCTTAGCCGGGGCCAACCGGCGCGAGCATGTTGTGTTGCCAGAGGAATTAGAAAAATATCTAGCTGCTGCGACGGAGCCATTGCGTAGCGTGGCCACGGTGTTGGTTGATAGCGGGCTTCGGCATGAGGAATGCTTTCTACTTCGTTGGGAAAATGTGATGTGGCAGACGGGAAAATTTGGCGGCATGCAAGTGCAGCACGGGAAGTCCGCTGCTGCACGCCGGGCGGTGCCTATGCCGCCGCACGTCCGTGGTATATTAGCTGCACGCTGGCAGGCCGCAGGACAACCGGAAGTTGGTTACGTGTGGCCTGCAGCGAAGGCGAGCCTGGGGCATATCGTGCCGAATTCAATTTACGAACCGCACCGGCACGCAATCAAAGAGAGCGGAGTGCGACCGTTCGTTCTTTACTCGCTACGCCACCCTTTTCTAACGCGCCTTGGCGCTACCGGCGTTGATGCATGGACATTGGCACGCATTGCCGGGGTCATGGCAGCGTCGCGGTTTCGTCGCACTGCGTGTACCCGCAGGACGTTTACAGCGCCGTGGATGGACTGGTGGCCGGGGGCGCGACNNGAATCCCCCCCTCTCCGCCATAGTTAATTTTCCCAATAAAAACCTGCCTATTTCGCATTTGACTCTACTGTGCTACTATTTTTGGAGCATTTGCGGAGATGTTTATGCCCACTCCCAGCCTATACATCCGAGAGAAGACCCCAAAGGGCACCTGGCGCTACCGAAGGATCAAAGAAGGCCGTGGGGTCAAGACCGGTGTTCTGACCGCTCCATTTTTCACAAGGCCGTTCGTAGACGGCAAACAGATGTGGAAGACTCTGTCCGCCCAAGCCTTCAAAGAAGCAAAGGAGGAGGCCTGGCAGTTGACTGCCGCGCTTGATGCCCAGTCCAAGGGTCTGACGGTTTTGGAGGCCGAAGCAATTAGCAATGCTAATCGCGTAGCAATCGGGTCTGCCGTCGCGATCTACTTGGAGCAGAAGAGCGGCAAGGCGATAAAAACTGTCGCCCAATACCGTCTGACACTCAATGAGTTCATGGAAGCCATCGGGCCGAAAGTCCGATTCCTCGATGAGATCACTGAGAACGTTCTTCGCTCTTATAAGAAATTCATGGTCGGGCGAGGGTACGCTGCCAAGACGATCGATACCCGCCTGAATATCGTGTTCTTCCTGCTCAAAAAGAACGGGATTGCCGCCCGTATTCCCAGAGACGAGATGCCGACTGTTGAAGAGGAAGTGGCTGTCCCGTACACAGAAGAAGAACTAAAAAAACTGTTTGCCGGGATGGACGAAGAAGAGACACTGCGCTACAAATTTTTCCTTGGAACCGGATGTCGAGACAAGGAAGTTACGTTTGCGGCATGGGCCGACATCGATTTCGACAAGAAGACGTACCACATTCGTAGAAAAGAAGATATGCAGTTCACGCCCAAGTCTCACGAGTCACGCACGGTTCCCTTGCCCGATTCACTCATCACGCTTTTGAAAGTCCGTCGAAAGAGGGCACCGCAAGACCGTTGGATTTTTGTGAACGAAGAAGGGAGACCAGACAATCATTTCTTGCGGAAGTTGAAGCGGATCGCACTTCGCGCAGGTTTGAACTGCGGGCAGTGCAAAACAAAACTCACGGTAGGCAGGTTCGACAAAAAGAAGGTTGTCGAGGTCTCTTGCAAGAATCAGCCGGTCTGCGAGCACATTTACTTGCACAGGCTTCGCAAAACGTGCGCGACCCGCTGGCACGAAGCCGGAGTTCCGATTCGCACTATCCAGGTGTGGCTGGGGCACAAGAATCTTGAGACCACGATGATTTATCTCGGGGTCACGGACTCGGAAAAACTCCGCGACAACATCAATGCCGCGTTTGGGTCTCATCGTTAGTCGTCCATCCTTATCTTTGAGCGCGTCTTTCGCCTCCGCAGTCCTGCGCTCCACATATCGATCAAATTCTAACCGATCGACGACACGCCGCTCCCCGAGTACAAAGGACGAAATCACGTTCTCTCTCAGCAACGTTTCTATTTGCCAAGTCGTTCCGCTGAGATACTTGGCGGCATCCTGAATGCGCAGCAAGCGAGGAACAACGACCGCAGGCAGAGACGCGGAGTCTTCCTGGAGGAACTGCGTGACCGAAGTGTGTTTTGTTTCCGTGGGCATGTGCGAGTGCCCGCGTCTCTCGACCTGAATCTCAATGCCAATTGTCCTGGACTGAGATCAATTGGGTCTGATTGGGCGGCTTTGGGTCTTATATTCTTAGCGTTCAATTCTGGTTGAGTCTTGCAAATCTTCCAACGCGCTCTCAGGCAGTCTTATCTCTGAGAGCAGCTTTCGCCTCTGCATTCCTTCGCTCGACATATCGATCAAGCTCTAACCGATCAACGACACGTCGCTTCCCAAGTACAAAGGACGGAACCGTCTTCTCTCTCAGCAACGTCTCAATTTGCCAAGTCGTTGCGCTGAGGTATTTGGCTGCATCCTGAATGCGCAGCAGCCGAGGAACAACGAAGGCGGGCAGAGACGCAGAGCCTTCCTGAAGGATCGGTGCGACCGAAGCTTGTTTGGATTCTGGGCCATGGGCAACTGCCCGCGTCTCTCCAACTGTATCTCCATGCCTATTGGCCTGGACTAAGATCAGTTGGGGCGGACCGGGCGGCTTCGGTTTTTACATCCCTAGCGTTCAATTCCGCTTGAGCTTTGTGAACCGTCAAACGCGCATAATACAGGGAATCGTGCTTGTCATCCGCACGGTAGTCGGCGATGCGGCGTATCACTTCCTCTGGATCGTCGCCGCGGGCGAGGGCACGTTTGGCATATGCCCAATCGTGCTCGGATTGGCTCTTGTGGTCGCTGGGCACCGTCCCTGGGCGTTCTTGGTAGTCGCCTAAATGCCTAGGCGTTTCGGGCGAGTCTTCAGGGATCGTGAAATCGCGAAGCGTGTAGACTACATCGCTTTCCTGGCGCGCTTGGACGATGAATTCTTCAGGAAGCTTCCGATTGGCGAATCCCGGTAAGCGAAGCACGCGCGTCGAGTCTGTTGCCGCCAGATCACCGCCGAATTGATTCGCGAGGCAGTGCAGCAAAGATTCCGCCTCATGCTGACTGAAGCCACTCACTTTCCACACGACTTGGTGCTTGCCGGGCGAGGTATTCAGGACAAAGTTCGGCGCTGGAACCGTCGGTAAATTCCGAATCGCTTCGAGAGCTTCGTCCCCCTTTCTGTCGAGATCAAGATAGACGTGACGTATATCCTTTATATCTTGCTTGGTTCGGGTGTGAGCGCCGTTCTTGATGGGATTCATTCCTATGAACACGTCGGAACCACGAACATTCTGATTGGCGAGCCACGTTTGAAAGTCGGGGCTCGCTATCGTCGCGGCCTTGGCGATGCGTTGAACCGTGCGGCCCGTAGAGCGATTCCGCACGAGGATCGCGGCGTTGTCCGCGGGTTCGAAAAGCTCCCGGACATACTCCGAAGCGGTGAGGGACCGCGGTGTGAATGCGGTATCGGTGCTCATGGGTGATCCTGCTTGGCCAAGAACACCGCGCCGTAATCGAATAGGTCTGCATCCGGGTCGTATCTGTTGATTAGGAGAACTTCGGAAATGTATCTTCGTCCAGGCCGGCGCTCGACATGGATGACGATATTGAGTGAATCAGCGATGTTGGTCTTAATCGCGCGATAGGGGAGGCCCACGCCGCTTTGCAAAACACAACTGGTGAAGCGCGCGAGACCTTGTTGCGCGGAGTTCGCATGGATCGTGGACAGCGTGCCGGAGTGCCCGGTGTTCAGGAGTTGCAGAAGATCGAAGGCTTCGCCACCGCGAATCTCCCCGAGAACGATGCGGTCCGGGCGGTGGCGGAGGGCAGCCTTCAGCAGATCGCGAATGGCCACTGCCGGAAGGCCGTTCTGCTCGCGGCGGGCTTCAAACCGGACGAGGTTCTCCTGCGCCAGTTGAATCTCGGCCGTATCCTCGATCACGAGGATGCGTTCGTCTGGCGGAATGAATCTTCCCAGCATCGATAAGAGGGTGGTTTTTCCTGTGCCCGTGCCACCGCTGATGAGGATGTTCCTGCGTGCGAGCACGTAGTCTTCGAGGTGGTTCGCAAGGGCGCGGTCGAGAGTGCCAGTCCGAATCAGATCCTCCATTTCGAAGTGGCGGGTGTTGAACTTGCGGATCGTGAGCGTCACGCCGCCAAGACTGCACG